>JAPKBM010000061.1 GCA_026421205.1 Planctomycetota bacterium
ACCATGTCCGTAAACTTCTAAGGTAACTTAGAAACTACAAGAGGGCCGTTCTTCGGAACGGTCCTCTTCTTTTTTATACACTTCCCTCGTGCTGGTTCAGAGTATTCCCGCAGGCCCTCTTGATGTGGTCGGTGATGTCCATGGTGAGTGGGCCGCCTTGCAAGAACTTCTTGCTTTGCTTGGTTATTCCAAGGATGGAACGCATCCGGCTGGCCGTCGGCTTTTATTCTTAGGGGACTTGGTGGATCGGGGACCAGATAGCTTGGCCGTATTCCGTTTTGTGGAGCGCTTGGTCCGGCTGGAGCATGGTTATTGCATTTTGGGGAACCATGAATTGAACTTGTTGCTGGAGAAGTCTCGGGAGGGCAATGAGTGGTTTTACGGAAACGCTCAGCAACTGCGGGAGGGCGGGCTGATTCCACAAGTGCTAGCTACGGCGGAGGACCGGGCCTGGATAACGGAGCGCCTTCTGACATTTCCCTTGGTGGTGGAGCAACCAGGGTTTCGAGCCGTGCACGCGTGCTGGGAGCCGTCGGCGGTGGACAGGTTGCGGCACTTTGAGGGGAATGCCTTGCAAGCTTTCCGCGCAGGCCGGGCGCCAGTGATGGAGGCCATTCGACAGGCCGGGGCGGAGATGGGGACGGTAGAGGCGGATATTCTTCGGCAGAATGTGAATCCGGTGACAGTGTTGACCTCCGGGATGGAGGAGCGGGCGGAGGAGCCTTTTTGGGCCGGTGGGCAGAAGAGAAAGGTCCGGCGCGTGAAGTGGTGGAATAATTACGTTAGCGCCACCACGGTTGTTTTTGGGCATTACTGGCGCGCGTTATCCGAGGATGACCGGCCCGTAAAGCGCGGCCCGTATCTTTTTTCAGGGGTGGACCCGATGGCGCCCCTTGGTCCCCATCAAAATGCATGGTGCGTGGACTATTCCGTGGGATACCGACATGTGGAGCGGGCTCGGGGGGCAGGGTCAGGCATGAGTACGGCGCTCGCAGCTTTGCGGTTTCCAGAGCGCAAATTGGTCTTCACTTAGTCAACGTCGTTCCTAGTTTTATTGTCACTATTTCAGTTGATTACGTCTACTGCTTATGGAGATGCAACAAAGAATTCATGTGCCAGGGCAGGTTTATCATTTGGTCTCGCGCTGCACTCGCTCGCTTTATTTGATTCAGCAGGCTGATCCAGACCGAACAATCTTTCGAGCTTGTTTGCGTCGAGCTTTGGAGAGCGCAGATATGAGTCTGTTGGCATATGCTGCTATGTCAAACCATATTCACCTGTTGGTCAGGGCCGGCGAAAAGCCCATGGGTGAGTTTATGAAGTCATTCTTGTGCGCCTTGGCCTTTTTTGTGAATCAACGCTTGCACATGAGAGGCGGAATCACGGCCGGCCGGTATTACTCCGTCATGGTGGATCAGGAGGCCTATCTTTCGCTGGTGATGGCTTATGTGCTGGCGAATCCTCTACGGGCTGGTGTTGCAACGCTTGAGGGCCTGCAATCACCCTGGACTAGCTCTCTGGAGTACGCCCGTAAGGGTGGGCTCGTTGATTTACAGGCTGTCGAGGAATTATTTGCGTGCAAGCCGGCAGATATCCTTTCGTTCATAGAGCCGCATATCCCTGCTGTGCTTACGAGGCGGCCAGGGTGGAGCTCGGCCGACGTAGCGGCACTTGGTTTGGCGAAGGAAGAGTTAGGGCGTCAGGGACGCTACAAGGCTCTTCAGCCGGCTCTGGGGACGAGGACCTTTCTCAATAAGGTCGCCAGGAAGGTGGATGCCGGCTGGCAGCACGTAGGGGCCGACGGAATGGCTGTCCTCTTTCGAAGGGCCGAAGTTTCACTTTCGGCATCCCTGTTTTTGGAAAAGGTTCTTCGTCAGGAGGGTTTGGCGGATTGGAGTCTCCGTCGCCGAGGTCGGCCCGTTGCTGCTCTGAGCAGGGCGCGGAAAGTTGCACTGCATGGACTAGTTTATTGGAAAAATTATAGGCGCGCAGAAGCATTTCGAGCCGTTGGCGTGAGTTCTTCGGCGGGCTATGCTTTGATGCAAAAGGCCTGGTGTGGAGCTAGCCGAAACTTGCTGGAGCGCGTGGCGCGGGATGCTCGGTGAAAGCCGTTATGGCTTTTCAAAAGCAGTGACAATAAAACTAGGAACGACGTCTCTACGTCACGTCACTCTTGGCGCTTTCTTCTTCTGCCCAGAGATTTTCTAAATTGTAGAATTCGCGGGCGTCGGGAGTGAAGATGTGAACAATGACGGTGTCAAAATCTAAAAGAATCCAGTCTGAGTTTTGCTCTCCTTCCAACCGACCTTTTTCCCCAATCAAGGGCTTTACCATGTCTTGCAAGGCCGCCGCAATGGCACGGCTTTGACGGTTTGTTTGTGCCGTAATCAAGACGAAGTAATCCGTAATGAAGAGGACGTCGGCCACTTCCAGAATGGCGACGTCCTCTCCTTTCATGGAGTCCGCCTCGTGCGCTAGCTTTTCTGCTAGATCACGAGGCGCGACGATTGTTTTGGTGGTTGCCAATGGAAAAACTAGCTGTTGAATGCGATGAAGAAAGGCAACAACAACAGAGAAACTACGGACATGAGCTTCAACAAAATGTTGAGTGCAGGGCCGGACGTGTCTTTGAATGGGTCACCTACTGTGTCACCAACTACGGCAGCCTTGTGCGCGTCAGAACCTTTGCCACCGTGCGCGCCAGTTTCAATCAGCTTCTTCGCGTTATCCCAAGCACCTCCTGCGTTGGACATGAAGATAGCCATCATCACGCCTGCAGCAAGCGAACCTGCAAGTAGGCCGCCAAGCATGACTACGCCGCCGAACATTCCGACAAGAATAGGGGCTCCAATCGCAAGCACACCAGGCATGATCATTTGCTGCATTGAACTCTTGGTAGAGATGGCAACGCAAGCATCGTAATCGGGACGGTTTGGAGCGTCGATCTCGCCTTTGTATTCCATGATGCCCGGGATTTCGCGGAACTGACGACGAACTTCGTCGATCATTGCGAACGCTGCTTTACCGACAGCTTCCATGGTCATAGCGGCAAACAAGAACGGCAACATCGCGCCGATGAGCATGCCAATGACAACATTTGGATTATCAATACCCAGGTCCACTTCACCGGCATTCGCGGCATATGCCGAGAAGAATGCCAATGCGGTCAACGCAGCCGAACCAATCGCGAAACCTTTACCAATCGCCGCAGTCGTGTTACCTACAGCGTCAAGTGAGTCGGTGCGCTCGCGGACTTCCGGTGGAAGGCCGGCCATTTCAGCCATACCGCCTGCGTTGTCCGCAACCGGGCCGTAAGCGTCTACGCCGAGGGAAATGCCTAAGGTAGACAGCATGCCCACTGCAGCCAACGCAATGCCGTAAGTGCCACAAAAGCCGTAAGAAACAGCGATCGTTCCACAAATCACCAAAACGGGAAGCGCCGTGGACTTCATACCCACGCTGAGTCCAGCAATGATGGTGGTGGCTTCACCTGTGTTCGCCTGCTCCGCAATATTCTTGACGGGCGCGCATTCCATGGCTGTGTAGTACTCCGTAATTTTGCCGATGGTAACACCGGACGCAAGTCCCACAGCGATGCAGTAGAACAAGTCCATGTTCTCCTTAGGTCCGTAATTATATCCAGCCATATTAGTGAGGTAGTACGCGAAGCCAAGCAAGATGACGGAAGCCACAATCATGCCGTTAAACAAAGCACTGTGAATTTTGCTCTCGTCATTGGTCTTCACAAAGAACGTTCCCACGATGGAAGCCACAATGCCGACCGCCGCCAAAGAGAGCGGAAGAACAACAAGAGGTTGGTCCGTTAAGGCAACTCCTTCGGCGCCCATCGCTGCCCCCAAAATCATGGTAGCAATGATGGAACCCACAAAGGATTCAAACAAATCGGCACCCATGCCTGCAACATCGCCCACGTTATCACCGACGTTGTCCGCAATGGTGGCTGGGTTACGAATGTCATCTTCAGGAATGCCTGCTTCCACTTTTCCAACAAGGTCAGCGCCGACGTCGGCGGCCTTTGTAAAAATTCCCCCGCCTACGCGAGCAAACAATGCGATGGCTGATGCACCAAAGCTAAAGCCAAGAACTTCTTGAAGTTCATAATGCAGACCCAAGAAGAACACAGCAATGCCCAAGACGCCTAAGCCAACCACGGTCATTCCCATGACAGTGCCAGAGTTGAAGGCCACGCTCAGTGCGGCGGAGAGACTTCCGCGTGCGGCTTCGGTGGTCCGCACGGCAGCGCGGGTGGCGGTATGCATGCCAATCCAGCCAGCCAGTGCCGAAGCAAAGGCGCCAGAGAAGAAAGCGGTCATGGTGTTGAGGCCACCACCTTCAGGCAAGAAGTAAAGACCGGTACCGGCAACAATGACGAAGATGGTCAGGAGCTTGTACTCGGTGACAAGGAAAGCGCGCGCGCCATCTTGAATGGCAATGGCAAGGCTCTGCATGGTTTCATTTCCTGCAGGGGCGGCCATGACTTTGCGCTGAATCAGAAGGGCGGTCAAAAGAGCTATGCCCGCTCCGATCCAAGGAAGATTGGTAAGAATCTGGTCCACTGTATTTATTTTTTGGGGTTCGAAAACCGACTTTTTGACGGGTTTTCGTGAGTATTAAGCCGAATATTTTAGCGTGTCGATTCCCTTTGGGCGCGTTCTCTTTGAATTTGCTCCAACTTTTGCTTCCGACGGGTTCCAGCGTGGCGGAGCAGGACGAAAATCACGACAACTCCCAGAATGGCAAGGGGAATCTGGTAACGGTGCATGATTTCCATGGCACCCTCAAGATTGGCAGCTAGTTTATAGCCCAAATAGACAGAAATGGGCACACTAAGGAGTGCCCCAATGCCGTCCAGCAGGGCGAATTTCCAATAGGGCATGCCGAGATTACCTACTACGAAGTACGCCAGCATGCGAAATCCCGGTAAGAACCGAGCAGCAAAGACCGCGGAGGTCCCATGGCGAATAAACAAGCGATTGAACTTGTGTCGGCGCCCAGGGTCCTTGAGATGTCGGCTCAGAATGGGCCAGCCGTAGACTTTTTCGCCGACAAGACTCCCAAGTAGGTAGATGACAGAATCTCCTGCGAGAATCCCCGCAAGGCACCAAAGCATGGCTTGGACCAAGGTGAGGTCGCCTTCGGCCACGAAATACCCCGTGCTGAGGATAATAATTTCCTCAGACCAAGGTGGCAAGCCCAGCCCGCAAAGGACCAAAAGCGCAAAGGCCCAAATCCCGGGGTGGTTCGCCAGGAGTTCCAAAATGGTCTCCATGCAGGAGATTCTACAATTCCACACATGAAACTGCGTCTGCATGGAATGGAATCTACTTGGGAGGTGACTGAGGGTTTGAGCCTCGGCCGCTTGCCTTCCAATGATGTGTGTCTTGACGACACTAGTGTTTCTCGGGAGCACGCCAAAGTGGAGAAGCGCGCCGACGGGTTTTGGCTGGTGGATTTGAATTCTTCCAACGGCATTCAAGGAAATGGTCGGAAGCAAAAAGAGTTGGCTTTACGACCGGGTGATTCCATCACGGTTGGTTCGCTTGCGTTGGATGTGGTGGGGGAACTTGCACCGCGGGCGTCGGTAGAAAAAGAACGCTCCCGGATGAAGGCGGAACTTCGTCAGCGACCTCGGTCTTCCGGCTTTGGAGACCTTAGCCAGCAGCCGATGTTCGTACGCCTTCTTATTTATCTTGCCGCAGTCGGCGTGATGGCGGGTGTGATCCTTGGCGTACGGTTCTTAAGCAGCACGATTGCGCCGAGTTAACAGTTAACCGCGTGTGCTAAGAAATATTTCTTGCGCATCGGCGTACGCTTCGGCTGTTTTTATTGCTGTTTGTTTCCAAGTGAAATCTTGTGCACGGCGATGCAAAACATTAGCCGCGTGATTTCTCCACCAGTTTTCGGAGCAAATCCGTTCAATGCCTTCCGCGATGGAATCAATTTCACGTGGATTCACGCGCATGCCCGCATCTCCTGCAACCCACGCAGCGGACGTTTGATCACTGACGACCACCGCAGTTCCGCATGCCATAGCCTCTAAGACAGGAAGCCCAAACCCCTCGTGCAGAGAAGCGTGAATCAACGCAAGGGCGCCTTGATAGTAGCGAAGGAGTTCTTCATCCGTAGCCCGGGGAATCCACTGAATCCGATCTTTGTGCCGCGAAGACGCCATTTTCCGGAGAAAATCTTTGTGATCCCAGCCTTCTCCGCCAATGATGACCCAGTTCGGCGCGAGGTCTTTGTCCCATGCAATTTCCATAGCTTGCAAAGTCCGCATATAATTCTTCCGAGGCTCCATGGTGCCGACGGACAGGAGATAGTCTTTCAAAGGGGTTTCTTCGGGGCGTTGGAAATGCGGGGAAACCCCATGGGGGATGACGCGCACTTGATGCGGTTCTACCCCAAGAAGTTCCGCATCATCGTGACTCGGCTTGCTCGGGACAATGACGATGTCGGCTTGGTTCAGCATGTTCCGCACGCGATCCAATAAGTTGGACGTTTCCCATCCGTGAAAAGTTGGGTCAACCGCGAAAGCGGCATCATGTAAAGTCATGACTGTGGCGCAGGAGCGCACGGTTGGAAAAGTGAAATCTGTCCAATGAAAGACATCCACCTTCGCAGGGAATCGGCCTGCGTCTAAACCAGGAATACGGTGAAGATGATTCATGATGCGGCCGGGAAGGAAGCCACGGTTCATGCGGTAGCGCCCAGTCTTTAGCTTCACAGGAGTCCGTCGGCCGCCGCGCCAAGATGGAGCAAATAATTCCATGAAGGGGCCGCCTTCTTCGAGTTCCGTAAGAGCAACGGCCAGCTCACGAACGTAGCGGCCGATGCCAGCGAAATCAAACAAGGCGGGGCGGATGTCGAAGCCGACTTTCATGCCGAAAGAATAACCATCCCTGGGGCGAATGAGAATGCTTTAGAATGCGGGGTCATGGCACACCAAGAAACCCTTGATTTGGCGGAATTCCACGGGGATGGAATCTCGGCCGAATTATCTGAATCAGTGCATCAATTGGCACAGTGTTTGCCGGTAGATATTATATTTCATCCCGTGGATTTGACGCTAGAGCGACGTAATGCGGATGCAGCGGCAGCGTACGAAGAGGCGGAGGCTGCCATTCGGAAACATGGCGTGGCGATGAAATACCCCACGGTGACGGCCGAGGAAAGCCCTAATAAAGTACTTCGGGATCGCTTTGAGTTTTCGGTGATTCACCGGCCCGTGCGGAGCATTCCTGGTGTGGTCACGCGGCATGATGGCCAAGTCAATTTGGATATTATTCGGATTGCCGTCGGCGGCACGTATGAGGACGCGGGCCGACGCATTGGAACGGAGGCGGCGGTGAGCGTGCGCGTGATTGAGCGAAAGCCGTCTTACCATGCGGCGCAATTTGCGTTTCATTTGGCGAAACGTTTGAAGGCCGACGTTGTGAGTGCGTCCAAGTACACGATTCAGCGGGCGACCGATGGCTTGTTTGAGGAAGTGTGTGCAGGGGTCGCAGCGCTCCACCCAGAGATTGGGCATCGGTCGGAATTGTTTGATGCTTTGCTGGCAAAGTTGATCATGAATCCGGAAGATTATCGCGTGGTGGTGACGCCTAATGAATATGGTGATTTTCTTTCCGACGCAGCTTGCGGAATGATTGGTTCTATTGGCTTGGGTGCGTCCGCAAGCTATGCCTTTAGTGATGCGGGGGATATTACGCTGGCCATGTTTGATCCTGCGGGTGGTACGGCGCCAGATATTGCGGGGAAAGGATTGTGCAATCCTTCTGCGGCGCTGTTGGCTTTTGGCATGTTGCTTGAACATTCCGGTTTCCGAGGTATCGGAAGCACGGTGGGTGCTGCTGTTAGTCAAGCCATTGCTGACGGAAAGACAACAGGTGATTTGGGTGGAACTTTGGGAACGAAAGAATTCACTGCCGCCGTGTGCGCTGCTTTGGGCAGATAGAGGTCGTTCCTAGTTTTAAGGCCACTTTTTAGGGCGGCCGAGTGGCCGCCCTAAAAAG
>JAPKBM010000062.1 GCA_026421205.1 Planctomycetota bacterium
GTGTCTCCCTCGAAAGGCCGCTGGAGCGCAAGCGCCTCCCAAAGAGTCACACCAAGACTGAAAATGTCCGTGCGGTGGTCAATGCCCATCCGCTTCGACATAGCTTGTTCTGGCGACATATAAAACGGTGTACCCGCAAACTCCCCGCTACGACTCAACTCCAAAGCGTCTTCGACTTGCGCAAGACCAAAGTCGGCGACCTTGGGTTCCCCATCTTTGGTGAGCAGAATGTTTGCAGGTTTGACATCGCGGTGGATGATGCCGCCGTCATGGGCTATTTGGAGCGCATCTGCGACTTGAGCAAAAAGCTCAGCGACTTTTTGATAATAGTCTTTGGGGAGTTCCGGAAGGTCACGGTCTGATTTGATGCGGTCTGCGAGTGAACGACCTCCCTCGACTAACTCTTGGGCAATAAAGTGAGCACCGTCGGCCTCCCCTACTGAATGTACCGCGACAATATTTGGGTGCGTAAGGCGTGCACCCGCTTCGGCCTCGCGCTGAAAGCGCTGAAGTGATGTCGGCGACATCGAAATGTGCGGTGCAAGAATCTTCAACGCAACTCGACGACCAAGCGATGCCTGCTCTGCTTCCCAGACCGTGCCCATTCCTCCACTCCCTAATTCACGGATGAGTTCGAAATCGCCGAGGTGGTGGCCGGGAGTGACAGGATAAGTCATGAGAAGACTGTAACTACTCTTGCGGAATCGAAAGCAAGGTATACCAAGCGGTGTCGTGCAAAAGAGTTTGGCCGGAAGGGGCGATGAGGCCGGGTGCGGAAATTTCATACACAAAACCAGGCCGGAAATCGGAAAGAGTAACGTCGAGTTGCGTACCGTCCGCAGAGAGTTTCAACGCCTCAACGGAGTGCGCCGCCTCGTCAACTGGGCCCGAGCCATAGGTGGACCAATGATGGTAGGTCCAGGAACGCACGTGCAAATCTTCGAGAACAATTGATACAGAGTCCACCGGTAGGGTGAAATGCAATTGGAATCCTTGAGGCACGGCACGCACTTCCAAAAGTTCAAAAGGAGTTTTCCCGGTCCAGCGAATTCGTTGTAGGCCTTCCGTGGCAGTACCGAGGCTCGGCCATCCTCGTGTCGTCATGCCACACCAGAGTGAACCATCTTTTGCCCAAGCCAAGCGCGAGACACCGGCTTTGAGACCCTTTCGTAAGGGATAGCAAGCACCCTGCCACCGCCCAGCTACCTTTTGAAGAGAGACGCGGAACACCTCGGCCGAATACTGGTCGCCAACCATTACTTGGCCGCGATAGGGCCCAAAATTTCCATCCGTGTCCCAAACAAAATCACTGGGTGATCGACCTAACAAATCCCAAGGAATCCAAACGGCAGGAAGTTGATAGCCCGGCACGGCCGCAGCGGCTTCGTTTACCGTCCCGCCATCCGGGATTTCACCGGGATGTTGCACCCGACTTGAGGGTAGATCACAAGAATCGATACCCCAAGGGTGACCGTGGAAACCACCCTCCACTACGGCGGTGAACTTACTCGTTGCGCACCACTCGCCTTGATTGTCGGTAAAGAAAACCTCGCCCCAGGGCGAAGCACGCACACCAGCAGGCGAACGAAGGCCAGCGGCAACACCTTCCCAAGAGCCATCCGCTTGAGCTCGAAGCGCCCATCCTCTCCATGGCGCGCGGCCAAAAGGCTCGCCTCCAAAAGGTTTGTTCAAAGTCATCCAAAGAGAACCGTCACCAGCTAAGGTCGGCCCAAAGGCGTACTCGTGATAATTGCCGGACAGGTGCCAACCATCGGCAACCGTTTCCAAATCGTCCATGCGGCCATCTCCACTGGAGTCACGCATGCGCGAAAGCTCACCACGCTGCATGGCATAAATCCAACCCTCATGGGCGAGCAAGCCAAGCGGTTCTTGTAATCCTTCGGCCCAAAGAGAAAAAATCGGCTTGGAACCGAAAGCATCATCGACTCTCCAGATTTCTCCACGCCGAGTGGCAATCAAGAGAGCGTCTTCCAAAGGAAGAAGACCACCAACCTCCAAAACCACTTCTTCTGGAGCCACAAAGTCAATGACCTCAAAATAATCCGCTTCTTGATTTTGAATGCATAAAAAAGAGAGAGCAAAAATCACCATTGGTAAACCACCTCTTGGGAGTCCCCATCTTGCAGAAGAAAGGATGAGGCGGGTGTCAAGCGAACGCCATCTCCCGCAGGTAAGTTCACGTTCACGGCCCCGCCGATGACACGCAGAGTGCGAACGAAAGCCGAACCACCGGCGGTCCAGCGCGACCGCATCGTGTCTTGAATCTCCACATCGCCAAGTTGAATCCGGAAAAGTGGCCAACCGTCAGAATCGAGGCGCCATCCAAGTAGATGGGGTTCGGCCTTCGGAGCCCCGGGCAATTGAAAAGGGAAGGCGGAATCCAAAACGACATGGTCCATTCCCGCGGGACTTAACTCCACTAAATTCCGTCCTCGCCAAGTCCCTTCCACATTAAGGAAAGCCCCCCGCCAAAGCCACCGAAGTTGAAGATGCTCAAGGTCATAAGCATAGTGAGTGCGCTTGGGAGTGCCGACTGCAAGACATCGGGCGGAAAGGCCACTCAATGAACAACCATGAAGGAGAGGCCGTTGACCGGGCTCCAAGTCATAGGCATCGGCGTCGGCGACAAGCCCTTCAGGCAACGGCATGGCCGCACCCAAAGCAGTCCATGCCCACAAGGCTTCTCGGTCCGCTTGAGAAGTACGGTCCGATAGCGGCCAGAAGGTCGGCATACGCGTTCCAGGTCGATGCACTGCCGGAGATTCTAGCCATTCCAAAAACCAATCCGGCTTCATCCTTTCATACTGAATGGCCAAATCCATACCTTGAATAGCAGGCCCATCCTGCCCTGCCACCCGATGACATGCAATGCAGTTTTTGCCTTGGTTACCCGCCAAGACCTGCCCACGTTCCACAGAAGATTCCGAAGAAACAGGATCCTTATCGTCATCCGCTGTCGCATCCGTGTCGGCGAACAAGTTTGCCCACTGATTGGCCTCTTCCTCCCCCATCTCCACACAACGCGCACGAAGATAGGGTCGCGCCCTTTGCGCGCCGGTGAGGTGTCCCCGAATCCACGATTCGCGCAGCCGATGGCCCACTCCATCTAAAGAAGGAGGGAGTTGGCCCTCAAAGCCCAAGTCTTCTTCACCGACAAAGGCAATCCTAGCCTCCTCAGGAAGGCCACCTCGACCGCTACGAGTGTGGCAAGAGAGACAACCATCCCTTTGCATTCGGTCGGCAACCGAGTCGCCGGTTTCCAACATTGCGCGGTAATTCGGGGCTCCAAGGTTTCTGGGGTTGTCGGGGGTGAATGGTGGAGGAATCAAAGCCTCTCTTTGAACTTGAAAGTTTTCTGTGGGGATTTTGATGGGCTCCGGGAATCCAGGGCCCTCCCATTTCAACTCAATCAACTCTTCGCCCGCCGCCTCCGTCATGCGGACTTCGAAGAGATGGAAGCCTGCCGACAAGTTCCGTGTTTCGCTCACCACCCGCATGGGCGCGAGAGCTTCATTGCGGATGACTTGTTCGCCATCTAACCACAACCAAGAAGAATCGTCGGATCCAAGGTGAAAGGTCCAGTCACCCTTTTCCGGGATGAATAGTTTCGATTGAAAACGCAACAGAAAATGATTGTCGCGGGTTCGCACATCCACTCCAATAAAATCGGTTGTTCCATAGGCAGCCGGTTCTTTTCCTTCGATACTGGGAAGACTCCCCTCCTCAATCTGAATTTCATAACATTCCCAAGCCAAACCAGGTTGCGGCGGAGCTTCTTCGGCCGAAACATATTGACTCCGAAGCAGAAAGGCGGAAAGGGCGATTGCTTCTTCGAAGTCCAAACCAAAATCGTGTGGAAAGGAGCGAGCCACTCCAAAAGATGGTGGCGATCCCCCTAAGAACTCCGCAAGAGATTGAACGTCTGCGCGCGTAGAAAGTGAAGCGATACCGCTTGGTGCATGACAAGCTAGGCAGCCAGTTTCTCGCCAGAGATTTTCTCCATAGGCAAGGTCAGTCGCATTTACGGGGAAAGGCTTGGCAGCGACTGAAAGTGACGGCGACCTGGGAAGTTGCACGGAACCTTGCTGTGGCTCTGTAACTTCTTGAGGAAGAGAGAAAGCAAAAAGAAAAAATGGAAAGTAAATCACTTGTTTGTTCAGTTTATTCGGCGAGCGCCTGCTTAGGAAGAGCAAAAGTTGCTTGGAATCTGCCTGCCGTCCAATTTCCCTGCAAGAGATCGCCTTCGGTCAGCTTTCCTTCGAGATCATGCTGGAGAAGTGGTCCAGTTACTTCCATGGATTCCTTCTTCTCACCGAGCACCGTGAGAGGATTCAGGGATGCCACTCGCACGACAGCCGATGTCTTGATATCGGCGTACGCTTGGTTGAAATCTAGGCAGAGCGTAAACCGCTGGAGCATCTCCTTGGAGTTCAGATACTCTTGAAGTACGCCGACCTCCGCTTGCTGTTCTGTGATGAGCCATTGAAGGAAAGGTGCAAAGTTTTGGCATCTTTTGAGGAAAGCGTTGGGTTGAGAGGCCGTCAGTAAAAAAGCAAGCAGCTCTGGCGTCCGTAAATCACAGGCGTCCAAGGCCAACTCTCCCCTCGCGTCAAGGTATTGGAGGAAATCCTCAAGAACATCTTTTTCGGAATCGTTCAGGTTGGGGTGCTCCCAAGAAAAGGCATCTTTCCAGACGCTCATCCCCGGCGTGGTCCGCGGGCCAGTTTGCTGACCGTCGTCTTCGGGAATCGAGAGTGCTTCGTCTTTGGGATGGAGCGCGGCCTGTGCGTATTCTGGAATCAGGCGCCGCAATTCTTCTAGGTCTAAAGAAGTTTCAAAGGCAAGTGCCTCAAGCAGGGCAGCAACTCCCCCTTCTTCTAAGACTTGATGAACGCGATCCATACTCCAATTTTCGTCCGGCTCCAAGAGAGCTTCCACTCGTTTCCCAAGCTCCTCAGGGTCAGCAAGATGTTTTTCCTGTTGGGCAGAATTCCGCTTCACAAAGAGCAGTTCACAAGTTTCACTGGAGAGCGAAGCATGCGTATTTTCCGCGCGCGTCTTCGCAAGATCTTTCCCGACGGCCTCCACCACGCCCTCTGAGGCAATTCGCTTCTCTCCTTGAAGCGGTGCATGACACCGCTCAGTTTGTAAAAAGAGCCTTGCAAGGCAGATTTCATTGGCTTGAAGGGATGGGGTATCGTTAGAAATTAAAACGGACCGGCCCGTCCAAAGATCCACCCACTCCTGGCCGTCGGGCGTGGCCTCTCCCCCACGGAAAATCCCTAAGAAACTATCCAAGAGTGCTTCCCACGCAGAGGACTCTTCCACGTGATCGGGGCCCCAAGCCAAAATCGGCGTAGCACCCAACGCGGTGGACGGACGCTCCAAAAGAAACCAGACACGAAATCGCTCCCAACTCCTGGGGTCCTGCAAGATAAATGGCGCGTCCCGCATTGCATCGGCCCATTCTTTGGTCAGATTTGGGTCGGCAAGGACTTTGGACTCCAATTCAAGGAGGATTTGCTGGACGTCGGTGAGGGCGGTGGAAGAAGTCATCGGGCTCATTGGCTAGAATATTGCCATGGAAACTTGGCACTGGTTGGACTGGCTAGGATTGTCTTTGGCTGCGTACGGCCTCACGGCAGGTTTCGTGCGAGGGTTCTCTCCGCAGTTTACTCGTTTCCTTGTGTGGGTTGCGGCCTTCGTGCTCCTAGCTCTGGTCAACTTTTTGCTCCAAGGCATCGCAGATTTTTTCGCCAACGGCTCCCCCCAAGCCGCCACGTTATTACTTTCTTTAGAGCTCGCCTTTTTATTTTTAAGCGTCCTCCTTTTAGGCGTACTCCGACGCCTTCTTTTCTCTTGGTTGCGTGCGGGCGGTGGTCTGGGTGACCGGATTCTTGGCTCCGCCTTTGGCTTCGTGGTTTCCGCTTTTCTTTGGACAGTCCTTTTTTCTGCGCAGCGAGAAATAATGGCATCGGAAGAAACATCTCCCATTTCGGCACCCGTCTACGAGGTGCTGACAGTACCGTTTCGCTGGATTCCCGACGGCCTCATACCGACGCTACTCCAACAAAAAAATCGCCCCTCACCGGAGTGAGAGGCGATATATGGAGAAGTCTTTCTACTGAATGACTTGCTGAACAACGTTCGAGGTATATCCAACGACGGCGGCTTGAATCCAAACGGTCCTCGAGCCAGCAGAGTTTGGCACGCGCTTGCTAAAACTTGAGTTTCCGTTGGCATCGGCGCGATCCTTTCCGGCAAGCCTTGGATTTATCAAGCCAAGGTCTACGCTTAGGGAAGGATAAGGCGTGGTGCCCGCTCCTTGCATGCTGTAGAAGTAGTGCACTAGCGCCATCCACCCCGCATTTGTTGTGGTGCATAACACGTTTTGGCCGGCAACCAAATTAGTTACGGCGAGGTCAATGTTTTGGTTTCCGCCGCCCCCCCCATTGGCAGCATCAGCTGCTTCCATGCACTTGAAGAAGTTTGGACGGCCATGCCCAGTTTCCACATCATTACCGGTAGCGCCGATGTCTACGCAGTTGTCAAAAAGCATTTGCTCAATGTCGTCGGCGGAAGAGTTGGGACTGGCTACCATCATCATGGCGATGACACCGTTGACGATGGGTGTGGAGAAAGAGGTGCCACTTACGGCGCCGTAGCCTCCCCCGTTGGAAGTTGTCATGATGCCTTCACCAGGAGCCACAACATCAATCCAGTTGCCATAGTTTGACCAACTAACTCGATTGTCCGAATTGTTGGTGGCACCGACCACAATTACATTAGCGTGGTCCGAGCCATTGACTTTGACCCCACTGTTTCCGGAGGCCCAACTGAGCAATGAGTCCTCACCGCGAAGGTGGGTGCCTGTACTGCCAACACTAGAAGAGTCACCGCCGGAGTAACTGACGCTCACCGCACGGGCGCCGTTGTCCGAGGCCCAACGAGCGCCGTCGGTTAAGTCCGAGAGATAAGCGCCTCCACCGGAAGAGTTTGTACAACGAACAGGCATAAGTTTGAGGTCCCATCCCATGCCAGCAACACCTCGGTTGTTATTTCCGATGGCGCCAACACAGCCCAAAGTATTGGTGCCGTGACCGTTGACGTCATTGACGTTTCCGCCATTGGACTGGGCCTTTCTGTCCGCTGAATTATAGCCGGAAACGAGACTTGCTTGCAGGTCCTCGTGGTCCAGATCCACCCCTGTGTCCACTGTACAAGCGATGAACGTGCCGTCTCCCGTGCCGAAGTCCCAGGCTTTGGTGGACTTCATTTTGCTGTGGTGCCACTGTTGCCCAAACTTTGGATCGTTCGGTGTCGTTTCTTTGAGAAACAAAAGCCAGTCAGGTTCTGCGTATTGAACCAGCCCCGTTGCCATTAAATTCCGAGATAACTGATTTTCGGAGAGAGCCGCTGGAATCCAAAGAACGTATTCATCTGTATCCGCTACATATTCTTTTAAGGCAAACGCAGCCAAAGTCTCACTGGCCTGGAGGTGTCGTTCCCTAGCTTGCTCAAGGGTGGCTCCCTGAAGGAGGTGTGCTTGCACGGAAAGTGGGCGAGCAATCAGGCGACCGGAAAACTCTTGGACCCCTGAGATTTCGTGGTAAGAGTCTTGGAGGGGAGCCTGCTGAGCGCTCATTGGAGCTACAAGCAGAAGAGAAAGGATGAGGGAGTACTTCATGGTGGAGAGAATTAAGACGAATGCCTTGTCTAAAATGGACGCACTGAGTGAGTGCCAAGTTCCATCTTAACGGAAGAATACCTCAAAAATGGTGCCGAAGGGGGGATTCGAACCCCCACTCCCTTGCGGGAAACGGATTTTGAATCCGTCGCGTCTGCCAACTCCGCCACTTCGGCTACCTGAAGTCGCATAGATTGGCCTCCCCCGCCCTTCCAGTCAACCCCTAGGGCAC
>JAPKBM010000018.1 GCA_026421205.1 Planctomycetota bacterium
CCAGAATAGGATAATGAAGCTTGCTTCCGTTGCGGAGGAATGAGAAGGCGCTAATTTTCAAGGAGCCTTTCCTCATTGCCCAAAGAAGAACTTGCAAAAAATGCAAGGAGTGCGAAAATGGAAAAACTATAAAACATGTATGAGCCCTGGAAGAAGGGAAAGGGTAAGCGCAAGGAAAAACACCTTCTGGGTCTTCAGAAAACACACGCGGCGACGAATCAATAATCCAACTGAAAAGAGGGCGAATAGATCTGGGATAAAAAGGTAAAGCCTCTCTACAAAAATCAAGGTGACTCCATAAAAAAGGAGCAGGGCGCTGAAAAACCCTCTCTCCACAGACCTGCTCGCGCTAAACATCTTATTGCTCCTTGATGTGCTTTTGAATAAACCGCACATATCTCTCCGAAACGACTTCGGAGGAGAACTGACTGAACTCCTCAATAAGAAATTTTTGGGGGGAACGAAGTACAGTCCGCAACTGCGTGGAAAATCCTTTTTCGTCCCTTACTGGAATAAGGCAAGTCGGCATGTCCCGCAAGATTTCGGAGGGGCCAGAAGAACAGTCGGTGGCAACCACAGGCGTGCCACAAATAAGACTCTCTATCACCACTGTAGGCAACCCTTCATAGTCACTCGTTAAGGCCAATGCTTTGGCTTGCGCCATGTACGGGTACGGGTTTTCTCTATATCCACAGATATGAACACGGTCCTCCAACCCATATTTCTTAGCAAGGTCCAGCACCTTTTTCTTTTTCCCATGGCCAATCATAACTACAAGATCACATGAGACCCCAGACTCTTTAAATACACGCATGAGTCGATCAAATCTCTTTGCTTTAACCGGACGCCCCACAGCCAAAACATATTCCTCTGGAACATCGCAGATGGGTTCACTGGAAAGTCGCTTAATATCCTCCACGTCAAATGGATTGTAAATTGCACCTATCATCTCGGGAGACAAGGAAAACGCCTTCACCAAGTCATCCCTCACGCCTTTGGAAACGGAAATTACTGGACGGTTTTGATAAATTTTCTTTAGGTAAATTCTCTGGAATGGTCGGAATAATGGCATCCGCTTACTCAAAAGCATTTTTGACTTCGTGTTGTGTGCAATAACAATTGTTTTCCTTTTAAGTCGCCAAAATGGAATCACGGACAAGCCGTGAATCAAAACAGCATCATATGAGCTCAATGAAATACTCTTTTGAAGCTGCCTACAATATTCAAATGAAACTAAAAAATTAAAGAAGTGGGGTCCAACTATTTTCCTGATGAGTTTTCCCAGAATAACAGGCCTAGAAAAAGGCTCCTTAATGACGAATGGCCTGACTCTTAGCCCGTCAGTGGAACAAGAGTTTGGCTTCCAAGAGAGGACTTCAACGTCATGTCCTTTTTCTTCAAGTGCGTGCGTCAAAGCCCGAATTACGGTACTAACGCCGTTATCTGTGATGCAAGACGTAAGATGAGCAATGCGCAAGACTTTCGAAGAGGGGTGAAGCAGAAAAGGACTCTCTCTTTGCTATGTCAGTTTAGCAAAAATAGAATTGCCTGTTTTGTCGCACTCAATTCGAAACAGCACTCACCACACCTAATCCAATATCTCCTAACCCCCCACAATAAACCCTCCAGCCTCCGTCGGGTAATGCCAAGAGTGAAGGGCCATTCAATGACCACACATCAAACTCGGTGAAGGCGTCGGGTGTCAGAACGGGACCTTCCCAGAGCCAGTCCTCCCCATCCTCTGAGATCCATGAATGGATCACGCCCACTTTAGAAACCCCGGGGTTGGGCGCATTCACGCCTTGGACCATCGTCAAGCACCGGTAACCGCCAGTGGGCAATGCCACCACAAGCGGGTCCACGTGTTGCTCCCCCAATGCCAAAGCTTGGTCCTCAAACACGTCATCATTTTCAAACACAAAGTTCTCCCCGTTATCCGACGAGACGGATCGGCGGGTGGAATGACCAAACTCCACACCCATTTCGCCGATGTACAACAAAACCACGTCACCATCGGGGTCCACAAACGTTGTACTTACACCGATGGGGAGATGAGATGCATCGGGAGTGTAATGCGCAACGCCAGGATTCAAAAAAGAAACGCCGTCGGAGGAATCCGCGCTGGTGAACGCGCTCAGCCCTTGGTCAAACCCATAAATCCTATAAATGGGGTCGCCACTGATGCCGTCAGGAATGGGCATCAACGTGATGCGGGGGTCAAAGGAGCGGTTGGCTTGGTCTTGTACCGTCCACCCGGTGCTGTCGGGGAAGATGAGGCCGTCGGCGGAGATGGCACGGTACTCGTTGGCTTCAGAATGAAAATAGAGAGACACATTTTCTGTAATTGGGTCGATGCCAACGCGCGGGACGGTGGCTTCTTCTTGCAGGCGCCAACCCGTGTCTGGAGTAAAGTCAAGGGCGCTAACGACCGTGACGAAGACCGTTGCCGTTGCCGTTCCTCCCATTTCATCTTCTATGGAATACGTAAACATATCTAGGCCTACAAAACTATAAAATGGTGTATAAACCAACTCCATTCCGATGTTTGTCACGAAACCGTTGTCGGGTTGCGTGTAACCCGTAAAAGAAAATGGATCCCCATCGGCGTCGGAGTCATTGTCAAAAACAGAAATGGTGACGGTGAGTTCTTCACTGGTTAGGCCAGTGTCATCATTTGCCACGGGGGCTTCATTATCTCCAACAAAAATCTTCACTTGTGCCGATGCTGTTTTTCCGCCTTCATCGTGAATGGAATAATAAAATGTGTCCACGCCTCGGAAGTCCGCCGGTGCCATGTATTCAATATCTGGCCCGAACCAATCAGGAACGAACACGGCTCCGCCGGAACTCGATGCGGCGTTCACACTCCCCTCAATCAAATAAATAGCACCACCTTCAGGATCAATGTCATTGCTGAGTGCCGGAATACTCACCAGTGTATTTTCCGGTGTCGTTGCAATATCCCCGACAGCAACCGGAGGTTGATCTACATTTGAATTGTTTCCACCCCCGCTGCCAGAAGAAGCGTCATCACCACAGGCCAAAAGAAAGACCATAGCAGCAAAAAGAAAAGCCGTGTTGCGAACAACCATCTACTTATTCTAAACCGCAAAGGGCGGATGACTGAGCAATCCCGCAGCCGTCGGGAATAAAACGAAGGGTTTCCTCCTGAATTCCACCGATGGCAACCAGGGGCACGCGCGCAATCGCCAATGCTGCGGCAAGGTACTCCGGGCCAAGACCCTGGGAATAGCCTTTCGTTTCTGTGGCGAAAACAGGGCCAAAGCCAACGTAATCTACGCCGAACTCCGCGGCCTCATCCACTTGATCTAAGTTGTGCGTGCTCAAACCCACCCACATTTCTAGGCCGACTAGCTTGCGGACGTCATCGGCGTGCATGTCATCTTGGCCAACATGGACACCACGCGCACACAAAGCTTGGGCAACTTCTACATTGTCATTAATCACAAGTGGAATGCGAAGTTGATCCGTCAACGCTTTCAGCTCTTTTCCCCAAGTAAACATTTCCGCCGAGGTCATCTCCTTTTCACGAAGCTGCACGCAATCAACCCCCAAGTCAACGGCATGCTGCACGACCTCGCGTGGGTCTTTTTGACAAAGTGATTGTGTCAAAACAAAACAGCGGCGGAAGAGTGGCGGTCGCATGCATGAAGTTTAGCCTACTTCCTAGAATAGGTAGATGGCTCCCTCTTCCATTCCGCCTTTCTGCACATGGGTCTCCTTGTGCTTGCTCCCCTCTTGTGCCGCGGGTGCCTTTGCGTGGCCGTCGGCGGATGAATTTCAAAATGCGGCGCGGGAAGCGGTGGAAAGCCCGCGAACCTGGGGGCCTGCATTAGGAGCAGGAGTCCTTTGGGCAACGAATGCGGACCGAGGAATTTCCGACTGGGCCAAACAAGCGTCCCCCGTTTTTAAATCCGAAGAGAATGCGGAAATGTGGAGTGACAGCCTTCGTTTTGCAGGAAATCGGTTGATGAATGTTGCGCAAATTTCACACTTTGTGACGTCGGACTCTTGGGATCGGTCATGGAAACAAGCTTTTATAGGTTATGGGTCGGCCATTGTGGCCACAGAGGCAGGTTGGGCCCTGAAAAAAATAACGAATCGAGACCGCCCTGAACCGACAGAAAACAGCCCTTCTTTTCCCTCGCAGCATGCCGCCCGATGCTTTGCCTACAACGGGCAAACTCGATTAGCTTTTGAAGATGCGGGCATAGACAGTTTCTTTTCCGACGGCGTGATTTTTACCGGAGACCTTGTCGCTTGGGGCACGTCATGGGCGCGCGTAGAAAGCGGGGCGCATTTCCCCTCTGATGTTCTCGCAGGAGCCGCACTGGGGAATTTCACGGCCATCTTCTTGCAACGCGCCTTCCTAAGCGTCGATGGACATCCGTCTTTGGTAATCCAACCCGGGGGCTCCGGAATGTTTGTCGGCGCTTCTTGGAATTTTTAAAAAAATACGCCCTGCGCTGGAGCACAGGACGCTTGTTGCCTTCTGGAGGAGGGGAAATGAAGGCGAACGGGGTTGGGTATTCCTAAGCCCTCCCTCACAAATGAGGGGAATGGAAATGAGGCTTAATTAGGAAACCCGTTTTTTCTTTGGACGGCCCGGACGCTGCGAGTTCTTCAAGCCAGACAGAAAGACTTTCTTGTCCGCCGGGCTAAAGAGCCGCACCTTGGCTCCGCAATCAACGCAGTAAGAAGCGTCGAGGCTTTGAAGGAACCGCACGTAGTCCTTGCATTGAGAGCAGTACTTTTGAGTGTTGTAGTAGTGAATAGGTTGCATCTACTTGAATTTGAGGGGTAAAAGGAGCATTTTGGTCCCCGATGGGACGATTTAAACATAGCCCTATTCATGGGCCAATGCCCTTGTTTTCTATGGAAAATCTAGGAAATCCCTTTAATCGCTGCTGGGGTCTTGGCTTCCAAAGGACTTACGACGATTCTTAAGCACAATTTTTGCATTTCGCTGTATTCCAGCAAGGCCCGCGCGTCGGAGAGGGTTGCCTTGAAACGTCTTCTGAAATGCCTCATCTTTCATCGCAAGGAGGTCGGTTAAGGAAAAATCCTGCCATGCTTCCAAGCTTCCCCACTCTGAAGACATGTCAGGGGAATCTTTTCCAAAAGGACACACATCTAAACAAACGTCACAGCCAAATAAGCGGTCTCCAATAGCCCCGTGGAATTCTTCGGGGATTTCTTTTTTCGACTCAATCGTCAAATAAGAAATACACCGACGGGGATCGAGTTCGTAGGGCGCGGTGAAGGCATCCGTTGGGCAAGCATCCAGACAAGCCGTACATGTTCCGCATGTTGCTGTGCGCGACGTCGGCGCGGACCAGTCGTCTACTTCCACATCCAAGAGGAGTTCTGCCAATAACACCCAAGGTCCGTGATCCGGGTCCAGGAGCAACGTATTTTTCCCGCGCCAACCCATTTGCCCTCGAATGGCCCACTCCCTTTCCATCACGGGGGCGGCGTCGGTGACTGCGCGGAAACGTTGAATGATGCCTTCGGACCTGAGCCGCTTCCCGAGCTTCTCCAACTTTCGACCAATGACGTTGTGATAATCCTTTCCCAAAGCGTAACGCGCAACTGTTCCGCCATCACGAAATCCGTCGGAAGGTCGATGATAAGAAAAGGCGAACAATGCAACCGATTTCGCCCAAGGCTTCCATTTTTTCAAGTCCCCCATCACGGGTTCTCCTTTGGCCAAATAATCCATCTCACCAGCTCGACCCTCTTGCAACCATTTTGACAAACGTAACTTGGTTTCTTCCGGAAGTGGCGCCAGAAGAAGTGTACTTTTCAAGGGCACCCCAAGATCTTCCGCATGTTGCCGAAGTGACTGCAGGACCGTGGTTGCGGCACTCAACGCTCTGCGTGCGATTGCAAGACATGCGCAACGCAAGAGGTGAGTTTCTTGCCGCAAGGAATGTGCAAAAACTCATTCGGGCCGTGCGCGTTACTTGCGGGGCCCAAAACCCCCGTAATTACAAACTGTGCTTCAGGAAATTTCTCTCCAAGCATACCCATAAAAGGAATCGTTCCGCCCTCGCCCATGTAAGCAGGAGGATTTCCGAAGTACTTCTGGGAAGCCTCTTCCAAGCTCCTTCCAAGCCAATCGGCAAGAGGCGGTGCGTTCCAGCCGTCGGCCCCTTTTTCAGCAACAAAACAAACGGTGGCGCCACTTGGGGGGTTCTCTTCAAGTACTTCTTGCACGGCATTCGAAGCCCTTTCTGAATCTGCGGTGGGTGGAAGTCGGAATGAAAGTTTGAGCGCGGAAAAAGGGCGCAACACATTACCGGCGTCTCCAAGTTCTGGAAGTCCGCCACTACCGGTATAAGAAATTGTCGGCCGCCAAGTTCTATTGAGTACGAGCTCCGGCAATTCTTCGTGCATCGCGGAAACACCTTCTACAAAGGGATAACAATCTCGAACTTCATTGCCCAAAATATCCGCAACGACAACCGCCTGATCTCTCCTTTGCTGAGGTATTTCTACATGGAATTCCGGAAGCAGTACCTCGCCCGTATCCGCGGCTTCAATCCGCTCTAAAAGTTGGCGAATAATACGAAAACTGGAAGGGACAATACCGCTTCCATCTCCTGAATGAATACCCTCAGTAAGGACATCTACGCGCAAATCACCGGAAACCATTCCACGCAAGGATGTGGTGCTCCAAAGCCGGTCGTAATCTCCTGCTCCAGAATCTAAGCAAATAACCAGGCTGACCTGCCCAATACGACCGGAAAGGTGATCAATGTAGTGCGGTAAATCCGCCGAGCCACTTTCTTCACAGGCTTCAATCAAGACCACAACTCTCTGATGATGCCCGCCGTGTTTCTGAAGTGCTTCTATCGCGGTCAGAGATGCAAAGGCGGCGTAACCGTCATCCGCACCACCACGCCCATAGAGCTTGTCGCCCTCAATCACAGGCTTCCACGGGCTGAGGCCCTTTCGCCAGCCTCGCATTTCAGGCTGCTTGTCCAAATGGCCGTACATCAACACAGTGTCGTCAGAATCTCCCGGTATTTCCATGTATATCAACGGAGTGCAACCAGGCAAACGAATGATTTCCATGTGAAGACCGGCGATATCCCGATCTTCACACCAACGGGCAATCAACTGAACGGCGGCCTCTATATGGCCATTGGCCTCCCAGTCCGGATCAAACAAAGGTGATTTTGCTGGAATAGCGATATAGTCCACGAGGGCTGGAATGATGCTTTCATCCCAAACCTTATTTACAAAAGAAGCGACTGCTTTCGAATCCATAGGCATCAGGATAAGGTCGCGCGTTGTTAAGGTTTGGGCTCATGTCTGCACCAGCCACCACAGAATCTGAAGGGGCCAAGGTCCCACTTCTCACACAGCTCAAAGCCTTCAGTGGAATTTACTGGATTGCCAACTGGATGGAGCTGGTCGAACGCTTCGCCTATTACGGGGTGCGCGTCGTCCTTCCCGTTTTCATGGTGTCTGCCTTTGAAGATGGTGGCCCTGAGTTCACGCACATACAAAAAGGAACTATTTACGCTGTTTGGGCTTTAGTTCAAAGTTTTGTGCCCATTTTCACCGGCGGATTTGCAGATCGCTATGGATATAAAATAAATATTGCCATCAGTACGGTTTTGAAAATCATTGGATACCTCATCATGGGGTACAGTATTTTCCTTGCCGAAACGGTCGGCGGTGGAAGCTTGGCTTCATTGCGCCCCAGTGGCGCTGACCTTGCCTATGAATTTTTCTTTGCCGGTGCCATGTTCCTTGCACTTGGAACGGCTGTTTTCAAGCCGGGCTTGCAGGGCTTGATTGCGCATCAAATGCCGAAGCAATATGCTTCTCTCGGCTGGGCAATGTTCTATCAAATGGTCAATATCGGTGGATTCATTGGCCCCCTTCTTGCCGGGTATTTACGTGTTCTTGATTGGACTTATGTGTTCATTGCTTGCGCCATTGGCATTGCGTTGAACTTCATTCCGCTCTTTTTCTTCAAAGAGCCTGAGCATCAAAACGTGGACAAATCAGAGGGCATCGGCACTGTTCTTATGAATGCCTTGCGAGGCCTATTGGAGCCACGACTGTTTTTCTTCACGATATCCTTTGCTGGATTCTGGCTGATGTTCTATCAGTTGTTCGACATCCTCCCCAACTTCATTGATGACTGGATTGATACTCGAATGATTGCCACTGCGCTCGGAGGGTGGATTGGGGCGGGTGCCGTTCCAACCGTAAATGGGGGGAATTTAACGCAAGAGTGGATGATCAATTTCAATGCCCTTTTGATTAGCTTTTTCGCTTTTGCTATGGGCTACCTCACGGGAAAAGTGAGATCTTTGAATGCCATTATTATTGGAATCGCTGTCTCTGCCGTAGCCATTTACGCCTTGGGCGAGAGCATGGATGGATGGTGGATTCTTGCCATGATTGGCCTGTTCTCCTTTGGCGAAATGACGGCAAGCCCCACGAAGATGCGCTACTTGGCGAGCATTGCCCCCCCAGGAAAAGAGGGGTTGTACATGGGCTACGTCAACTTTACGGTTGGCATTGGATGGTCCATCGGAAGCATCATTGCCGGCGAGATGTATCAAGAAGGCGGGGATAAGATTGTGTTGGCAAGAAGATTTCTGATTGATAAGGCTGGGCAATCCGCGGAAATGGTAAATGGCCTGTCACGCGGTGAGGTGTTGCCTTTCTTTGAAAAAGTTCAAGGCGTTGACGCTTGGGGCTTAAGAGAGACCTTGTGGAGTACCTATGAACCGTATGCCATGTGGTCGGTGTTTACGTGGATTGGATTGGGATCCATGGTTGCCATTATGATTTACAACAAGGTCACCACGGCGGCGGATGCCGATGAAGGCCACTCCTTTAACACAAAGGGGCATGTTTACGTGCGCATGGCTTTGGTTCCCATTGCTCTTGCCTTCTGCTGGGCAACTTGGGACAAACTATTTATTCAAGGCAAAGAATTTCAGGACGCCTTGGCCGTTTCGGTTCAAGCTGTCATGTTCTCTCTCATGGCCTTCGTCTCCTTCACTCATCGCCGAGCCTAGGAAAAAATATTACTGTCCTTGAGTGCGTCGGTGGTCGATAGACCATGGGCCAGGACCTGCAAGGAGAATGGCGACCATGGAAGATAGATAAAGGGCGGCAAGTTCCCACTCAGGAAAGGGGTCTCCAAGATGAGCCACGAGAATGGCGACGACCATGGTGCAAGCTGCAAAAAATGCTGCTGGCCTCGTCCAAAGACCAAGGGCAACCAACGTGCCGCCGACGAGTTCTGTTAATTTTGCCGCCCATGCGAAGACCAAAGGCGCAGGGAAACCGATTGACTCCAACCAACCCCCAAAGGCTTCCATGCCGTCAAAACCGCCGACAATAATCTTTTGGTAACCGTGAGAGGCAAGACCCAGGCCAGCCACAAGACGAAGGATAAGGAAGGCAGCAGATTGCATCACTGCAGTCTACGCTTTCTGCTCATCTACCAAACGCCAAAGTGACCAAGCAGCCACGCTTCGATATGGTGCCCAACGCTCTCCACGTGCTTCAAGCTCTTTTGGCTTTGGACGATCCAGCTTGCTGTCCAAAAGCCGAAGCCCTTCCTGAACACCAAGATCTCCGCACGGCAGAATATCCAGCCTTCCCAGCCGAAACATGAGGAACATTTGTGCAGTCCACTCGCCGATGCCTCGAACCTGAATGAGATGGCCCACGACCTCCGCATTCGAAAGCCGACCAAGACTGCGCAATTTGAGCTCCGAGGAAAGACTCTTCCTTGCTAAATCCTGAACCGCCAATATTTTTGCTTGAGAAAGCCCTGCCTCCCGCAAGGATGCATCGGATAACTGCAACAATGCTTTTTCCGACGGAAAAAGTCGGCCTGAGGTTAAAGCACAGACCCTTGAGTGAATCGTGTCTGCGGCTTTATAGGCCAGTTGCTGAAAGACAATGGCGCGAGCCAAACAACGATAGTAACTCAAGCGCTTTTGGCTGGGCAATGGGAAGCTTGGATACGACCCGACTCTTTTCAAAAGCTCTATCAAAGCAGGGTCCTTTTTTCCTAAGCTTCGCTTTATCTTAGCCCAAGAGAGTTGTTCCATTTTTACTGCCGAAAGCTCGGGTCTATCTTTTTCAATTTCTCTAAATCTTCCGAAAACAGATCTGGGCGCAACCTTGCCAACCCTGCCGCAGTCCCCCGAACGGTAGCACTGCCCGCAAAGAGTGCATTACGGACAGCCGAAACAACCGGGTCTGGACCTGAAATTGCGTCGGCCGATTTCAACCAAGGCTTCAACAAGCGCAATGCCGTTTGCCGCGTACTTGACAAATTCCCCGACCAGGATTTCTTTAATAACAAAGTGCGAGTTCGCTCATCTTCTGGCAACCGCAATGCAAGCTCTGTCATGGCCAAGGACCGAAGCTTATCTCCGGAACTGTCCATTTGAGTCCAAGGCAATAAATAATCCCACAATATTCGGGGCTCCTGCAATCGAGAGAGGGCTCGCAATGCAATCACCCGCGCCGCCGGGGAGGCGTCGGCTGTATCCAAGATGCCGCTCAAGATAGAAACAACGCCAAGGTCTTCCGTTCGCAATGCCAGTAAATCCAGCCAGGCATTTTCAGTGGGCACGTCCTTTTCTCGGAGCCACGCCCCACGAAGACGAGGAACTGACATAGATGCTTCATGGAAACGCCCCAGAGATTGAATAGCCTGCTTGCGAAGGCCCGGCAGTGAATCTCGTGTCGCTACCTGCCAGAAAATATCCGGCACAGAAGGATTCTGTGAGGACTGTAAATCCCTCAGCGCCAAGGCTCTGCTTCGCGCACTCCACCCCTCTAAGGCCATAGATTCCATGGCACCATCCGGCGATGAAAATGTCCATGTTGCAGGAACATATACATGTGGGTCTACTTCCAAAAACCTCGGCGCGCTCTGAACTGGAATCTCCCACACATGGTTTTCCGCATTCACCCAACGTCGGCCGGTATGCCATCCGTCGGACTCTATCCAGCGAAAGTCAAGAGGGAAAGAAAAGGCTTCTGGGATTCCAAGAGATGTGTCTTGCGTTTGTTCCAATTCAATCCGCATGACATTCTGGCTAACGGACCACTTCAATGAAAGCTCTGGATAACCCGGCTGGAAAAACCATTGTTGGAAAATTTCGGAAAAGTCTTTGCCGGAAACTGACGTCAAGGCCTCTTCAAAATCTTTTGTCGTGACGGAGGAAAAAGCATTGGCGTGCAAGTATCGCTGGATTGCCTCTTTAAATTTTGGTTCTCCAATCCACCCACGAAGAAGCTGAAGCCGTGAAGCACCCCCTGGATAAATCGTTCCGTCAAAAAACAATTGGAATGGGAAATCGTACTCATTTTTCACCAACGCGCGAAGAGATGCGCCGCGACAAGCACGTGCATAACGATCTACCGCATTGCCCATGGCAAAGACGAAGGCTTCTTCGCCTTGAATGTGCCGCCGGTACAATAAATTAAAGTAAGTCGCAAACCCCTCATTCAACCAAGCGTGTGGCCAATCTTCACAGGTCACAATGTCGCCAAACCACTGATGCGCCGCCTCATGCGCCACAAGCCCCCAAGTTGGCGACTCATTTTGTTCTGAAGCTGGATGAATGGCATTTCGCGTGACTGTCGTTGCCGTTACATTTTCCATGCCCCCAAAGGGGAAGTCTCTAACGGCAATCTGCGCATACTTTGAAAAAGGGTAGCGAAAGCCCGTGTACTCTGAAATAAATCGTAAAACTTCTGGGGTATGAGAAAACGATGCCACGCCAGCGTCAAGGTCTTCTGGCTCGACATAATAAGAAAGACTGATGTCCTCCCAGCCATCTTCAATTTTAACGAACGGCCCTGCAGCAAAAGTAAAGAGATACGTCGGCATGTCCTGCTTCATCACCCACTGCACTGTTTTGGTTCCACGCTCCGCATTGAACCATTCCTGCACCTGCTCTCCTGCTGCAACCGTCTCCCAAGAAATCGGAACCGTTGCCGTGATTTGATGCGACGCCCGGTCAGCAGGAATATCATGACATGGGAACCACCAACGCGCACGTTCACATTCCCCTTGTGTAAATACATGGTCAGCATGTTTGATGCCCTTTTCCTTTGCCGAAACAAAGTGCATACCACCCAAAGGATTTGCCTGGTATTTCACCTCAACCCAAGATCCTTCCCCAGCAGAGAAGGCGTCGGCAAAGGGAATTTCCAACACACCCTGTTGATGCACAAATGGATGCGTGGGCGATTCCGCCGTGGCCACATTTAAGATCGTCATGCCCTCAGCATGTAACCGCAGAGCCTTCATATCACTCGTCGCCAAAAAAGTAATGTGCGTATGACCAGACAGTCTCCCTTCATCCGGAAAAACCTGAAACGTAAGGTCATAGTGCAAAACGTCAAAGTGAACCGTGCCCAACAGGGCAGGAGGCGCGCTGGGTATGGGAGCAACACAGGCCCCCAATAACAAGGCACAAAGGAAACGGGGGAGGGATGGGGCGGCCATTCCGCCGAGTTTATCCCTCTCTTATTCCTTAACGGCGGAAGTCGCTTCTTTTTCCTTTTCTTTCGACGGCGCTTCGCTGTTGGCCTTTTCGGCCTCTGCTTCCTTCGGAGGCGCGTCTTCTTCTTTGGGCTGAATGACTCCTTCCCACCAACCACTTACCGCGGCTCCACGGCTAGTTTCAAGAAGAATGGTGCCCCTTGTTTCATGGTCATCGCAGAACTTATGGAAGATGTCTCGTAACTCTTCTTCGCCATCCGTATGGCCAATCACAACAACAACACTGTCTCTACCCGTTCCGGTCAAACGCGCACCGTACAAGTTTGTGTCTTTCCCTGTGTTCAAAATTCGGGCCACAAAATCCTCGATGCGGTCATCACGAATCGAGCACTTTTCTTTCAGCGACCGATGGGAAGAGAAAAGGACTTTTCCGGCTTCCATCAAATGGTCATCCCGCCGTGTGCGCGCGAACTCATTAATCTGTTCCAAGAAACGGTGTGAGCGGCCACTTTCTCGAACGGCGTGCTCTGCTAAAGCACGCAAACGGTAGGAACGATCCGGGCTCACGTGTTCTGCAATATCCGGATATTGCTTTGCAAAACGCTTTAGCCATTCTGCCCCCAACTCTTTGGTCGGAACATAATTTCGAAGCCCACCTTCAAATTCACCGGGCGTAATTTGGGCCCAGCCTCCATAGCCTTCTTTCTTTTCTTTCTTGAGACCGGCGTTCAAGTACGCCATTCCCATGGCGGGGCCCGTTGCCGAAGCAATGCGCGTGTCATAATCTGCAATTTCACCAAAGCCAAGATCCACAGCCGCAAGCAAAGCGTTCTCACCAAGGGGAATCCACTGCATGACAGGGTCCACACCATGCTCAATGAAAATGCCGCACTGTTGTTCACCAAGAGAACAGGTCAGGGCGTCGGAAACCCGCAAGTGCTCCCCTAGGACATCCTGATGCCCTTGGGTCACTGCGCGAGCCAAACGAATTCCATCCACGCGCTTTTTGTCTAAGCCCGTGGAGGCCTTAAAGGCCATGGATACACCGGACGCAAATGCCGTACGACTGGCGTAAGCCTTTGTGCCGGGGAGGCGACTCCAAATCACCAAACTAAAGCCAAACTTCGGCGTGTTGAGTTGGTGAGAACGGCGCAAGCCAATCATGATGGCCATCATGCGCTCCATCCACAGGGAATCTGTCTCTTCAAACAAGCTCCGAAGAACCGCAGGGCTTCGGGGTGGCCCCTTTTTGGTGTAAATATCTGAAATCTGCCCAGACCAATTGAGGTCCTCACCTTCCGGGCCACCAGCCAAAATCCGGATATGAATATCATTATCGCGCCGGTTTTGAATCGCGCAACTGACATCCCGACCGATGGAGACACTGAACGTTGGGCTGCCAAGTTGTTCTCCGGGGCCACCAATGACACCGAAGGCTCCCGGGGCTCGCGTAAGCCACAAAGGAGTATCAAATTCAAACAAATCTGTAGCCTCACTTTCGAGAAGAGAAGCGAACAGAATGAAGTGGGGAGGGAGAGCTGGTTGTGCCACGAATTGCCGAACGGTTTTCGACCCTATTTATCCTTGATTCCGACCAAAAAGGCAAGCCTACAGAGCAAGAAACCTCTTAAGATTAAGAAACTTGGAAGGTTTAGGGCCCTATCCAGCCTTCATTTCATGAAATTCGCCAAAGTTCTTGCTATTTCAGGGTTTATCGCCCTCAGCTTCAGTCTTTTTTCCTGCGGGGAGAGCGCGGAAACGGAAGATGATGGCGGAAGCAATGCCGACATCACGCTTTCCTTTCAAGGCCCGGTAGATGCTTACCCCCTCACCGCAACCACAGCATTAGTCTCCTGGCTCATCGCTACAAATACCGCGGGAGATTCGGCAGACTCAATGACCTACACCCTCTACCGAGGGGATACCGAGGACTTTGACACCTCACTGACCCCCTCCCACGACATATGGACGATTTCCGGCACTGTAACGGGCAATCCCTCCAAAGCTGTGGCGGTTAATGCAGCGCAACACCATTTTTTCAAAGTAAAAGCTGCTGACAGCCATGACAACACGGTCTTAAGTAACCGCGTCGTCAGCACATTCCCACCGGAAGAACCGGTCACTGGAAGCATTCTCTATGAAAACAATGTGGAGTTCTTGTGGGCGGTTACGGATAACCTCGGGAATACTTGCATGACATGTCACGACGGCTCACGAGGCTCCGGGACCCTAGACCTCAGTTCCTATATCGGGGTCATGAATGGCCTTGGAGACGCAATCACTCCGGACAGTTTCACCGTCCCTGGTGATGGAGGCGCAACTTGGGCCCTCTTTGCATTGGGCTTCACATCCAATTTTATTGAGCACTTCTCCTTCGCCGACCACGCCCCCCTATTCCAAATCACTTTGTCAGACTGGGCTGAAGAGGGTTGTTTGGAATATCCCGAAGAGGTTGCACCTATTTTTCAGTTCGGACAAGTCGGCAATGGCAGTCATTATTACGCGGAACCTGATTGGAACGCGGAGACAGTCACCCTTCATTTTTTCCACGCAGAAGACTCCGAAAGCACCCCCTATGGGTCCCCAACTTTTGACCATTTAGAATACGTCGTTTATGGCGGTGAGGACAGCAATTCAATTGACTGGGTAACACCTTTGGCCACCGTGGCCCGAAATACTTCGTTTCCAACCATGGACAATGAATTCTCTGTCACTCTTCCTTGGACTCTTCCGAAAGGATCCTTTGTGATTCGCGCCAAAGATTACGTCGGCAATGAAACGATCAACGAGAAAGAACTGACCGTTCAGCAGTAACGGGAACTTACTCTTTTTCTGGCTCTTCTTCTAAAGAAGGTCCGACATAACCAAGTGCATTGAGCAAACTCATGGCGTCTGCGTCCAAGGTGATTTCTGTTTGCTTGGCTCTGCTACCAAATCCAAGTTGCCTAAATTTCTTCAGCGAGGAGCGGAGCTTGGTGTTGATTACAGGAAACCTTGACATCAAATTGATTGTTTCAAGAGGGTCCTCCAAAATATCGTAGAGCTCCCAAGATCCAGCGTCTTGAATGAACCGCCAGTTCTTATAATTTGCGCCCCAAACATGCGTTTGCCTTGGCCGAAACTTGGCACGGTGTGCGTAAATAATTCGCTCTTCCGCTTGCTTTAATTCTTCCTTTGGAAGTGGGTCCCTGGCAAGGTACCCGCGCAAGGACTCTCCAGTTCCCTCCTCAGGGGATCCCAGTTCCGCCAAATCCAAAAGCGTCGGCAGGACATCGTGAATGCCTGCAACCAAAGGCGTATGCTTTGCTTCTATTCCTGGCCCGCGCATCATGAGCAAGATATGGTTCAGCTCATTGTGCATCGAGAAGCGATGACCCACTTGACCGTGTTCCATAAATTCTTCCCCATGGTCAGAAACAAAAACAAGGATCGTATTCTCATCCCAAGACCACTCCTTAAACAACGTCTCCAAGTGCTGGTCTAAATAGGACAACTCACTGTCATACCGGGATATGTTGTCTTCATTCTCATCCTCCTTCTCTTCATACCATGGCGCTCGCCCGCGATAGGGCTTGTGAACATCCATAAAATGGAGGTAAAGAAATGTGGGCGAATTCGTGGTTTGAATTCTTGATTTCCATTGACCCAACATCTCTAAAACCTGGGACGCATCCCCATCGTCAATTTGGACAAACTCATCAAATCCACGATGAAACCCAATTTCCGGCCCAATGTTTGGATTTGTGGCGATACCAAATGTCTGGTACCCCGCTTCCCGGAAATACTCCGGAAGCAACTTCATATCGTCGGAAAATTGATTGATTCGAATAACAGTGCCGTCCTCGCCCGCCTGCCCCTCTTCTTTTTCGGGCTCTTGCTCGACCTCTAAACCAGGATTCGGCTCACCGGGAAGCCGACCACGCCACGTTACTTTTGGCTTGGCTGTTTCTGGCTTTTTTTCACGACGATCATGGGCAAAAAATCCCTCGAGAATTCCGTGCGCGGGCGGGTAATGCCCAGTAAACAACGACGCACACGCTGGCGCTGTCCAAGTGCTTGTGGAATAAGCATAATCAAAAACCGCAAAGCCTTGAGAAAGTTCGTCCAGGAATGGGCTCGTGTTTTTTTCATACCCGTAGAAACCAAGATGGTCAGGACGCAAGGTATCCAGCATAATCACCACAACATCCGGGTGTCTCGGGGAAGATGTTGGCTCAGACGAATCTTGGGCGGCCAAAGTACTTGCACACAGAAAAAAGCTAAGAAGAATGGATTGCATCATGTTCGGATTTCCAGGCAAGAACCTCTTCGTAAAGAGCATCAACCATTTCGCTTTCAGGGACCACGCGAACTTGTTTCCCATTTCGGTAGAGGATTCCCTTTCCCCCCCCTCCAGCAATACCGATGTCCGCCTCTTGAGCTTCTCCAGGGCCATTCACGACACAACCCAGGACAGCAATTTTTATGGGCATCGTTTCCCCATCCAACTTTTCCTCTAGCCGAGTCATCAAATCTTCTAAGTCAATTTCGATGCGGCCGCAGGTCGGACAAGAAATAAGTTCGGGGCTCATGACCCGCGAACCCGTTGCTTTTAAAATATCAAAGGCAACTGGAATTTCTAAAGCCGGATCCCCCGTCAAAGAAACTCGGATGGTGTCGCCGATACCATCTAACAACAAGGCACCTAGGCCAGCGGCCGATTTTAAAGACCCATAACCTGGCCGGCCGGCTTCCGTCACACCAAGGTGAAGGGGAACATCATTCTTTGCAGCAAATAATCGGTTGGCCTTCAGCACAGTCTGTGTGTCCGTTGACTTCAACGAAACAACATAGTTTGTAAAATCCATGGACTCTACCGTGGCACAATGACGCTCTGCCGATTCCACCATCGCCTCGGCCGATGGATAGCCGTATTTCTCTAATAAGTCTTTTTCTACGGACCCCGAGTTCACGCCAATACGCAAGGCAATTCCAGCGTTTTTGGCCGCCTCCACCACCTCGCGGACCCGTGCTTCACTGCCAATATTCCCCGGATTGATACGCACTTTGTCCACCCCTGCTTCGATGGAACGCAAAGCTAAGCGGTGTGTGAAATGGATGTCCGCAATGAGCGGAACCGGACATGCAGCTCGAATTTCCGGAAGTGCGTCTGCGGCCTTGTCATGGTTGACCGTCACGCGCACTAATTCACAGCCCGCCTCCACCAAAGATTCAATTTGCTGAACCGTGGCCGCCACGTCGGCGGTATCCGTGCATGTCATTGACTGCACCAAAATGGGGTGCAAGGACCCAACTTGAGCTGTCCCCACCGTAACCGTCCGTGTTTTCCTGCGATTTGTCATTCCTACTTTCTCATACCCCTTGTGGCTGGAGGGGTCACCCGTATGAATCAGCCCATGCTACTCCCACCGCCCATTTATTGATTGAAAACCGCCGACGTACAATTCGTAGGCATGCCCATTCCCCTCCAAGAAGGTTGGCTTTACGGCCCCGTGGATTCCCGTCGGTACGGACGGTCCCTCGGGGTGAACCCTTTGCCGGTGGACCGGAAATTATGCTCTCTGGACTGCCTTTACTGTCAATACGGCTTTACGCGCACTCAAGAGGTTGCTGGGCGCGCAGAAGTGCCGTCGGCGCAAGAATTAAAGATCGCCTTTCGAGAAGAGTTTGAGCGACTAGCAAAAGCCGATGACATCCCTGACCGCATCACCGTGGCCGGGAACGGGGAGCCAACACTTCACCCTGATTTCTTCAGTATGAGCCAGTCTCTAGCCGAAGCGCGGGATGACTTTTTTCCTGGGGCCACCCTCGGGTTACTTTGCAACGGCATGCACCTTCACAAGCCGGACGTTTTAGAGGCCATTCAAACTTGGTATGACGAACCCGCTATCAAAATGGAGTGGGGAACCCCAGAATGTTTTGCTTCTCTCTATCAAGTCTCCCCCAAAGGCTATGATCGAGTTTTGGCAGGACTAGAGGCCTTAGACTCTTTTGTGGTCCAGGCACTTTTTGTGAAAACGCCTGCTGTCGATAATAGTTCAGACTTGGAAGTAGCCGGCTGGCTGAAGCACTTAGATCACTTCAAAGAAAAAATAAGAAATGTGGAGGTTTATTCCATTGACCGTCCACCCGCCGATGCCGCCAAAGCGGAGATCGTCGGCAAAGAGCGGCTAGAAGAGATTGCCCAGCAAGCCATGGATCTGGGCTTAAACGTGGAAGTTTTTACGAGATAGCAACAGGGCGTCTATTCTCATCTACGGCCACATAGGTCACATCAGCGGACGTAACTTGCACGGACGACCCCGGAACATCTTTGCGCTCCACAATCACATCAACTTCGACCGTGATAGAAGTGTTGCCCACTTTCTTTACCGAAGCATAAAAAGAAATGATGTCGCCGACGAAAACAGGTTCGTGAAAAACCACTTCATTCATGGCAATCGTTACAAACTGCCGGCTTGGAGCCAAGCGCTTTGCGGGAACCGCGCCGGCAATGTCGATGTGAGACAAGATGACACCCCCAAAAATGGAGCCCGAAGCATTGGTATCTCTAGGGAGCAATATCGTCCGCAGGGCTAGTTCACACGTGTCCTTTGTCATGTACTTATTATGCCAAACTGTTGCAGAGAGTTCTTTGTGAATGCGGAAACATTCGGCAAATGATTCTCAAAAAAATGGCCTACGCCTTCGAGGATTGTGGGGTTCGGGATTTCATTTTTCGAAAGGTCCACGTACTCGTCCGCAGACCCCACTAAAAACGCCGTGTTCTTTGGAATCGTACTGTGAGCCGGCCATTCATAAGACGCGTTAGGCCAGGCAACACCCATATAGCCTTGAATGGGAAAGGATTTTTCTAACAGTAAATTCAATCCAACCCGACTGCCAAAAGAAAAGCCCCAGATAAAAAGGGGAAGGTCTGGATACTCTGCCCGCAACCACTCCAATGCCGCTGCGGCATCCTCCATTTCCCCAAACCCCTCATCGTGGCAGCCTTCGGAATCTCCCACACCGCGGAAATCCAGGCGCAGGGCAACACATCCCGCCTCCAATGAGCCAAGTGCCCCATAACGCACCACATTGTTCCGACGCGTGCCGCCATGTTGAGGGTGAGGGTGCAAATGCAAAACAACCCCCAATGGTGGCGCTTTGGGCACCTCTAAAGTCGCCACCAACTGACCGGCGGGGCCAGAGAGGGTCACCGTTTTCGGTGGATGAGAATTCAAATGTCGAACCATGGTTGAGTGAAAGCCTGTGCTCGGGTAGTTTCTCATGTTCGTGGAACTTGTCGCAACTCTTCTTGTAGATATCCCCTTCAGCGCCGCCTCTTTTCGAGGCGTCCTCTTCGATGTAAGCCAAAGCACCTTCGCTGGCGCCATTTCCCAGCATGAATTGACGGCGACCCATTCTTTTGGTGATGCAGATGTGGACACCGACGTTCGCGATATCCGCGTCATTGCAAGAAAATCCAACACCGCCCCACCTGAAGCCTGTCGGGAATTGAAAAAGGTCGGTTTTCGAGCAGAAACGGTTCTTCGTTTTGAGACTTTCGGCGATTCCCGATCCCGCGAAGATGCCTGGGCCCTTGTAGAACTTTACGCCGACCTCCTCAAGGGCTGGGTACTCACGGCTTATTTTGATTTTGAATCCGCCGCACAAAGGCTCGGCACCGAAGAAGGTTTAATGCACTTGCCCGCAACCGGAAAACAAAAAATGGCCCTCATCGCTGCCAACCAACTTCGAGGACTCCGATGAGCCCAGCGCCCACGCAAATCTTTCTTTCCGACCCACGCGCTATTGTGGATCTCACCACAGAATGGCTTTTAGAAAATCGGCTGGAGAAACTCGGGCAAATCTCCATCACGCTTCCCGGCCGTCGTGCCGCCCGCGCCTTGGAAGAACGCCTTGTCCGGTGCGCGCCCGCCGGTACTCCCATGCCCACCCTTCATACGCTGGGCAGTTTGACCGACGCCATGGTTCAGCTTCCCCAAGAGTCCGCCTCTTCTTTAGTGCGAACTTTGGCATGGACCTGCGCTCTTCAAGACCTCTCCGCCGACGCCCTCCAACCTTTGGTCCCCACAGCCCCAGCAAAAGATGACCTCGCGGGTTGGATGTCTTTGGCGCAATGGCTGAAACGCCTTCATGGGGAACTTGCTGCAGAGTGCAAAGATTTTTCTTATGTCGTCGGGTCAGGGCACCTTCCTTCAGCAGAAGAAAGCCGGTGGAAAGCCTTATCTCAAGTCCAGAAACTTTACCGAGAAATCCTCCTGCGCTTAGAGCTTGGAGATTCTCATGAAGCCCGGCTCGTCGCTGCGCGAAATGCGTGCAAGCCTTGGCCGGAAGAAGTCCTCTTGGTAGGGATGGTTGAGATGAATGGGCTTCAAAAAGAAATTCTTCGTGCATCGCAAGCAAATTACACGACGCTTATTTTTTCCGAAGAAGCCAAAAAAGATTCTTTTGACGCATGGGGTTGCCTCATCAAAGGGAAATGGGGGGCGTCGGAAATCCGCGTGGATGTCTCCGAGGAGCAATGGGTAATTTCGGACAAACCAGAACATCAGGCGGATGACACCATCACGGCCATGGCTCGCTGGAAAGGGGCTTATGCCCCCGAAGAAATTACCGTCGGTATTTTGGATGACGATGTCACGCCGTATTTGCAGCGACGACTGCTCAACCACAAGGTTCCTTCGCATGCATCCCAAGGAATTCTCGCCGGTCAAACGCGGCCATTGCGTCTGTTAGAGGCTCTTGCCGACTGGGCCGATGGACATCGGTACAGGGACCTCACTTCACTGCTTCGGCATCCGGACTTGACTGCGCTCATGAATGCAGAAAAGGCTCCGGAGATTCTCGATCAGTTTCACAATCAACATCTCCCCGAACGCATTCAAGGAGATCTTCCTGGAAAAGAGGGGGATCGGAAGGAACTTGAAGAATGGTTGGTTGAGATTGAAAAACTTTTTGGCCTGGAAAGTACAGACCGCCGTCAGCCGGCTTCTGCTTGGGTGGGCCCTTTGCTCCAAGGCCTGGTGCAGGTTTATGAAAACCAAGAATGGAACCCTAACGTTCCTCAGGAGCACCGGTTGATTGAGGCCTTCCAGCTGATTCAGCGTGCGGCCCTGGCTATTGAAGAACTTCCACCTTCGCTCGCCGACGCCCTCCCAATGACTTTTGCGCAAACGATTCGGCTCTTGCTCAAAGAAATTTCTGCCGAATCCATCCAGGACCGTGCCAAGGAGGAGGCGATTGAATTTGTTGGTTGGTTGGAATTACGGCTAGATCCGGCGAAGGCCGTCGTGATTACAGGATTCAACGAAGGAAAGGTGCCGGAGTCTGTCCACGCGGACCCCTTCTTGCCCGATGAATTACGAAAGCAACTTGGTCTTCCGGACAATCAAAGTCGATTGGCACGAGATATTTATTCCCTGAAGGCGCTCCTTCACGAAAAAGAATCCGTAACTTTCATTTCAGGGCGTCGGTCTTCAGAAAACGACCCCCTCTTGCCCAGTCGGCTTTTGTTTTTAGCCGAAGAAAAAGATATCGCAAAAAAAATGCGTCAGTTTCTTGAGCATTCCGTGGATCTGGCGACCGAAGAATCGAGCAAAGTCGCAACCCACAACGAATTACCAAAGCGCGAGGGTGTGGAGGGGCTCACCACCTATCGGGTCACCGACTTTGGTCGCTATCAATACTCTCCTTATGGCTTTTACTTAGAACGAATTTTAGGTTTGAAAACGGTCGAAGACACGGCTCAAGAAATGGATGCGCTGTTATTTGGCATTGTTGTGCATGATATCCTTGAGAATTTTGGGAAATCACAGTGGAAGGACTCCATGGACACGGAAGAAATTTTCCGCTTCCTGAAAAAAGACCTTCAAAAGGAAATGGGGCTCCGCTTTGGTTCCTCTCCTCTTCCCGCTGTTCACCTTCAAGAGGCACAGATGCTTGGCCGTCTCCAACGTTTTTCGGAACTCCAGGCCAAGCACCGAGAAGAAGGTTGGGAAATCCATGCGGTGGAGTGGAAGCCGGAAGGTCGGTCCATGGAAATGACCTTTGAAGACCAAACCATTCAGCTGAGTGGCCGCATTGACCGCGTAGATAAACGAGTTGATCAACACGGAAAGACCCAGTTTTTATTGCTGGACTTCAAGTCCGGAGATCAGCCGAAGCTTGCCAAGAGTGCATTCACTGCAAGAGGTGAGGCGTGGAGGGACTTACAGCTTCCGCTTTACCGCATGATGGGACAATCTCTTTTTGGGGATGCCCTTCTTGGCTATTGGAATTTACCTAAAAACCCTGACGAGGCTGGATTGTCTCTGGGTGACGACTCTTGGTACACCCCATGGTCTACTGAAGAAGGAGAAATATCCGCGATGAAAATTGCGGAAAGCTCTGCCGCCAACCTGATTCGCCGAATTGAGAGCTTTGATTTTTTTGAAGAAGGAGACCAACCTAGAAATCCTATTTTTGCAGGCATTGCCGGGGTTGGCCTTTTTGGCCCGGAAGACGAAGCGGAAACTGAGGAGGACGGAGCATGAAACCCATCAGGGAACGCATCATGGCTTCGGCGGGTACGGGAAAGACCTTCACCCTGGCCGGCCGATTTCTTCGCCTCCTCTTTCAAGGAAAAAAACCGTCGGAAATTTTGGCAACCACCTTTACTCGAAAGGCGGCGGGCGAAATTTTAGAGCGTGTTTTGGGGTGGCTTGCAGAAGCGGAACTGGTGGACTCTCCAGACCCGGACCTCCGTAAGAAAGGGGAAAAGGCCATGAAGGATTTGCAAAAGGCCACCTGTTTAGAAAGTGAAATCACCCCACAACAGTGTCGCAAGCTTCTTGCCGACTTAGTACAAGACCTGGATACCTTTAATGTGCGCACCTTGGACTCATTCTTTGTGGAATCGGCCAAAGTATTTGCCCTAGAACTTGGCCTTCCCTTGGACTGGAACATTGTGGATGACACCGAGGATCGCATGTTGCGCTCCGAAGCTCTTTCGCAATTATTCGGGCCAGAAAAAGACACTTTCCAATTGCTTCAAGAACTCAGCGCCGACGGCACTGGGCGAGCTGTTCATCGAGAATCTTTAAATGTGATTCGAGAAACCCTGGATGTTTTCCGGGACTCCACCCCAACGGCCTGGCAAAAGATTCAGCCAGAGGGCAAGCCACTTCAAGAGGAAGAGTGGCTGCAAATTCAAGATTCCATTCAAGCCCTTCGGTCCCCCCCAACGAATGCGGGGACCCCAACTGCCGGTTATGAGAAATTCAAGAAAGCACTCCTTGGCTTCATTCAAAAGTCCAAATGGATCCACCTCCTGAAAAATACCGGCGTCCAGAAAATTCTTTCCGGGGAAGAAACGTATTACAAAAAGGAGATTCCTGAAGAATGGCGCTCCTTGGTGCAAAGAATTGCTGCGGGAGCAAGAGCAGTTGTCGTCGGTAGTTTGTCCCGAAGAAATCTAGCCCTCTTTGACTTTTTAGCGCGCTTTGATGCCAGCTATGCGCAGATAAAAATAAAATCCAAATCGTTTCGGTTTGAAGACTTCCCAAGGGCTCTCGCAAAACAAGGTGGGCTTGGATCTTTTTTTCGACTCAATCGGCAAATTGACCATCTTCTTTTAGACGAATTTCAGGACACTTCGGTGACCCAGTGGAGAGTTCTTGCTCCTTTGATTGATCGTGTTCTTCATCAAAAAGAGCGCTCTTTCTTTTGCGTCGGTGATGCCAAACAGTCCATTTACGGATGGCGCGAAGGAGAACCACGACTCCTGAAAGGGATTTTGGAGTGGTATCCAAATAAAGAAATTCAACAGGACGAACTTAGCGAAAGCTACCGATCTTCCCCTGCAATTATGACGGCGGTCAACAAGGTTTATGAGAACCTTTCTTCTAACCCTGCTTTAGAGAGAGAGTTGGAGGACAACGAAGACCTCATTGACGAGTCTGGAAAATGGTGTGACACCTTTGACACTCATACCGCCATTTTTGAAGACCTTCCTGGATCAGCACGGCTCTATCAAACGGGGGAGCCGGGCAACGCAGAGCACAATAAAACAAAATGCATCCAACTCGCTGTAGAGCGTATTCAGGCTTTGCATGAAGAGTGTTCCGAAGCAACGATTGGCGTCCTAGTGCGCCGAAAGAAATGGATCCCGGAACTCCTCTATCAGTTACAGAAAAAAAAGGTCCCAGCAAGTGGCGAAGGGGGGAATCCTCTCACGGACTCCAAAGAGGTTCTTGCGCTCTTGGCTCTCTTTCACTTCGTCGACCACCCCGGAGACACCGCATCTCTCTTTCATGTCGGCACCTCCTTTCTTGGCAAGGCCTTTGATGTGGATGAAAACGCGGTACCCAAAGAAACTCGACAAAAACTTGCTGCAAAAATCCGCAAAGAACTTCTGCAAGAAGGTTACGGACCGTGGGTGACCCGACTCGTTGAGAAAAATGCCATCGAGGTGGATGCCTGGGGAATACGTCGGCTTCAACAGTGCGTGGATCTTGGGCATGTCTTTGACAAGCACGCGGGGCTTCGGCCGTCAGACTTTGAAGAACTGGTGCGCAATACTCCCGTGGAAGACCCCAGCGCAGCCAAAGTCAAAGTCATGACAATTCACGCATCCAAAGGTTTGGAATTTGATGCGGTCGTCTTGCCGGAACTCGTCACAAAATGGAAAGGTGGAAAGCCGGGTCATTTGCTGACCCAACGCCCAGATCCAAAAAAATCTTTCTCCTTGGTGACTCATCCCCTGCCGAAGGAGCTCAACGGCCTCCATCCGGAAATGCAGGAAAGCTATGAGGCTTGGCGTCGGAAGGAATTCTCCGAAATGATGTGTCTCCTTTATGTGGCCATGACGCGAGCAAAACGGCACTTGGAAATGATTATTCCAGCGTTGAAGCCGTCCAGTAAAGGAGAAGTCAAACTTGGCAACACCTTTGCCGACATCCTCCGCGGGGCCATGAGCCCGGATGTAGAGTGCGACGACAAACTGCTTTGGCACTGTAAAAACAACAACGTGGACTTGCCTTGGTATGCAAAACTCAAAAAACCTCAGGAGTCTCATCTGGTTGAGGAGCCCCCCCCATTTGCATTGGCAAAATCAACCGGGCCGAGAATCCTCCCCCGCGTTGCGCCTTCTTCTATTCATGCACAAAAGATTACACCCCAGCAACTCTTCACACAAGAAAGCGCCGACGGCCGCCTTCACGGCACATTGGTCCATGCACTCTTTGAGCAGGTTGCCTGGTTAGAAGACTTCAAAGCCTCCAGGGAAGAGTTGTTCGCATCACTCGGCGGACTCCAAGGCACGGAGAAACAAAAAGAGCAAGCCGTGCACGCATTTCAGGGGGCCTTACAGGATCCAAGCCTCAAAGAAGTGCTTTCTCGATCCTCTTGGGATTCCAAGGCTGATCTGGAAGTGCATCAAGAATATGACTTCAAAACCATTGTGAAAGATGAAGGGAAGGAGGCGGCTCTCATGCGCGGAAGCGTCGACCGCTTGGTCATCCAAAAAGAAAACGGGGTCATCCAAAAAGTATTCATCTACGATTACAAAACTGATGCCATCCGAACGTTAGAGGATGAAGAGAGGCAAAGAAAGCATCACCAGGCGCAGATGAATGCGTACCAGGAAGCCCTAGGGTTGCTTTTTTCACTTAATGCTACTCAAGTTGACACAGAAATATTATTCGTAGGCTGACGCCATGAAGTTTTACTCCTCTTTCTTGTCATCGCCAGCGCCCATGCTCTTTGGGGTTTTTGGTGCCAAAATTTCTGTTCCTCAGGAAAGAGTACAGGCACATTGAGCGAATCCTATTGCATAAAGAAGGAGGCGATACCATTCCAACAGACTTTCTTCTTCGCTCTGCCGAAGCATGCTATTTAGACACAACCCTTTCAAGCGCTTACCCTCAAGGCCGAAAGAAAGGGTGGCTTTTCCAGGAAGAGAACTAATCCATCTCAAGAATAATGTCCTGAAATAAAGGCGCCTCAAGTCGCAGTCGCTTCCCCGTATAAGGGTGCTCAATTTCCAAACGCCAATTGTGTAACGCCTGGCGATCCATCTGTAAAAAATCTCGGTCGGCGTCGGTCAGGCAACCCTCTACGCCACGGATGAAAACGGAATCTCCTCCGAAGTAAAGTTTGTCACCCACGATGGGGTGCCCGATGGAGGCAAGATGCACGCGAAGCTGATGCTGCCAGCCTGTTAACGGGTGCACCCGAAGTAAGGTCTTTCCGGAAAGACGTTTTTCCACCTTCCACTCTGTCTTTGAGGGAAGGCCATCCTCCACCACGGCCATCTTTAAGCGAACTTCCGCATGAATGTCTTTTCCCAAAGCCGCCTCAATAACACCCGACTCTTCGGCAACGTCGCCTTCCACCAAAGCGAGATATGTTTTATCGATGCTGCGCGCTTCAAACTGTCGGCCAATGCGCGTTCTTCCCAATTGGTCCTTTGCGCATAAAACAACGCCACTTGTTTCCCTGTCTAAACGGTGACAAAGCGTTGGCATGTCCTCGGTTTCCCCCCAAACACTTCGATGCCGTTCATGCACCAAATGAATCAATGACCCCGTCAAATGCCCATGACTAGGATGCACATTGATGTGCGGAGGTTTGTTCACCGCGACCAACCACTTATCCTCAAAGACAATTTCTAAATCACCCGGGTCTGGCCCCACCGGCGCATCCGGCAGCGGCGCTGGATTGACCTGCGTCACAATGACTTCTTGCCCCGTTCTTAACTTAAGCCCATCACGAATAGCCCCCAATGGCGCCTGTTGTGGATCCTTATGAGATAACACTTCCACCATGCCTTCGGCAATCCACTCTTGCACGCCACGGCGCGAACGCCAAGAAATACGGCAGGCAATAAAAACATCCAACCGTGCGCCATGCTCATTGTCTCCCACTTCATAACGAAGCTTGTGCACACCGGCCGACATATCCCTTTGGCCCTGCCGTTTTTTAAGGATTCTCTTTTTAGGCAAAACTTCGGCGGAATAAAAAAAGAAAGCCCCGGCGGTCATGGCCAGGGCTTTGGAAAAAGTACACGCTAGAAGCGAGCCGTGCGACGCATGCGGGCGGCCCGCTTGATCACGCTCCTACGCTCTTTCAGCTCTTCTTGACGAGCCCAAGTTGGCTTCGTGTAGAAGGAGTTTTCTTTGATTTGAGTAAAAATGCCAGCATGATTGCACTGGCGCTTGAAGCGGCGCAAGGCGGCATCAAGAGATTCATTCGGACGGACTTGTACTTTGATGGAAGACATCGGGAACCAAGGGGTGGTAAATTGCTGGCGTTCGTTTGCCAGTGACGGGGTGAATCCCCGCTGCGAACGGAACATTCTAATGAATTCAGGAGAATCCGTCCAGCACGAGGTCGTCGAAGGCCAGGTCAGCGCCATTTTATTCCAAAATGAGGAAAATGGCTTTGCCGTGGCAGTTTTAGAGCAATCTGCCGACCCCAACCAGCGCTCCACCGTTGCCGGCGAAATCGGCCCTCTTTCCGTCGGTGCTTATCTCCGACTTCACGGGAAATGGATGGACCACCCAAAATATGGTCAGCAGTTCAAAGCGGCTTGGGCGGAGCAGGCTACCCCAACCACCCAGGAGGGCCTCCAGAAATACCTTGCCTGCGGACTCTTTCCGGGCATTGGGAAGGGCATGGCGAAGAAACTGGTGGACCACTTCGGCGTGGAAACTTTGGAAGCTCTCGGCAAGGGCGCCAAAACTCTGCGCCAAATCTCTGGCATCGGCCCAAAAAAAGCGGAGCAGTTGGTGGAGGCTTTCCAGGAGAGCAGCAATCAACACCGCGTGATGGCGGAATTGCGCGGTTTTGGACTCAACGCTCGCCAAGCCCAAACCCTTTATGAGGACTGGGGGCCGTCGGCGATTCTGCGGGTTACCGAAGACCCCTACGCTCTGATTGACCGCCTTCATGGTTTAGGCTTCAAAACTGCCGACGCCATGGCCACCAAACTCGGAATTTTGCCGGATTCTGAAGTCCGTGCGCGAGGGGTCATCCGACATTTACTCCGAGAAGCCCGACGGGAGGGTCATGTTTGCTTGCCGGAAACGGTGCTGGAGGAAAACCTCCTCAAACTGTCTCTGCCGAGCGAAATCATCACCTCAGCCTTGGCCTGCTTGGTGGAAGAAGGGATTATTCGTTGTGAGGTCACGCCGGAAGATCCTATCGCTACTCGCTGGTACTATCTTCCAGCCTTGTATCAAGCGGAAATCAGCGTTGCTGAGCGGATTCATCACCTGCTTTCCCAAACGGCTCCTCCGTGTGCATCTACAGCAGAATTGAAATCCGCCATACAGCGATCCGCATGGCAACCTGATGCATCTCAGGAAAAGGCCGTGAAGATGGCACTTCAGGAGCCCTTTTCCATTATGACCGGAGGACCCGGTACAGGAAAAACTACCACGCTTCAACTTCTCCTGGACACCTTGGATTCTGCGGGCGTCGGCCCTATTTTGCTGGCCAGCCCCACCGGCCGTGCCGCAAAACGACTACAGGAAGCCACAGGGCGGCCAGCCTCCACCCTGCACCGGCTGCTGGGCTGGGAGCCTCATGCACAAGGATTTCGCCATGATGAAGATGAGCCCCTTGAGGCGGAGTTTCTCATTGTTGATGAAGTTTCCATGCTGGACCTTCCTTTGGCCCACGCCATTTTTGCGGCCGTCCCAGATTCCTGTCGCCTTCTTTTTGTAGGAGACGCTGACCAACTTCCCTCCGTCGGTCCTGGCATGGTGCTCCGGGATTTGGTGAACTCATCCACCGTCCCCACCACTCGGCTAGCGCACATCCATAGGCAAACTAAAGGGTCGGGTATTTCTCGCGCGGCTCATCAAATCTTGGAGGGCATTATTCCTCAGGGAGACCCTGCCAATTCGGACGGTGACTTTTTTGTGGTCACGCCCCCCACGGCCGAAGCCGCTTTTGATGTTTTGGAAAAACTCGTCTGCGAGCGCATTCCTAAAAAATATGGCATGGACCCCATGCGTGATGTTTTAGTTTTGTCGCCCATGTACAAAGGTGCGCTTGGGGTGGACTCACTTAACGAGCAACTTGGGAAGCACTTGAATCCCGATGCTCCAGAAACCTGGGCCGGATCCTTGCGCGTAGGAGACCGAATGATGGTCATTAAAAACGACTACGACCGAGAAGTCTTCAATGGAGATACTGGTTTTGTAAGCGCTATTACATCCAATGAAGTCATGGTTGAAGTCGACGGCCGGCCCCTCACTTATGGGCCGGATGATTTAAATCACATCCTTCCCTCATACTGCGTCACCGTGCATCGCTCACAAGGTTCCGAAGCCCGCGCCGTCATTGTGATTGCCACCGGAGCTCACTGGATGATGCTTCGCCGAAATCTTTTGTATACCGCCATCACACGCGGAAAAGAGTTAGTCGTGGTAATTACCAATCCGCAAGCCCTCGCCCGCGCCGTTCACAACGCCGACGAAAACAAGCGGTTTAGCCGTTTAGTTTCTCGAGTGCAGTAAGAAACGCAGGCTTCATTCGGGGACGCAAATGGGGAATGGAGCCCACTTTCCGCAGAATAGATTGAATGCGCTTTGGAAATTTTTGCATCCCCGGAACGCCCTCATAACGGTACACCGCACTGACGGCCTCTTGTCCAGAAGTCATCAGGATTTCTGCCACCTGGCCATCATTCATGCGTGACTCACTTAAAAGCTCTAAGTAGCGCAAGTAAAAGCCTGTGGCCGACGCCCACTTCCCCTCAGGGCCAAAGGAATGAATGCGACCCAATAATAATTGCGTCGGATAATAATTTGGCCATTGCTCTGCCGATTCAGCCCCTAAGTCCGCCGCGGCTCGCAACATGCGTGGTTGCCATTGAGACCGAGATGCCTTTCTTAGCCACCAAGCGCTCATACTATTGAGCAACTTTGGGTCTCTTTCAATGGCCACGGCCTTTTCATAACACGCGTAGGATTCTTTTTCCCTTTTCTGCTCTGCATAAAGGCCACCAAGGTTATGCCACGCCATCCATGCTGTGGGGTTTTTCTCAACGGTGTCTTCCCAAAGAGCTTGTTCACTTTCATAGGCCGGAGCAAGACTCCAGTCCATGCCGATGCATCCCACAAGCGCAAGACTTGCCAAAGCAATTCGAGGACGAGGGGGAAAAGGAAGTTTCACCAAAAGAACGCCCACCACCGCGAAGAAAGCAAGATTGGCATGAAATTGAAAATGATCGGCCAAGAAACTGAACTTCATGGGGTAAACATTCAGAAATCCCAGCGCAGGGAAAAGCGCACCACCAAAAATCAGCATACCCACCAATGGTCCTCTGCCTACGCGTTTTGAAAAACGAAGAAGCATGACAGGAAGAAGGACGGCGCTGACCAAATACATCCACTGCATCCAATCCGAAGTGTCCGGCATCCATTTTGGATAAAGGAAAACTGGATTAGGTGCCACTAGGTGAACTGCATAAGACCAAAGGATTTTCCCAGCCAACAAAAATCTTTCCGCCACGCTCCAGGCCCAGGCAGCTCCTTCCGCCCCCACTTGAGACACCTCAAGCATGGCCGTTCTCCAGCCCATCCAACCCCCAGCCAAAAACAAGGCGGCCAAAGGAATGAGGTGCTTTTTCAAATCCTGCGGTTTCTTCCACCACAACAAAAGAAAAAGTGCCGGAGGCATAAAAGCAATCACCGTTTTACTCAACAGTCCGGCCGCAAAAAGAACCAGGCTCTCCACATAGGCCCGCCACCGACCGGTTTCGGTAAAAGACCAATAACGCAAAGTTGCCGCCAGTAGGAAAAACATGGACAACATATTTTTCCTCTCCGTCACCCAAGCCACGGACTCTACGTGATTGGGGTGAACCGCAAAGAGCGCGGCAATCCACCAAGCACCGGGAAGATGAAGGCGTAAAAGGAGCCTCCAAAAAAGAAGCGCAACTCCAACCATCAATAAAACATTAACGCTATGAAATCCGACGGGCTTTAACCCCCAAAGCTGAAACTCAAACCAGAAGGTGGAGTGCACAATGGGGTAATACTGAGGCGTTGCCGACGGATCCGACCAAATTCGTCGGAGTCCTTCTAAGGAGTGAAGAAGTGGATTGTTAACAATGTAATCCCCGTCATCCCAAATCCATCCCGCCGTTTGCAGGATTGGGAAATAAGCCACGAAAACAAGCGCGGTCAAAAGCCCGGCCCAGCGCCAGTTCCACGCCTTCGGTACTTCCAAGTTCATGTCTTACTTCAGGGCCTGTGCACGAAGCGCCTCAATATCTTCAATGGACCGCGGAATCATAGAAGAGAGTAGTTCATAGCCATCTTCGGTAATGACTACCACGTCTTCAATCCGAACCCCCATGCCCTCTTCGGGCAAATACACACCCGGCTCCACCGTGAAAACCATGCCCGGCTCAAAACGTGCGGCACCACGGCCGACATCATGAGTTGCCATGCCTAGCCAATGGGAAGTTCCATGCCAAAAAGCATCGCCGAATCCGCGCGCCCTCAACTCCTTTGCCGCCGCCTGGTGCACTTGAGACAAGGAGCTCCCCGGCTTGCATTCTTCAAAAGCCTTTTCTTGAGCAGCGTAAACAGCTTCATAAACTTCTCGTTGCCGCTTCGTAAACTTTTTGCCGACGGGCCAAGTTCGAGAAATATCGGCCACGTAATGTTGAAATTCTGCACCGTAATCAATCATGACCACATCTCCATCCACAATGGCACAATCGTTCGCCGTGTAATGAAGAATACATGCATTTTTTCCGCCACCCACGATGGCCATGTACGCCGCGCCCATACTGCCGTTCACCAAAAAATCTCCCGTCATCTTCCCGGCCAAGAGCCACTCTGCATCTCCCGGGCGTGCTGTTTTCATAACATTTTCATGCGCGATGCCAGAAACCCGGCAAGCATTTTTCATGGCTGCAATTTCTTCCGACGTCTTCACAACTCGAAGAGCATCCAACAAATTGGTAATGTCCTTCACCTTGCCGCCCGTCTTTTCTTCAAGTGCTTGAGCAAAAGCACCCTCCTCAGAGATTCGTCCGTCATAAGGATCGGCTTTGATGGTCCTCGCCGCTGCTTGCAAATTGTCTCGGCTCATCATCCAATTTTCCGAAGGCTGTTTTTGTACATAAAAACTGCTGTGCACTTCGGCTAATTTAGCCATCAGGGCATCAAAGCCGCTCAAATTAGGACCACCCCCAAAGGCACCGCCACTTCCAAGGGGTAAACAATTTGTGATTCCGGTCAGGGCCTTCGCCTCCACAGGGTCCTTCAAATCTCCTAACCAGCGCTCACTCATGGGGTCCACCGGAGGCACCAACAAATACTCCTCCCCCTTTTGGGGAATCATGACCAAAATGGCGTCGGGCGTGGTCAGCCCTGTGAAGTACCAAAAATTATTGTTCTGCCGAAATTCTCGGTAATCTTCATGCGCGCGATGGCCTCGCAAAACGATGACACCATTTTTGTCCTTTGCCTTTTCCAAAAACTTTTCCGCCAACAAAGCCCGTCGGCCTGCGTGAAACTCTGCTGTGAAGAGTGATTCTCCACGGCCAAGGGAGGCCTCCGGCTCTTGGGCCACAGAGGAGGGGACAAACGCACAAGGCGCGCAAAGAAGGAGAGCGGTCAACATAAAAGGATTCTATGGGCGCACCCTTCCTTCGTGAGGGAATACGGCAAAATAGGGGCCCATGCCGGACCTCTACCTTGACCACGCCGCCACCTCGCCGCCTTTGCCGGAGGCGCTCGCTGCTTTTGCCGACGCATGCGCGCGTGGTTTTGCAAATCCAGGCTCCCTTCATCAAAAAGGGGCTGATGCCGCACGAATCCTTCAGACCGCGCGAAAGGATCTGAAAAAAGCCTTCGGCGCGGATTCTTATCAAGTGATTTGGGCAGGCACGGGGATGTTGAGTATTTTCATTTTCCCTACGGCTCTGTGTCGACATCCTGGTTTGATGAATATAGTTGTCATGGCAGTGACGGGGACTTTTTCTCCGTCCAACTCCATGTAAGCTTCGCCCTCTACTTCGAGGATGAAATATATTTCGGTCAAACGTTTGTGGTAATGCGTTTTGGCATCTTCAGTGATGTCTACTAAATGAATGGTGGCCGTGGTGT
>JAPKBM010000004.1 GCA_026421205.1 Planctomycetota bacterium
CATTCTTCGGAACGCCCTGCAATCAATCCGCTTTCTTCCAACCAAGGAAGTGCGGCAACCCGGAGTTCCTTCAGAGGCATCCGACGAATCCAATCCCCACACAACCAAAGAAGCTTGTCCGTATCAAAAATAGCGCCCGAAGGATTGATGCGCTTCAGAGAAAATGCGTCCACCATTTCGGCCATGGTGAACACCGTCGTTTCATCATCAATGGAAAAGCCCAAAAGCCCCAAGAAATTCAATAAAGCTTCCTTAGGGTAACCATTGCCCCGATAGTCCTCTAAGGCCGTATCCCCAGTCCGCTTGGAAAGTTTTTTTCCGTTGGCGCCTAGAATGAGCGGGACATGCGCGTACTCGGGCTGAGACAAGCCCAGAGCGTCGTAAAGAAGGACTTGTTTTGGCGTGTTTGCCAAATGCTCTTCTCCTCGAATGACATGACTAATTCCCATCGCGGCGTCATCCACCACGCAACAAAAATTATACGTGGGCATTTGATTGCTCCGAACGGCCACCCAATCTTCAACCTCACTGGACTGAACCGTCACTTCACCACGAATATGATCTTGAATCTGAATGGAAACATCCGCAGGCACCGCAAAGCGAATGACATGAGATTCCCCCGCCTCGGCGCGCTTGCCAGATTCTTCGGCACAAATTCCCATGCATGCCCGGTCATAGCGTGGGTTCTCTTTGCGGGCGCGTTGCTCATCTTTCAACGCATTCACACGCTCTGCCGTGCAAAAACAACGGTAAAGCCAACCTGCCTTCAAACCTTTTTGAATAGCGTCGGTGTAGAGGTGCGTCCGCTCTGACTGGAAATAAGGGCCGAAATCCCCTTCTTTCCCTGGGCCCTCCTCCCAATCCATCCCGAGCCACTTCATGGACTGCAGAATGGAATCCAGGGACTCTTGCGAGTTTCGCTCCGTGTCCGTGTCTTCAATACGAAGAATTAAAGTACCCTGATGCTTGCGCGCAAAAGCCCAATTGAAAAGTGCGGTCCTTGCTCCTCCAATATGAAGGAGCCCGGTTGGGGAGGGCGCGAAACGAACGCGCACAGGCCGAGACATCTTCACTCTAAAAACTCTCGACAAGCACAGGGTTCAAATCACTGTCAAAAGAGGCTTCGTACCCCCAATGAATAAGAGAAGTTGCACCGGGTGACAATTTGACCCGCCATCGATAGACCCCGCTCTCCTCTTGAAGTCTCAAAGAATCCTCATCTTGCAAAGGGGCTGGATTCAACTCATAGGGGGCCATGTCAATGCGGTCATCTTTACTTAAAGGAAGAACGTCTTCAACCAAGATCTGCACAGGACCCGAAGCCGAAGAAGACAACTTCAACGTTGTTCGGAAAGTTCGCGTCAAAGAGCTCGTCGAGGAAAGAAAACCTGGGTCCTCACGAAGGTCCTTGATGGCAACATAAGTTACCGAAAGGTTGGGATCGATACCCAAGTCCAAGGATGTGCTGTCACCTGGGCGCATGGCAGGGAATGCAGCCTCTCCTAAGTAATCAGGTCCTAAATAGATCTTTGCCGGGCCTGCAAGAAAAGGAGCGTCACCCGTTAAAACGACGTCGGCCCGTAGAAAGGCAAGTTCACTCACAGAAGGAACCACGTAACGCTCTGGCTCAACGGCCAAAGGCATCTTTCGTAGAGGCAGGCGGGCTATTTCTCCGCCACTTCGAACTGTTTTGGGGACAGGGAGAACAAACTGAGCGGAGAGGCCAAAGTCTTGAACGGACACCGTGGGAGCTGGTGAGCGAGCTCCGCTTCCTTTTCGACCTCCGTACTTCCCGCCGGCTGCAGCAGGTGGACTGCCGATAACGGCACCGTCTAAATCGCCCAACTCCATCCTTGCAGAAGGCATGGAAGAGGGAGGTTGGGGGAGTTCCATCACCCGAGAAGGAAGAGCGGGCGGATTCAATCCAATGGTTGGCATGGAGGTGGACAGGTGCAATTCCACGTCCTCCCAATCTTCGTCCGTGCGTTGACTGACTTGAGCCACAAGCCCTACTGACACACCGGTTAAATCAGGAGAAACCCTTACGTCATATGTCGGTTGCCACCAGGCATTGGAAACCAAGTAAGACAAACGAAACGTAGCTTCGCCTGGTGTTTCAAAATGCACGGTTGCCATCACCATTTTATACGAGCGAGTTTCTTGCCCGAGTCGGCCCAATTGTTTTGTTAAGTCATCAATGGCATCCGCCATTTCTTGGTCACGGACCTCCCAACGCGCCATTTCTTCGTCCAAACTTGCACTTTTTTCCTGAACGGACTGAAAGACATTTTCATTCCAAACGGATCCAAGATCGGTGCCTTGCGAAACGGACTGAAGAATGTAATCCACGTAGCCGAATCCAGCTTCAATGCCCTTCTTCTTTGCTGCATACTCCCGCCGCTCACTGAGAAGGCGAGTCATGCGAGTACGCAGCGCATCCCTCTGCGTTCCCTCAATCTTGGAGCCCGACCGCGTACGGACCTCTAAGCCCTGCATCACCGCATTGCCCGATTCCAAACGAATCTGAACCGAGGAACTATCCGCGACCATCGGCAAAGGACCAATCTCGAAACTCACCGGACCGACGTCGGCCGACGGCACGTGGAAAACGCGTTCGGCTAAAGCCTGTTCATTGTAAACCGTGACACGTTTCAAGGTGGATGGCAAGATTTTCAACTCCTGCGGTGGAATAAGGGCACTCAAGAGAAGGGGCGCGAGAAACATGACGGTATTCTATGGAATTCCATGAAACCTGTACCCGTCATTGGGGCCGGACTCGCCGGCTCAGAAGCCGCTTGGCAGCTTGCCGAAGCGGGAATTCTGGTGCATCTCTATGAAATGCGGCCCCTCGTGAAAACGCCGGCACATCAGGGAGAGGATTGTGCGGAACTCGTTTGTTCCAATTCTTTGGGATCTCATCTTCCCGATCGTGCAGGCGGTGTTCTTATGGCCGAACTTCGGGCGCTTCAATGCCATCTCCTCCCCATCGCGGAGGCTCATGCGGTGCCGGCAGGTGGCGCTCTGGCTGTGGACCGAATCCCCTTTGCCAAGGCTGTGACAAAAAGCCTAGAAGCGCACCCCCTCATCACGCTCATCCGTGAGGAAGTTCTGACGATACCTGACGGCCTCTGCATCGTGGCGTCAGGGCCTTTGACCAGTGAAGCACTTTCCAGATCTATTGAAAAGCTTTCTGGGAAAGACCACCTGTCATTCTTTGACGCAATTGCCCCAGTTGTCTTGGGGGATAGCTTGAACCGAGATTCTATTTTCAAGGCCTCGCGCTGGAACAAAAATGCCGACGAAGGAGATTATCTCAATATTCCACTCAATAAAGAGGCCTATCAAACCTTCATCAACAACCTACTTCAGGCGGAATGCCATCCACTGAAGGACTTTGAAGCAAGTGATCCACGGGCAAAGATATTTTTTGAGCGATGTCTTCCGATCGAAATCCTTGCGGCCCGAGGAGAGGACTCGCTTCGTTTCGGTCCCATGCGGCCCGTCGGCCTTGAGGACCCTCGGACTGGAAAACGCCCTTATGCTGTCATTCAATTGAGAGCTGAAAATTTGTCGGGGTCGCTTTACAACCTCGTTGGATTTCAAACGCATTTGAAATATGGAGAACAAGAACGGATCCTTCGAAGTTTGCCAGGCCTAGAGAATGTGGAGTTTGAAAGGCTTGGCTCTATGCATCGCAATACTTTTCTAGACTCCCCCCGCTTGCTGACCTCTTGCCTTGAATGGCGAGAGCGCCACGGCTTGTTTTTTGCCGGTCAAATCACAGGAATGGAGGGTTACCTTGGCAATATTGGGTCTGGCCTTTTGGCGGCTCAAAGCTTAATCCAGAGATTCAAAAGAGAGGAGCCTGTCCCCCTTCCAATTACGACAGTTTTGGGTGGATTGGCCCGGCATGTGGCAACCGCGCCCAGCCCATCCTTCCAGCCCATGAAGGCTTCCTTCGGCGCTCTGCCCCCTCACATCTCACCTGTTTCGAAAAAAGAACGCGGCCAAGCCTATGCAAAACGAAGCGCTGACGATTTAGCGCGGCACCTTCATAATGGGTGCCCTCAGTAGAGCCATCCCCCTTGGCTTTCCGCATTTCAACATCATGCAAACAACCACGGAAATCACTCCCTTCACACCAGAACCTTTTACCGATTTTTCGGTCTCTGAGACCGCCGACGCCTTTCGGACGGCTTTGGAAAAAATGGAAAAGAGTTTCCCCACGGTTGTCCGGCTTTGGATTGACGGGGAAGACCTTGAAGGTGGCTCTGGGACATCTCAGTCCATGGACCCCTCCGATACAGATCGAGTGGTTTCCAGCGCCGCAAAAGCGAGTAAAGATGATGTACTCAAAGCTATTGTGGGCGCACATAAAGCATTTGGTCCTTGGTCGCAAACGTCGGCTTCAGAAAGAGCCGAGTACTTGTTCAAGGCAGCTCGCACCATGCGGCTTCGCAAACATGAGTTTTCGGCCATGATGGTTTATGAGGTTGGTAAATCCTGGGCGGAAGCGGACGGTGACACGGCCGAAGCCATTGACTTCCTAGAATTCTACGCAAGGGAAGCCATGCGTTGGGACAGAAGCCAGCCACTCACGAGAATCGCTGGGGAAGATAATGAACTCCGCTACATCCCGTTAGGCGTCGGCGCTGCAATTCCACCATGGAACTTTCCGCTTGCCATTATGGTGGGCGTCACGATGGCACCGATTGCAGCGGGGAATTGCATGTTGATGAAATGTGCATCAGATAGCCCGGGCATTGCCGGCATGTTCGTGGATCTCATGAAAGAAGTCGGGCTTCCAGCTGGCGTCTTACAGTTCATCCCTGGATCCGGCGGAGAAGTCGGAGACACCATTGTGGAGCATCCGCAAATACGCTTCATCAATTTCACTGGGTCAGCCGAAGTCGGCATGAGTATTTCTGCCAAAGCTGCAAAAGTTCAAGAGGGTCAGATCTGGCTCAAGCGTTTTGTCGCTGAGATGGGTGGCAAGGATTTCATGTTTATCGATGAAGATGCAGACATCGACAAAGCCGTCATGCACACGTATTCGGCAGCCTTTGGATTCCAGGGTCAAAAATGTTCCGCATGCTCCCGTCTCATCCTTCATGAGAAAATTCATGACGAGTTCATTGAAAAGTTCCTGCCACTTGTTGAAGCAACGACTCAGGGTCATCCTAGTGACCCCAAGCATTTCTTAGCAGCGATGATCAATGAAAAGGCCATGAATGAAGCCTTGGCAGGAATTGAAAGCGCAAAGAAAGAGGGGAATACTTTAGTTGCCGGCGGAGAACGTGCCTCTGACAAAGGCTGGTATCTACAGGCCACTGTTTTCACCGACGTCAAGCGCGGCGACACCATCTGGAAAGAAGAACTCTTTGCCCCCGTTGTGGCGGTTCACAAAGTTTCCTCCTTTGAAGAAGGGGTAAGCGCTGCCAATGACACCATCTATGGTTTAACTGGTGCTTACTTCGGAAAAGATGAAGATAGAATTGCCCAAGCAAGAAGAGACCTTCACGCAGGTAATCTTTATATCAATCGGAAATGCACAGGCGCGTTAGTTGGAGTCCATCCTTTTGGAGGCTTCAATCTCTCGGGGACAGACTCAAAAGCAGGAGGAAGGGATTACCTTGGACTGTTTCTTCAAGCAAAATTGATTTCTCGAGCAAAGTAAAACGAGAGAATGACTGGAGAGCCTCTGAATCGCCGCGCATTCTTCCGAAAAGGCCTCCGCGATGTCGCTCACACTTTGGTGGAAGCCAAAGAGGCTATTGCCAATCGAACTCGCCCAACGGCATCGGTAAACGAACAATCTCCGCTCTTTCGCTTGCGCCCCCCAGGGGCTGTTGAAGAAACAAAATTCCTTGAGCGATGCACAAGCTGTGACCTCTGTTTCGACGCATGCCCGGTGGAATGCATTCAACGTGTTCCGGAAGGCATGCGAGATGCGGGGACCCCTTTCATTGACGCGTCAGAGCGTGCATGCGCTGTTTGTACGGATTTAAATTGCACCAAGGTTTGCCCTGAGGACGCGCTACAGCCCCTTGAGTCATGGCGTGAAATTCAAATGGGCATCGCAGAGGTTCGTGAATTTGCTTGTATTGCATTCCTCGGAACGACTTGCCGCGCTTGCCATGACATTTGCCCAACACTGCCGCGTGCCATCACATTACAAAACAGTCGCCCTCAGGTGATTCCGGATCTATGCATAGGCTGTGGCTTGTGCGAGCAAGCCTGTCCCACACAGCCTAAAGCCATCGTTGTCCGTGACCACTCCAGGGACCAATGGCACGCGCGCCAAGATGCCGAAGAAAAATAAGTGGGAAAGAACATGCTCGCTTCTCATGCTAAAGGCGTGCCACCTGCACCGACTGACCGCCGCATGCGCCCTGTGCCTTGCGAAACAGAAACGGAAACCATTGCGTTCGCCCCCTCCTCCCTTGCACAACCGCGGGCGGCGAGGTGGCTCGCCCTTGGCGTTCCCCTTGCGGTCTTTGGAGTATTTGGCTGGCTTCGGCTTATTTCTGGCGCCCCTCTTTCTTTACTGGAACCTGGCTTTCAACTGTCTTCTTTGTTCAAAGACCTTGCTCTCCTCCTTCTTTTTATCCTCCCTCACTCCGTTTTCTCCCGTGGTGTCGGCCGACGCCTCCTGAACCGTCCTTTTGGACCCTGTGGGGAGCGCCCTTTATTCGTCTTTGTTTCCGGAATTACTTTGGTCCTCATGACGCAGCTCTGGGAAACCACGGGACCAGTCCTTTGGGACTTAAATGATTGGCCTCATTTTGTGGCGCGATGCATGCAGGCCGTCGGCTTACTTTTGACAACATGGGCCGCCTTGGTTGTGGGAAGTGCTTTGCTCATTGGACTGCCCCACCTCAAAGAACTCCGCCGAGGAGGCGGGGTGCCTTCCGCCGAACTCATTGCCCTGGCTCCCTATTCGCACATTCGCCAACCCATCAACCTGGGCATTCTCCTGATGATCGCGGGCATGACCGAAGTCACTGTGGATCGACTCATGCTTGGCCTTCTCACGGCGCTATGGATTTTCCTTGCCGCACCTTATGAGGAAAGAGATGCCACTTTAGAATTTGGAGAAGGTTACGAAATCTATTTAGGAAATACGCCCCGATGGATTCCGAAAAAAGCACCGCAGGAAGAATGAAAAGGAAACATCTTCTGGTGGACTTAAAGCATATTTTGGGCAAAGCCCATGTCCTTACGGATCCAGGCAGTTTGCTTGCCTACGAGTCTGATGCACTCACCCTATTCCGAAGCCGTCCTTCTGCGGTCATCCTACCGAAGACGGAAACGGAAGTCATTGCATGCGCAAAACGACTCCACCAAGCACAGATTCCTTGGGCTGCGCGCGGAGCAGGCACGGGGCTCTCAGGAGGTGCCTTGGTTCCACCTGGAGGAGTTGTTATGGCTCTCACACGCATGAATCGAATCCTAGAGATTGACCCCGTCGGCATGCGGGCCAAGGTCCAACCTGGTGTGGTCAATGCTGCCCTAGGTCGTGCGGTGGAACCCTACGGACTTCGATTTGCTCCAGACCCCGCCAGCCAAACCGTGAGCACCTTAGGTGGAAATCTTGCAGAAAATGCCGGGGGTCCGCAATGCTTTCTTCACGGAACGACGACCAATCATGTCTTTGCATTGCGCGTGGTGCTCCCCGATGGAACCGTGGAAGATTGGGGAACGCCTTCGGGAGTGCAAGATGGCTTTGACTTGCGAGGTTTTTTCGCGGGCTCGGAAGGCACGGTTGGCATTGCTGTCTCCATTGATTTACGCCTCATTCCTCAGCCTGACGAAGTCTGCACCTTTTTAGCCGGATATGACTCGGTTACTAAGGCCTGTGAAGTAGTTTCTACCCTGGTAGCGAAAGGGCTCCAACCTGTTGCACTTGAAGTGATGGATCAAAATGCAATCCGAGCCGTAGAAGATTCGGTATTTCGAGCCGGCCTGCCCGTCGATGCAGGGGCTGTTTTGTTAGTGGAAATTGAGGGGTCAAAGGACTCCGTTCAAAAAGAAAAAGAAGCGGCAAGAACGATTCTCCAATCCTTCCATCCTTCCGTTTTCAAACAGGCCGCTACCGCAGAAGAACGCACCCAGCTATGGAAGGGAAGGAAGGGAGCTGGCGGCGCTCTGGGTCGCCTCGCTCCAGATTCCTATGTTATGGACGGTGTTGTTCCACGTTCTCAACTAGCAGCCATCATGACCTATGTGGAAGAAGTACAAAAAGAAACTGGCTTGCATGTTGCCAATCTCTTTCACGCGGGGGACGGAAATATTCACCCGCATTTTTCCTATGACGCGAGAGACGCCGAACAATGCGCCACCGTGGAGGACGCGGGAGCAAGAATACTTCGGAAGTGCCTTGAACTTGGCGGGTCCATCACCGGGGAGCACGGCATCGGCTTGGAAAAAGAAAACTTGCTTGCTGAACAATATACTTCCGAAGAAATCAATTTGATGGAGCGAGTGCGCCAAATTTTCAACCCCGACGACCTCTTGAATCCTGGAAAAGGCCTGCCTATGAAACGAGGTTGTTCCGAAGTGTTCCGCCGTCATGCCATCTCTCATGGCTGATCTTTGGGCCCCAGCAAGCATCGAGGAAGCACAAGAACTCCTTCGACAAACAAGAGACAAAGATCGAACTGTCTTGCCATGCGGCCGAAGGACTCGGATGAAACGCCATGGGGTTCTCGAGCAGCCCAACTCATTTCTTTCTGCAGAAAACCTCACGCAAGTGCTTTGGTTTGACGCAGAAGATCGAACTTGCGAAGTTCAAGTCGGGATTGACCTTATCTCTCTGCAACAAACTCTTCACGAAAGAAGATTAGAATGGGGCGTGTGCTCTCCGCAGGATCAAAGTGGAACTTTGGGGGGACTTTGCCTTGCCCCCGACCATTCCTTCTTCACCTCATCAATGGGATTTCCAAGAGATCAGATTCTTGGAGGCCAATGGATTCTGGCAGACGGAACCTCTATTCGAACGGGTGCACGAGTTGTGAAATCTGTGGCTGGCTACGACCTCACCCGCCTCCTCCTTGGGTCACAAGGTCAACTTGCATTTTGTGTCTCTCTGGTTCTTAAACTTCGACCTCAACCCCCAAGGATTTTCTGGTATCAATTCCCGGCTGAAAATGCACCCAGCTTGCCTCACTTCGGAATTCGCCACTCGGAGCAACAAGGAAATCTATTCACCTGCGGCTCTATCGAAAGAATCCCAGCGTTCGCCTCGCACGAAATTTCACCGGAATGCGGAGAGCAAAGCCTTGCATCCTTGCAAGAGGAATTCCAAAAGAGCACTTCCCGCGTACACTTTCCTTCACCAATCCCTGAAGAGCTCCTTGAAACGCTGCAAGCAGATGCACTTGCAGTGGACATTGCGAACCATACGGTTGCATTTCAACAAGAGTCCATGGCAATAACCTACCAGGGGAAATGGCAATCTGGCCTCCGAATCCCGTCGGGGAAACCCTTTCCATGGGCCGGAGAATTGGCAAAATCCATGACTCAGACGTCAAACACGTTCCATCTTTTCTCAAAAAGGATGCCATGAGCAATTCGTCTCTCTTAGAAATGACGGCTGCGTTTGACTGCATGCACTGCGGTCTATGCCTGGAATCTTGCCCCACTTACCGAGCAACAGGTCAAGAAACACAATCACCAAGAGGGCGTATCGCTCTTGTTCGAGCCCTCGCTGAAGAGCGTCTCGATTACGCCGACGTCCTCCCAAGCTTAAATGCATGTTTGCTGTGCCGCGCTTGTGAGCCAGCCTGCCCATCACGCGTGGATTATCACACGCTAGTCGATGAATTTCGCCAGGCCAAACCAGCAAAACTTTTGTCCTGGATGAAGCCAGCTTTCTTTGCCCTCCTTCGATTCCTTCGGCGTTGTGGAGTCCTGTCTCTTGCAGAAAGAATAGGAACCCCGACTTCCCGAGCTCTCGCTGCATCCGTTCCGTCTCAACCGACTTTATTTCCCACACATTTCACGCCACCGTCGCCTCAATTGCCGCAAAGGGGTACCGTCCTCCTCCACCTTGGCTGTGTCCAAAAAAGTTTTTTCGGCGACAGCCTTAAATCGACGGCGAATCTTTTGGCTGCACAAGGTTTCCAAGTCGAAATCCCTGCCCAGCCATTTTGTTGTGGCTCTTCGCATTCACATTTTGGGGAACCGGAGAAAGGGAATCAAATGAGAACGGAAACTGTGGCCGCGCTCTCGCAATCCGCCGACGCCATTATCTCCTTGGCGGCAGGATGCAGCGCTCACCTACAGGAACAAAGTTCCATCCCTGTCTTGGACCCTCTGCTTTTTTTAAATCAGCAGGGATGGCGCACTCCTCCAGTAACAAAAAAACTGCGAGCGGTATGGGACCCTCCCTGTCAACTTGACCATGTCCTAAACCAAGCCGGTGCCATGCGAAGAGCCCTTCAAGAATGCACTCATCTGCAAATCCTCGAGCCGGAAGATGCTGAACTCTGCTGTGGGGCCGGGGGCATGAGCTACGCGCTCGCGCCCGAGGTGTCTGATGCCGTAACCCAAGACAAAATTGAAAAGATTCTCCGCCACAAGCCCGATGTCGTTCTTTCAACCAATCCACCTTGCCGAATGCGCCTAGAAACAGGTCTTCGGAAGGCGGGGTTCAAGGGGGAAATCCTCCATCCGGTTGAATTACTTACCGTATTTAGTCAGCCTTAACGACAGGAACAGCATCAAGAAACATCCATATAGCGGTGGAAATAGATGCCAGCGTTAGGAGAACGAATCCCGCAACCCAACGTTGATGTGTTAGACGACATAGTTCGTCACGGCGTAACCGCAACCCAGACCAAATGACCCCAGGCAGCGCGACCAAAGCGGTAAACGCACACCAAAGGTGAATTTCAAGGCGTAGTGAATTAAAGACGAAATCCTTCCCGATCATTTCCGCTTGCACAATGGCCAAAAAGAGAAATAAAACTGTCGAAATCACCATTCCATAATGTAGCTCTCGGTTCCCTCGCCGGCCTGACATCAGTGTCAAACCAAGAAAGAGAAGGACCAAAGCGAGGTTTGCCAAGAAGAGTTCGGTGCTCATGGGGGCACGATATCATCTCTTCATGTTTGCCACTACAGTCGTCTTTATCCTCCCCTTTTTGGCCACGGTTCATCCACAAGATCCGCCTCATGAGGGCCCTTTTTTCCTCGATAATATTCAACTTTGGCACGCCGACGGATCCACCACTGGCCCCCATGATCTCATCTTAAAGAACGGTCGTATTCAGGAACTTTCGCAATCCGGCGAGCAGTTGCAGCGCCCCCCCAAAGCTAAACTCGTTCAAGCACCAGAGGGAGAATCTTGGATTGCGTACCCAGGACTTTTCCATGGCAATATCCCATCCGAATTTTCCGAACCAGACCATCCCTATGGCGGGAATATAAGTGACCCCACCACCGGCCCCATTCCCACGATGGAATTAGGGAATTTCGCGCCACTTCGCGGATGGGAAACCGCATCGGACAAAATGGTGTGGGACCCTGAAGCGGCTAAATCCTGGCGACTGCAAGGATTTACGTCGGGGCAAATCATTCCTGCCCGTGGCTTGGCCCGTGGTTGGAGTTCCTGGGTTTCTTTGAATGGAAAGCCCTTAGGAGAAGCACTCCTAAAACGCCAAGGGCTCCCTGTTTTTTCTCTGCGATCTCATGGCTCAGGATACCCAGGAACTGCCATGGCAAGCCTGGCGACTTTGCGACAGGCCATGTTGGATGCAGATCAAGATTCTAGAATATCTAATCCGGCCTTGGCTTCTTTTCAATCCACGGCCCCGCGCGTTTTCTTGGCGAATACGGCACGGGAAATTCGAAATGTTCTTGATCTCCAAGCAGAGTTTTCCCCTCAATCCGAAACACTTCTTCTTGGAGGAAAAGATGCGTGGAGGCTATCGGACCGGCTCTTGCGAGAACAAGTTGGTGTGCTTTTTGTTTTGGACCTTCCCGATGCACCAGAGGACAAAGACGATGAGAAGGCTAATCCGGAATCGCGTTCTTGGTGGGAAACGCCTCAAAAATTGAATGATGAAAAGCGTCGACTTCACACAGAAAAAGTAGAAGCCTTCCTCAAGCTACAGGCGTCCGGCGTTCCTTGTGCTTTGATTCCCTCGGGCTCTGCAAAACAATTCCAGGAAGACTTAGAGCAGTTATTGAAAGCGGGCATTCACGAAGAAACACTTCATCGGGCGCTCCATCAAGACCTCTACGCTCTCCTTCAATCAGAGGCGCCCCATTGGGCCACAGGACAGCCGAGTGATTTCTTTCTCCACCGCAATGCTTGGACGCCGGGTAAACCGAACCTTGCTTGGGTTTTTGCACATCATCGCGGTTGGGAATTAGAGGAAGGAGAGGCCTCTTCGGAAACGAAAGTAGACGCTTCCCTAGAAGGAGACTGGCTTGTCTCTCTGAACACCCCGATGGGAGAGAATGAATTTGGTCTTGAAATCCGCGTCAAAGGAAACACGGTTTACCTTTTTGACTCTGAAGACCCGAAGGACCGCGAAGAAGCGGAAGAAGTGTCCATGGACGGAAATTCCATACGGTTTCAATTTCAACCCCCAGGAATGCCCATGGATTTCTCTGCCGACTTAATCCTAAAAGGTAACGAGGGAAAAGGAACCTTAGATTCCAAGTTCGGAGAAATGCCCTGCACTTTGGTCCGCCTCACGGATGTTCCTGCAACAGAAAATGAAGAAACGAAGGAGGAAGAATCGACTCTCCCCTCTGACCCCGAGACGCCCGACAACCAAGAAGACTCGGTGGCCATCGATCCACTTTCCGGTCACCCTGCTTGGCTCATCGAGGTTGAGGCCGACCGCATCCCGACCTTAAATCTTACCGGCGATGTTTTCTTTCGAGGCGCCACGTTGTACCCCATGACGGGCACAGCTCCTTTTCAGGGTGATCTTCTCATTCAAAATGGTGTGATTACCGAAGTGGGCTCTTCCTTGACCTGCCCACCCGACATTCCCATCGTCACTGCAAAAGAGCTCCATATTACGCCTGCAATTTTGGATGCTCACTCTCACTTAGCACTTGCTGCAATTAACGAAGGGACTGTTTCCATCACCGCGGAGTGTCGCATCGGTGACATGATTCAGCCCCGTGATGTTGGTATTTGGCGTGCTGCCGCAGGAGGGACCGCCCTTGTCCAATCCTTACATGGATCTGCCAACCCCATTGGTGGGCAGGCCGCCGTTTGGGAGCTGGACTACTTCCAAGAGGATGCTTCCCATTTGCTCTATCCGGGCGCGAAGCAAGGCATTAAATTCGCTTTAGGGGAAAACGTGAAGCAATCCAATTGGGAAAGCTCATGGGGTAAGCGCTTTCCAAACTCGCGCGTTGGCGTCCAAGGTGTTTACCGACGTGCCTTTACTGCTGCACAGGAATATAAAAAAGAAAGGGTACAGCACGAAGAAGGCCTTGCTCCGCAATTCCGACGTGACGTTCGCCTTGAGGTGTTAGCGGATATTCTTGATGGAGAGATTCACATTCAATGCCACTCCTACCGGGCCGACGAACTCTTGATGTTTCTCGATATATGCAAAGAGTTCGGCATTCCTCGTCCCACATTTCAACATGTTTTAGAGGGGTACAAAGTTGCGCCCGAATTGGCTGCCTATGGCGCAATGGCTTCAACTTTTTCCGACTGGTGGGCCTACAAGTTTGAAGTGCGAGACGCAATTCCCTGGAATGTCTCCATTATGGAACAGGCTGGGGTTACGGTCTCAATCAATTCTGATTCAGATGAAATGATTCGCCGCCTCAATACGGAAGCCGCAAAGGGAATGAGGTATGGAAACATGGATTGGGAAACGGCTTTGGCCACGGCTACACGAAATCCAGCCATTCAACTTCGCCTCGAAGATCATCTTGGCACGCTTGAACCAGGGAAAGATGGAACCTTGTCGATTTGGTCGGCACCTCCACTCACCAATCAAGCACAATGTAAAATGACTTTGGCACGGGGCCGGCTTCTTTATCAATGGAATGAAGCCGCTAGCAAAGCGTGGGAGGACTACTCCCTTGCAGTCACGACCTGGGCCAACGCGCACAGAGAAGATGTCGGCGTCACTCCTCAACGGCAAACGACTCTTCCCAATTCGTGGACCAAGAATGGACAGGGGCTAGCCTATTTTATTCATGATGCTGTAATCCACCCTGTCTCCAGCGAGCCATACAAAGGTTCCGTCATCGTGGAAAATGGGCAAATACTCTTTGCGGGGAAATCTTATACGGGCCCACTGCCAGCCAATGTGAATCACGTTTACGCAAAGGGCCAACACCTTTACCCAGGATTCATCAATGCTGGAGATATGACCGGTTTAGTCGAAATTGCTGCCGTCCGAGCATCGCGGGATGACATGGAAATTGGGGACTATCAGCCGGACCTTTCCTTTGCGACTGCAATTCACGCCGATTCTGCTCATCACCAAGTGACGCGACTCAATGGCATCACGCACGTTCTTGTACGTGGAACCCGGGGAACAATCAGCGGGCAAGCAGCCCTTATTCAATTAGACGGCGTCACCACCGAAGACATGGTCGTTACCACAGACTTAGGCTTAGTGCTTCGTTTCCCAAGGGCTAAAAAGCCCAAAGAAGGCAAGGAGCCCGAAGAACCAAAAGGGCTTGAAGAACTGAATCGCTGGTTTGACGAAGCCCTGGAATACGGAACACTGCAAGATCGCATGGCGGAACACCCCTTGCAATCTTGGAATAAAGACCTTCGTATGCAAGCTCTTGTGCCTTATGCAAGAGGTGAAAAGCCCATCTTGATCGAAGCGGACTCCCTTTGGAATCTCATGGCAGCTCGGACTTGGGTGAAAGAACGCCAACTTTCTGTCATTTGGCAGGGAGGCCGGGATGCCTGGAAAGTTGCGGGGATATTAGGCGCCGATGGCGCGAAGGTCGTTGTCGGCCAGGTCCATCAACTTCCTGGACAAAAGAATGACCCCTTTGATGCCCCCTACCGCAATGCTGGAATCTTGAAAGCTGCGGGTTGTCAAATTGCCTTCCGCACTAACGATCCTGAATTTGCGCGAAATCTCCCTTACCAAGCGGCAACCGCAGGAACATGGGGCTTGGGTCAAGAGGCAACTCTCCACGCACTCACGCTAGGAGCGGCCGAAGTCCTTGGAGTCGACGCATATACGGGTTCCATTGAGGCCGGGAAATCAGCGAACTTTTTCCTTTGCCATGGAGACCCTACAGGGTTCAAAGCGGATATCCAGCGTATGTGGATTGCCGGGAAAGAGGTGCCGTTGACATCCAAGCAAACTGCACTACGAGACCGTTATCTCAAGCGCCTCAAGACCCCAAGGAAGTAGTAAAATAGGCACGGTGACACCCGTAACCGAAACCTCTGTGCATACATTCTCTCCTGACTTTGGCGAAGAGGCCGCAAGCCGTGGTCTGAGCCAGATGGCTTCGAGCATGCAAGCATCCACAATCTTGACAATTGCAGGCGACATCCGTGCATTGCAAGCAGAAGGGATACCTGTAGCCAACATGACCGTAGGGGATTTCCTTCCGGCACAGTTCCCCATTCCCGCGGATCTCGCCAAGGGTGTTCAAGTTGCCATCCAAGAGGGAAATACAAACTATCCACCGGCACCAGGCCTGCAGGAACTTCGTGCCGCCGTGCAGCAACATGTCCGGCGTACGCAAGGTTTGGATTATCCCATCGAAGCGTTCACGATTGTCGGTGGAGGTCGGCCTAGTCTGTATGCCACCTATCGTCTCCTTGTAGACCCCGGAGATTGCGTACTTTTTCCAGTTCCATCCTGGAATAATCATAATTACCGTGATGCTTGCCAGGTACGAGTGAAGGGCATTCAATGTTCGCCAGAAAACGCGTTTCAACCTACCGCCGACCTCATCCGCCCCCATGTTCAAGATGCTCGACTTTTGGTCTTGAATACTCCACAGAATCCTTCCGGTGGCGTCATGCCAAAAGAGGAAGTAGAAGCCTTCGGCCATCTTTTAGTGGAAGAAAATGAACGGAGAAAGACTACTGGAGAGAAAACGTTCTATCTACTCTTTGACCAGATTTACCGTTCCCTTGTTTTCGAGGGCTACCAACACTATTCCCCCGTTGAACTCGTTCCTGAATGCGCCCCCTACGTGATTCACTCCGACGGAATTTCGAAAGGTCTCTGTGCAACGGGTCTTCGATGTGGTTGGGTGTTTGGGCCACCGGCCATCACCAGGAAAATGACCGCATTCCTCACCCATATCGGCGCATGGTCTCCCAAGCCCGTACAAGTAGCCGTTGCAAAATGGCTTGAGAACGAAAAGGGGTGTCAAGCATGGGACACTGAAATGATTGATCGGGTTCAAACACGTCTCGACGCGCTTTACCATGGAATGGAAGAGTTGAGATCAGAGGGGCTCCCCCTGCACTTTATTGCACCGCAAGGCGCCGTTTACATGTCCGTTCAGTTTCGACTTGAAGGAAAAGTGACGCCCGACGGAACGCGTCTCACGGACAATGAATCCATTCGCGCCTTCCTTCTTCAACATGCTGCATTTGCAGTCGTTCCCTTCCGAGCTTTTGGCGTTGAGCCTGAAGATGAAGATGGCTGGTGTCGAGTCAGTGTTGGTGCCGTCAGCGCAAAAGAGATTGAAGAGGCTATCCCACGTTTGCGTCAAGCCTTGCAGAGTCTGAAATAAGTCCGCTTAACGGCGCTTCAAAGTGAACTCCACGGATGCGACCTGCTTGCCATTCAGGAAAAACCGGGCCACACAATCGCCATCAATCAAAGGAGTTGCTGCAGAATCAAAGAGCCTTTCCTTGATCCGGAACACGGTCTTCGCATTCTTCGGAATTTGAATTTTTCCGCCGTGATAACGTTTCTTCCGTGGCCGGCTTAGACTTTTTCCCGGTGTTTCTATTTCATAGACCAAGGCCATGAGCGCCTTTCCGCCGGGAGTTTTCAATGCCAGCGCGAATTCAAGGGCCCGATTGGGCCGGGCCACCTTTCCAGATTCTAAAGTCACCGTGGCATCTACCTCCGCGTTTCCCATCCCTAAAGCGAGAAAAGCACGTGGATCCCCAGATTTCACTCGTGTGCGTAACCCTTTGGCAATCATTCGATCCAAAAAAGGACCGCCCTCCTCTTCCTGCCACCGCGCGATCACTTCGTAGACCAACTCAGGATTTTTTTTTGAGATGTCATTCAGGCAATTTCCGACGGCGTTCGCCACATACCGGTTGTCATCAAAACGAAGTGCGTCTAGAAGAGGGAGTAAATAAGCAGGCGATTCAACCGCCCAACGTAAGTGTTTAACCCAGACCCCTTGAGGGCGAACAGCCTCCACTGCAGTTCTTCGTACCCAAGGATGCTCATCCTGTGCCCAGTCAAGTAACTCATCAAAAATCTTAGGCCCTAATATTTCTGCCTGTGGTCGAACTCCAAAAGCCTGCACAGCCTCAGAAACTTCCATCGCAGAATCTCCGGCCAAGGGACGAAGATGCTCAAGAATGAGAGAAGTTTGCCCATGAAGAATACGGACCAGAATGCCAGGAACAAAAAATCTTAGTCGTGCTTCGGGAGATTTTGACATCCGCAATGCACAGTCCAACCCATCCACGGCCTCGGAGACCCGTTGTGTCAAAAAATCGTGGGCCAAAGACCACTGCCCCACAATGGTGGCATCAAAAAAACCAGCTCCCTCTAAATCTCTCGCTAAGCCCAAAGCACGGGGAACCTCGGCTGCCACACAAGCCGCCTCAATCAACGGCAACGCGGAGGAGTCCTTTGTTTCTCGTGCAAGGCCCGCGCCCTTCTTCCCCCGCCGCCGCAGCTTCCCTGGCATATCTTCTTAACCTTGGGACTGGGCAGAAATCAGGGTGTCTATGACAGATTGAATGCCAAAGCGCACCGCCTCGGAATAATAGGGGGCCTGGATTCCTGACGGTCGTACCAAAATTCGTCCATCATTTTTCTCAAGAATACGCAAAAGAAATCGTTGAGAAAAGGATTCGTCGGAGGAGACCACATCCAAAAGCCAACCATCATCTGCTTTAAAGAGATCTTTAACCTGAAAAACAGACTCTTGTTCTCGAAAGGTCGTCTGAAGCAAAGGACGGAGGTCGGCCTCGGTGGGTAAAAAGCTAAGATGTTTTGTTTCCATGGGTTCTTGAATGAGAAATCGGTGAGCAGGAACGTTCTCCTGAAGAGTGGCCACGACCCGAAAAATACTTCGACCTTCTTCAAGCCATTTCTCTTCATAACGTGTCTTGTATGGGCGAGGTGGATTAACTTCAAGTGGGTCTACCGCGAAGGAAGGGTGGGCGGACAAAATCTTTTCTGTTTCTTGGGCGTAACCTTTTTGATCGGTAACAAGCTCAAAGCACCCATTCAGTTTCAGAACATGAGCGAGAGACGTCGCAAAACGAGGACTATACACTCGATGCTTTGCATGTTTTTCTTTGGGCCACGGCATGGGGAATTGCATCAACACTTTTTCCACGGAAGCCGGGGCGAACAATTCTCGGAGTAAATATCGTGCATCTCCGCAAATCACTCGTGCGTGCGGTACTTCTGCACGCCATAAACGCGCGGTAGAACGTAAAATACAATCCTTCGGCAACTCAAATCCAACGTAATTTACTGCGGGGTTTTTCTGTGCACACCACACCAAGGCGCCCCCATTGCCAAAGCCAATTTCCACACGAATCGGCGCTTTCCGACCGAAAACTTGCTCCCAATCCACGGGGATTCCCAACGATGCTGGTTGGAGTTCGTACTGTTGCAGGATGGGCGGTTTCACTTTCACGGCCCAATTATCTCATTTCTAAGGTGAAATCCATAGGTCATGTTGCCCTGACTTGCTGTCGTCTTCGGCATTGCCACCGACGATGGTGTCGTCATGGCCACCTACCTCAACAGACCGTCCGGCGAAAGCAACCCAAAGACCGTCAAGGAGCACTAGAAGCCGCGAAACGCTGGGTCAGAGCGAGTCCTCGTGACAACGGCAACCATCTTATTAGCGCTCCTATCGATCCTGACCTCAGCAGGAAGAGGTTCCGACATCATTCTCATTGCTCCCTTGAGCATGTCCCTCGTCCCCGTTCTATGGTCCTTCCAGGCCCCACGGGTGCGGCCCAAGCGCTTCTAGAATTCTTTCCACAACTTGAACTGCTGCAAAGCCAGCCTCTCCAGAAACAAGGTGAGGTTGGCCGCTTCGGACGGCATTGGCAAAAGCGCGAAGTTCCGCAACAAGAGGTTCTTCGTCGGGAAAATCTAACTCTTCAATATGAAGAAGATCTTGAAAGCCTGCCTGCGGGTTTTCCGACGCAGCAATTCTTTTTACCGCCTCCGGGGTAAAGTCCACCGATTTTTTCACCAAGAGCGCGTAATGCGCTGCACTGTCCACTGTGACATAACAATCCGGACCAAAAACACGGAAGCGGCGCATGGGCTTCAAACTAAGGCGGGAAGCCGTCAAATTTGCTACCGCGCCATTGGAAAAACGCAATCTTGCACTCACCACATCCTCACTGGGTGACAAGGTTGCTCCTCCAATGGAGTCTACAGAAACAACTTCCTCATCAATCCATGCCAAGCACAAGTCCACGTCGTGAATCATTAAATCCAAAGCAACGCCAACATCCGTTCCTCGGAAAGAATAAGGAGCCAAACGGTGAGCCTCAATAAAACGGGGCTCGATATCTAATTCCATCGCTCGGCGCACCGCAGGGTTAAAGCGTTCAACATGACCGACACCAACCATAGCCCCACCCTTTTCGGCATCGTGCAAAATCTGGCGACAAGTCTCCGTATCCGCAGCCAAGGGCTTTTCAATCAAACAAGCCTTCCCCTGAGAAAGGAAAGGCAGCGCGGCTTCTCGATGAGAAATGGTGGGAACGGCAATCACCGCGAAGTCCACTTCGTGTACCAAAGAATCCGAGGAGGGAAACCAAGGCACACCATATTTCACGGCAATCTCTTGGCCACGGTCTTTACAAGCATCTACCACACCGACCAACTCAACGTCCGGCAACTCAGAAAGAATCCGTGCATGATGCTGACCAAGATGGCCGACCCCAACGACCGCTGCACGCAGCACCGAAGCCATTAAGCCTCTTCTCGCTGCGGACGGCGAAGGGACTCTCTGTAGCGACCTTGGTACCCCCTCTCCATGTCACGCAAGAAGGCCAAAAGCCGCATGGTTTCCGGCTGAAGATCTCCCAGCGCTTCCATTTCCTGAATGGCCAATACAGTCGGCGCATCACCCGAAAAAAGGCGTCGATAGGCATCACGCAACTGGCTCACCGCTTCCCGAGATTTTTCACGGCGCCGAAGGCCGACGGAATTCACGGCCCGAAGGCGGGCAGGGCTGCCTTCGGCAACTAAATAAGGAGGAACATCTTTCATGATACGGCTCATTCCACCGACCATTGCCAAAGTGCCCACCGTAACAAAGTGATTGATGGCCGCACCTCCGGAAATAATAGCCTGGCTTTCAATCAACACGTGTCCCGCAAGAAGTACGTTATTTCCAAGAATGACTTCATCTTCAATAACACAATCATGCGCAACATGAGAACAAGCCATCAAAAGATTCTGATTACCGAGACGTGTTACCCAGGAACCTGCCGCCGTGCCAATATTCATAGTTACGAATTCACGGACAACATTGTCATCTCCAATGACAAGTCCGCTCTCTTCGCCTGTATATTTCAAGTCTTGTGGAAGTCCACCAATCGCGGCTTGGCCCACGAAACGATTCCGTTTTCCGATGGTTGTCCGCGACTGCACGGTCACATGAGGCCCAAGCACCGTCTCTGCATCAATCTTTACTTGGCCACCGACGTAACAGAAAGGGCCAACCTCCACACTTGAATCTAATTCAGCGGTAGGGGCCACATAAGCGGTGGGGTGAATCAAGGTCATGCATCAATCATGGCAAAGGACAAAAGAGCTTCCGACACAACACGGCGACCGACTTTTGCCTGTCCTTTTACTTGAACACGACTGCGGTTCACTCGCAGAGTTTCCACCTCAAGGCGTAGTTGATCCCCCGGCACTACAGTTCCGCGGAAGCGCACCTTGTCGATGGCCGCTAAAACGCCCAGCTTTCCGGTGAGGTCCAGTTTCCTTTGCAGCAAAAACCCCGCCACTTGAGCAAGTGCTTCTAGCTGAAGGACGCCTGGCATGAGTGGCTTGTCTGGGAAATGGCCCTGAAAAAATGGGTCAGTGATGCTGACATTTTTCACACCGACCGCCCGACGAAACCCTTCGACTTCAATAATTCGATCTACCAAGAGAAAAGGGTATCGATGAGGCAAGCGGCGCATCACATCCTGCACCTCATATTGAATACCACGGCCTTCGCCAGCAACCTCAATGGCCTCAAGATCTTCCCGCAAGTGTCGAACCAAAGTCTGGTTCAAACTGTGTCCACTTCGGGTAGCCACGATGTCGGCATGAAGGTCGGCCCCTAAGAGCGCTAGGTCTCCAAGCACATCCAGCACCTTATGCCGAGTGGGTTCCTGAGGCATTCGAAAATCCGGAGGCTCCTCGCCCCCAAGAACCACCGTGTTTTCTGCATTGGCGCCCTTTCCCAATCCGGCTTCTAGGAGTGCATCGATTTCTTTTGCTTGCACAAAAGTTCGTGCAGGAGCCAAATCATTCAAAAAAGAATCTGCACCCAATTGAAAAGTAAAGGGGCTTGCGTCAATGCCTTCCGGGTACTCCGGTTGAAATAGGACTTTCAGCCCATCGGTACTGGGCGGTAACGCGAGGATTTCCGCATTCCCTTCACGGAAAATCAAAGGATCTTCAATCTTCAATACTTTCCGTGTTGCTTTTTGCGGAACAATTCCAGCCCCAGAAATCAATGTGGCATAGTCTTTTCCTGACCCGTCCATCCCTGGAAGTTCGTCTCCGGAAACGCGCACAAAGATATTGTCCACACCAAGACCAACACAAGCTGAGAGAAGATGCTCGACCATGCCAATCATTCCGTTTCCCGCACGAAGAACAGTTCGGCGCTGAGAAACCGTGAGGTAACCTGCAAGAGCCGGAATGTCCGGTGGGTCCTCCATGTCCGTACGCTGGAAAACAACCCCGGTGCCTTCGGGGGCCGGCTCAATCCGCACATGCACGTGATCTCCGGAATGAAGAGCAATTCCCTCCAACTCCACTGCGCGCTTAATGGTGCGTTCTTTCCGAGTCATCATCCCTAGTTTAAGGGGTTTCGGACAAACTTTCGATAACCTCTTGGGTCATATCCAGCTGAGGATGCACCCAAAGCAGCTTACGACTGTTCAAAAACTCAGCTGCTATCTGAGTTTCCTGTGGCAAGTCATCCAAGGAAGGAGGTGAAACGAATATTCCAGCGTACCCTTTAAGGCGACCGATTTCTTCCGCCTTGGCCTGAATTAAGCGTGCTGCGCGGACATAGACTTCACTCTGAGCCGTCTGGAAGCGCTGCAACTGAAACTGCTGACTACGCTCCAGAGTAAGCCGTGCCGTTTCCAGCTCATGCTTTTTCGTCAAGAAGTCCATCGAATTAGGGTCCATTACCAAGAGTTCCCCTTCTGTGGCGCGAAGGCTTTTATCTTTCTGACGGAAAGCTTCTGAAGTCGGGGCAAACTGTGCACGCAAACGATCCATCTCGTCAACGACTGCCGGCACCTCGTTAAAGCATCGTTGCATGTCCAAAAAATGGATGTCCTCGTCTAAAGCAGGCGACTCTCTTTCGGCAATCAACGAGCCACCGAGGAAAGCCAATGCAGTACAAAGCAGTGGTAAGTGGATGAGTAAAATCTTTTGGTTCATTAAAATTCTCCAAAGGTAAAGCTAACTAAACTTGTTCTATCCCCCCCTTCCTTGTGAACAGGGATGCCGAAATCTAAGGCCAAAGGCATCTGAGGCATAAATGGAATCCTTATACGGAGTCCAAAACCGGCAGAGACCCGCGTGGGCTGAAGGTGTCCAAAAGAATCGCCAAAACTTCCCGCGTCCACAAAGAAAGCCCCCCGCATCCATTGCACTTCTTCTACCTTGTCTCGCTCCTTGCCAGAGAAGAGAGGGAAACGTAACTCCATGGTGCTATTCCATGCACTCGAGCCACCCACAGGGTAGCCGTCGACTTCACCAATGCCTCGGTAGTCAAATCCACGAATGGACCCTTGGCCGCCCAACCAATAAAGTTCGGTAAAAGGGAGCGCATCAGCAGACCAGCATTGCCTTATTTTTCCTTCTATGGCGAATGTGTAATCTCTACTCAGAGAATCTTCAAATACTCGGAAGTACTTTCCAAAACTCAAGTCAGATTTTGTGAAACCTAAATCACCTCCGAATCGTTTGCCGGCACGAGACACCTCCATGCGGACCTTATGACTGTCAATCGGAGAGAATGGGTTAACAACGGTGCTCCAAGAAAATCCAGCAAACCCATAGAGCTTTGTCAAACCTGCCAGTTGCTCCGGATCCTCGGATGCGGTCTCAAGGGATCCACGAACACCATCCGCAATACGTCCAATGGAAGCCGTCTCTAGCCCTGGGCCTCCAAAAATAGAAAAGTGTCGGCCAAAACGTCGACTTACCGAAAGTCGAAACCCCGCACGATCTTCAAGGTGGGTACGAAAACGATGAAGCCTCTTAAACAGTGAAGTATTTAGACCGACTCGGTTCACGTGCTCTTTCAATAAATCCGGTTCTGAAAAACTAAAGCTGTATTGGGAATAATCTATCCCAGGAGCAATAAAAAGGGAAAGGGATTGCCCAGCTCCGGTGAAGGCTTCGCCATTCAGCAGCTCCGTTAAAGTTTTGTCCCATGAAGTTGGAAAGTCAAATAAATCAAAGTTGCTCTTCTTCAAAGTCGCCGAAAGAAAAGCACCAAAGTTTGCATTGTACCCCCCACCAAACATCATATTTCCGGTCCCTCTCCCTTCCTTGACCTGGAAGTGTAAATTTACCCATTCAGAATCTTCGGTGGGCTCAAAGCGATAAGCCACGGAAGGTGCGCGGGTGTCTGGGTCCAAGAACCAGTTGGTTCCAAGAAGTCGACGCTGTGCGCGAGCAGCCAAGCCCATATCCGCCAAGTCTCCTGGCTCCAGTTCAATTTCCCGGCGAATGATACGGTCCTGGGATTGCGTGTTCCCTTCAATGATGACTTCTCGAATTCTCTTCGGATCTCCTTCTCGAATCCGAAAGACCACCATTACCTGATGCTCCGCATCCGTGCGCGTATCCATTTGCATGGCGAAAAAGGAAGCATCTCGCTCGGAATCTCTACGGATGGAAACCGTATGGCCCCTCTCTCCATAAAATCGGCGGATTGCGGCGGCGTCAGCGGCAATGCGAATGGCTTCTAATGGGGCGCCAGGAGGCAAGTTCTCCAAAACAGCGCTCAGTTCTTCCGAAGAATACCGAAGACTTTCTCCTTCTGCCCAAGCCTCAAAGATAACACCTGCAACCTGATAGAGCTCTCCTTCTTCCACATGGAAAATGAGATCCACTTCCGTTTGGCCTTCTATTAGAAGGGGCGTTTCCAACCAAACTTTGGCATCCAGATAGCCCAAGTCTTGATACAAATTCATCATGGAGATTCGATCTCGCTGCAGAGCCCCTGGGTCATAAACAGAAGAACCCAATCCAAGGATTCCATTGCTGATCTCTATTTCACCCTCAAGCGAGAGGTCAAAAAAGGAACTTTCCGAAATACTTTTCACTCCAACAAATTGAATCGAACCAATCTTAACCTGAGGCCCTTCTTGAATATAAAAGGTGACCTCATCTAGGTCTTGATTTGTCTCTGCCTCAACTTTTGCATGAGCATATCCCCGCTCACGGTATACCTTTTCAATCACCGACGCCACGCGCGGTATTGCTTGTTGATCAATCGCCTGACTTGCGGACAGCCCGGTCAACAAGAGAAAATCATCTCTTTGTAAATCATTCAGAGTTCCCCCAAGAAAAACGACCCTGCGAAATGACTCCATGGGCACGACATAGAGAAAAAGACGGACATGACCCGGTGATATTTGTTCTACGGAAAGACGTTCCATTCGAACACGCAAACGGGACCAAAGGAAATCCACATCATGGCGGTATCGATCTGGTTGAAAACTCTGACCTTCTTTCAAGGTCAGCGCAGAACGAACTTTTACCTCAAGGTCACCCGCCCCCACAATACGGATTTCATCAATAATCGCGCCTTGCCCCTTCTCCTGCTGAGGAGCCGGGGAATAGGCCCAAAGAGGTGTTGTTGGAGCACTCAGCAACACGCAAAAAAACAAGACTCGCAAAAATAAATCTCTCATGAGTAATAAAAGTCAAATAACGGGTTCATGCACGGCATTTTCAAAGCGCATACACTCATTTTGGTAGGTCAAATGGACATTGCCCGTTGGTCCGTTTCTGTTTTTTGCAATGATGAGCTCACCGAGCCCCTGATTGTCATCATTTTTCCCGTAGTATTCCTCTCGGAACAACATCATGACCATGTCCGCATCCTGCTCAATTGCCCCTGACTCTCTCAAGTCCGACAACATAGGTCGGTGGGAATCTCGTTTTTCTGCAGCACGATTCAGCTGAGCCAGTGCTAAAACAGGAACTTTCATGTCCTTTGCGATGGCCTTCAAAGTCCGGGAAATGGTAGATATTTCCTGTTGCCGATTTTCTGCCTTTGTGGTGAGCAACTGCAAATAGTCAATGATGATGATGTCAAGTTTTCCGTCTCTTTTCAGACGGCGTGCCTTAGCGCGGATTTCAGAAAGGCTCGGAGAAGAAGAATCATCAATGTAGACGGTTGCGTTAGAAAAACTCCCCGCCGACAGCGTCAAGCGTTGCCGCGAACCGGCATCCATTTTGCCGCTCCTTAATGCTTCGTGACGAATTCTAGCATGCGAAGAAAGCAACCGCTGTACCAATTGATCTGCGGGCATCTCCAAAGAGAAGAGAAGCACGGCCTTATTCTCTTCAAGAGCCATACGCTCCAGCACATTTAGCGCGAGAGCTGTTTTCCCCATGGAAGGACGCGCAGCAAGTACAACCAAATCACCTGGCTGGAAGCCTTGTTTTTCATCCAAATCCAAGAATCCCGTCTTCAAGCCTCGACTTGTCCCGTCTTCGGAAAGAATGCGGTCAATATTTTCTTCCACTAATTCTTTCATGCTACGGAATTGACCGCTCACAAGGCGATCCCCAACCTCAAACACTTTCTGTTCCGCTTCATCCACCAATTTGCGGACATCCTCCTCCTCCGTCTCCGCGACCAAACGCGTGATTTCCTCAGAAGCCTTCAGCAGCTTTCGGCGAATGGCCAAGTCATGAACAATCTGGATGTGATTTTCCAGAAATGCGACGGAAGGCACAGCCTCCATGAGTTCTTTCAGGTAATTACGACCCCCCAATTCGTCGGCCTTTCCAAGCCGTTCCATTTCTTGGTTGACCGTGACGGGGTCACAAGACCCACTCGCACGCCCCTCCATCGCTGCAATGATCTCAAAGAGGCCACAGTGGCGTGGAGAATAAAAGTCATAGACGTGAAGCTTCCCGACGACTTCGGCCGCCCGACGGGGATCCCGCATAAGACTCCCCAGGACACTCTTTTCCGCCTCTAAATCAAAAGGAAGATGTGCGTTGAGACCTTGGTTTTTCATGAAGCAACTAGGATACAAACCCTGGCGGCCCGTGCCCCGTGAGGCCGAGCCACCAGGGGGAATGAATTACTCAGCACCAGCTTCACTGGAAGCTGCCGTTTCTTCTGACGACTCTGTGTCATCCTCACCTAAATCCATGGCCTCATCCGTCTCAGTGGCGAGCACCCAAACTTTAATGTTTGAGTTTAAGTCACCATGAATATGAATAGGTACTTCAAACTCACCCGCAGCCCGAATGGGTTCCGCAAGGCGAACGTGAGACTCTGGAATATCGAAGCCTTGCTCTTGGAGTGAATCTGCAATGCGCTTGGCGGTCACTGCGCCGTACAAGTGCCCGGTAGCATTCACACGCTCTTCGTAGGTCAACTGCAAAGACTCAAGACGTTTTGCAAGAGCACCATGTTCCGCCTCAAGACTAAGCCGACGTGTTTCCGCGTCTTCTTTAGCCCGTTGGATTGCACGAATACCTTCCTCAGAAAACGGGGTAGCTTTTCCTAATGGAAAAAGGTGATTCCGAGCATACCCGGCACTGACCTCAATGATGTCGCCGACATGTCCTAAAGCAGGAATGTCTTCGCTAAGAATGATTTGAGTTTTCATTAGATACCATAGGGCAAGAGGGAGAGAAAACGAGCGTATTTAATGGCCCGCTTCAATTTGCGCTGTTGGCGCGCCTTTAAGCCGGTCCGCTGCGCCGAATGAATTCGACCTTGCGCATTCATGTAACGCTGAAGGGTTTCGATATCTTTGTAGTCGAAACGCTTTGGATGTTTTGTTATTTCTTGTGTCATCGTGTGCACCTTATTCCTTTTCGTTGGAAGCCGCTACTGCTGGCTCAGGGGTTTTCTCTGAAGCAGACCCTTCCGCTTCTTCTTTCTTTTTAGATTTTCCAGAGTCCTCTTCAGAGTCCTCTCCAGAGTCCTTCTCAGCGTCCTTCTCAGCGTCCTTCTTCTTGTCGGATCCCGTAATGTATTCCTCGATGTACTCTTCCTCAATTTCTTCGGGAACGTCTATGTCAGCATCTTCAATGCCAATGCCCAGTTCATCCTCAGGGATTTCATCTTCTCGCAAGAAAAGAATGCGAAAAACGGGACCTAAAAGGTACATTTCTCTTTTTGTTGCTGACACCGTCTCTTGGCCTGCCATGATCCAACCCATTAAATAGGTGGCTCTCTTGCGGCCAGCAATGGGGTAAGCCAAAGCCTGCTCTGCCCAAAGGCGAAGAACCTTCACGTCCGCGCCATGCTTTTCTAAAGTGGTTCGCACCCAATCACGGGTTGCGTTGAATCCTTGGGCGCGCACCTCTTCATTATCGAGGAGGAACATCACCTGGTATGCGTATTGTTTATTTTCCATGTTGTGCCTTTCCGGTCCTGCCGGTTTGTCCGCGGAATTGCGGATTCACGCCTGCGGCTTGCGGCGGTTGTATTGAGTTTGGAGCTCTTCCAAGGAATGCCCCTTTGCCCAGTCCTCCGCCGCCCAAGAAGCCGTTTCAAGCATTTCTTGAACCGTCTCTTCATCAGAAGTGCGGAAGGTCTCTAAAACAAAATCAACTGAGTCTTGTCCAGGATCCCCAACCCCTAAGCGTATGCGTGGGTAATTCAAGGACTGTAAAGAAGACTCCACATCACGAAGGCCGTTATGGCCTCCACAACTTCCCGAAGCCCTGAGGCGAAGCGCCCCAAGAGGGAGATGAAAATCATCCGTGAGAATGAGCATGTTTTCCGGTGGAATCTCCAAGGTCTGTAGTGCTGCCAAAACAGCTCCACCACTTCGGTTCATAAAGACAGTGGGCCAAAACAATGCGAAACGACGAGTTGGAGAACAAAGAAGGTCTCCCCACCGTTTTCCGTGGAGTGTCAATGGCTCTGGCTCTATGCCCAACCGGTGTGCGAAAAGATCGAGTACGTCAAAGCCAACGTTATGGCGTGTTCCGACGTATTGCGGCCCAGGGTTTCCCAGACCGACGAGAAGCCGAAGCCCCTGCCCTTCGGGAGGGTGCCCCCCATCAGGACCGGAAATCATAGGCCTGCGCCCTCCAACGGGCTACTCCTCTTCGTCCGAAGAAGAACCTTCTCCGTCTTCTGCAGCCTCATCCTCCGCAGCTTCCGCAGCTTCTAAGGCAGCCGTGGCGGCGGCTTCAGCTTCTTCGGCGACTTTCTTAGCAGCGGCATCCCGTTCGGCCTCGTCCGCCGCAGCAGCTTCTGCTTGCTCTTGGGCAGCAGAGCCATCCGGATCCCGGAGAAACTCAACGTTTTGAATCAGGTCTCCCATGTAATCCCACTGGACCTCACGAAGGATGCAAACTGTCTTTTTGCCGTCGACTTTGAGGTCAAATACACGAGCCTCCTTCCGAAGGGCCGCCTCAAACTCACTTTGGTTGATGCTCAGCGAGACTGAAGGCTCTCCAGCACCCACAACGTTGGCAGGAATGGAGCCTGCAGCGCGCAGGGCAATGGAGGCACGAGTGCCGAACTTTTCACGCGATTGCGTAGAGAGGGTGATATTTTCCATCGTTCAAGGGGTGCTCAAGCTATTGAGAACCGCCTATTCTACTCGTCGAACAGGGCACTAACAGATTCTTCCCGATGGATTCTTGTAATAGCACGAGCAAGTAACGGCGCCACAGAGACTTGCTTGAGATTTGCGGGCAGCTCCCCCCTTAATGGGATGGAATTTGTGACGTAAATCGCGTCGACAGGGCAGTTCTCGAGGCGCTCCTTTGCGGGGCCACAGAGAACAGCATGGGTTACGGCAATAAAGATTTTGTCCGCTCCCCGGTCTTTCAGGATGCGGGCGGCCTCTGTGATGGTCCCTGCCGTGGAAATCATATCATCCGTTAAAAGAACATTCTTTCCCTCCACGTCCCCAATAACATTTTCCATCACCACTGAATCTCCACTGGTACGACGCTTGTCCACAATAGCCAAAGTGGTATCCAAAGACTTCGCCCATGCTCGTGCCAACTTCACACCACCCACATCAGGGCTACAAAGAACGAGGTTTTCTAGGCTCAAGGACTGGATTGTCTCCAGAAGAACCGGCCTGGCCCAAAGGTGATCTACAGGAATATCAAAAAATCCCTGAATCTGCTGAGCATGCAAATCCACGGTGACCACGCGGTCACAACCAGCGGACTCCAGCATGTTGGCAACCACCTTTGCCGAAATAGGAACTCGACCCTCATCTTTTCGGTCTTTGCGCGCATAGCCAAAATAAGGCATGACCGCAGTAATTCGTCCCGCACTTGCACGCCGCAAAGTATCAATCATCAAGAGCATTTCCATGATGTTGTCGTTCACAGGAGGCGCGGTAGATTGAACTAAAAAGACGTCGGCGCCGCGCATGTCATCATGGATTTTGATGTCAATTTCTCCGTCGGGGAAACGGCCAACGAAAGCGGAGGTTAAAGGAACGTCTAATTGACCCGCCAACTCGTGGGCGAGGTCAGGGTGCGAGGTACCAGCAAGAACTTTCAGGCGGTCGTAATTAGGCATCAGTCAGAAGAAGGGAAAGGGCGCGCAGGGACGCCGGTAACGATTTGGTCATCTTGTACATCATGGCCACGGGTCACGACAGCGCCAGCACCGGTCATCGCACGGTCGCCAACGCGAACAGGAGCCACTAACACTGTTCCCGATCCGATAAAGGCACGTTCGCCGATGTGCGTGGCATGCTTGGCTTTACCGTCGTAATTTGCAGTAATTGTTCCGCAGCCGATATTCGCCTTCGCACCGATGATCGCATCACCGAGATAGCTTAGGTGCTTTGCCTTCGCGCCTTCCCCCATCTCAGTATTTTTGACCTCAACAAAGTTGCCGACTTCGGCACCGTCTTTGAGAACCGTGCCAGGGCGGAGGTAAGCGAAAGGCCCGACGGAGCAGTTTGCGCCCACAATGACACCACGGCGAATGATGGAGAACGGGTGAATGCGGGCACCAGGGGCAATTTGCACGCCATCTTCAATAAATGTGCTATTCGGGTCATCAAGGATGACGCCGGCAAGCATGTGTTCTTCCAGAATACGGCTTCTCATGGAACCCACCGCAGATGCAAAATCCACAAGGTCATTCACGCCTTGTACTTCCTCTTCCCCATCCTCTAAGCACACCACCGTGCCATCGGTGTCCGAAAGGATCTGCACGGCAGCATCGGTTAAATACAATTCGCCTTGCGCGTTGTCCGTTTTCAAAGCCGCAATGGCAAGATGCAGGGCTTGAAGGTCAAGGACATAAACGCCGGCATTGATTTCACAAACTTTGCGCACCTCATCGTCGGCGTCGGCCTCTTCCACAATGCGCAACAAGGCGCCATCGGATTCCTCGCGGAGAATGCGGCCGTAACCGGAGGGGTCTTCGACCAAACAACTCAACAATGCGCCACCGGGTTGCGCCGCCAAGAAGGAGAGGGTGTCGGCCTCTAAAAGTGGAGTGTCTCCACAAAGGATGAGCACTCTTCCTTCGGCTGGGAGCTCGGCCAACGCGCAACGCACAGCATCGCCGGTCCCGCGGGCTTCCGGCTGAATCACGACCTTCCAACCGTTCCGCGAAGAGGACTTCAGCCAAGATTCAATGAGCGCTTGATGCGTCGGACCGAGGACCAAGGTGGTCGATTCGGGGCCCAAGGAATCCGCCGCGCCCAAAATATAATCCAAGAGAGGGCGACCGCAAAGGTCTAGGAGGGCTTTCGGCGCGCCAGTGCGCACTCGGGTGGATTCGCCACCAGCAAGAACGAGGATGTGGAGCTTGGGGGAGGCCATGAGGAAAGCGAAGTATAGCCACGCACCCATGGACTTCTTAGGCCAAGTCTGAGAAAGACGGGGCGTTTTTATGAAGCCACCCCACGGCGTCTAAAACTAACTGTACCTGGACTTCCGTATCCTCTGGCTGACGTGTCAAATGCAGAAAGCCGACCCAGGGCCGGCATGTCTGCTTTTGCGCTTCCAAGGTGGCCAAATAAAGCAGAGCATTGCAGCAGTGCGAACCCGCATCTGCACTCAATTCCACTGCGTGGCCCTGAGTTTGAAGTGCCAAAGCCAACGCATCAAACGGCCAATGTGCACGCAAGGCGGTTGGACCCTGCGAAAGAAGGTTGCCCGACGCTGGACCGCCGTCGGCGGACGCCTCATCATGCTCCAAATCAAAACGGTTATGGCCTCGAGTTTCCAGGCGGCAGGGAAGCTCCTGGCCAGATTCTCCCAAGGCAAGCCAAACAGCCGGAGGATGGGCCATCGTTTCTTGAACGCGTTGGCGTACCTCCGGAAGGCGGACCGGCCAAACCTCTCTCTTCCAGGACTCGGGGAATGAAGATTCATGCTCCAAGGCCTCCAAGACCCGAAGGCTTTGGTTCATTTCACGACCCTGAAAAGGGCCATAGGCAGTAAGAAGACCGGTCATTGAGGACGAAGGGGGCGGGACATCCTAGTATGCGCAAACGGAGCATTCGCCTTTGGACATTCGCCCCCTCTTCACTCTCCCGGGAATTCCCCGCAAAACCATCACTCGTTTGGGCGGCTGGGTGGCCCGCCGGCGCATTCCCCGGTCCCTCCGAAAGCCTCTTTGGTCGTGGCTGACTCGCCGTCTTGGCATTGACCCCGCCGACGTCCCCGGAGTTTGGGAGGATTACCCGCACTTTCTCGCTCTCTTCACACGGCCACTCCCCCCGAATTCCCGCCCGCTCCCTCAGGAAGAAGGCTGGCTCGCCCCCGCCGACGGCCGGCTCCTGTCCATCACGCCCGCAACATCCGAGCAAAGTTGGGTGATCAAAGGGACACCCTATTCCACGCACGAGCTCCTTCCAGGCGGGGATGCCCAAATGCTTTCCGACTTGGTGGCCTACCAAATCTACTTGGCACCCGCTAACTACCATCGGTATCACGCGCCCTGCAGTCTGCGGATTCTTCGCGCGGTGGTGGAACCGGGTGATTTACAGCCAGTGGATCCCCAACTGGTCAAGCGAAGCATGCGCGTGCTCCAAACCAATCGTCGTATTCTTCTTCATTGTCTCACTGAAAACGAGAACCCTTTCGCGATTTTATTGGTGGGTGCGTTAAACGTCGGCGCCATGCGTTTCGTCTTTGACGAGACCTTAGGAGTCCCTCCGCTCACCCGCGGCCAAAGGCACTATGACCCTCCCCATAAACTTTCTGCGGGCGAAGAGTTAGGCTGGTTTGAATTTGGGTCCACTGTCATTTTGTTCGCACCGAAAGAATGGGAATGTGTGGTGGAAGAAAATGAGCCAACCCGCGCAAGAGAGCTTCTCTTACAAAAAAACCTGCCAAAACCTTCTCCCAAGGAAGTCGTCAAAGAATGGTAGGCCCACTTGCACAATTTGCAGCCGCCACCGACCGAGGTGCGGCTGACGAAATTTGCAATGCAGCACGATCATTACCACCGGAGCAAATCCGTGAATTACTCCGCCTGCTTTCTATCTTTTTGGGGTTCCCAAAAGTTTTGCGCGCGCTGCAGTGCCTTTCCCTCCCTCCGGAGACCTTAGATATAACTTCAACGACCGCCTCTACAAATGGGGAAGAGTTTTTTCGACAACTCTATGGTTCCGACGCAGACCGTGTCCTTCTCCACCTTGAAGGACTTGACAGTCTCTTGCACCAATGGGTCTTAAATCATGCCTATGGAACTGTTCTCTCTCGCCCAACCCTATCCCTATCAACACGCATTCGTCTCATTCTGTTAGCTCTTGCGGCAACACAATGCTGGAAACAATGGCAATCTCATTATCGAAACGCACAGCGACATGGAATTCGGCAAAGCCAAATTCTTGATGACCTGGAATCCCACAACTGGTTGACGTCGGCGGACAAAGAAAAAGTAACGGCATGGGTTCAGAATCATGGCTAACCTCATACCCAGGCCGCTTTCTGCGCTCGTCGGTACGCAGTTTTTGACCGTCCTGAATGACAACTTACTGAAACAGGTCATACTTCTTTGGGCGGTTCAAACCACCGCCACATCGTACGACCTCCAAGCTTGGGCAGGGTTGACATTTGCACTGCCTTTTCTTCTCTTTGCAGGACTTGCAGGAGACATTGCGGATCGTTTTCCAAAGAACCACCTCATCCAACTTGCAAAAAAAGCTGAGGTCATTGTCATGACCCTTGCCCTTTTTGCATTTTGGTCTCAATCTCTTTCTGCAATATTCTTCGTTCTCTTTTTCATGGGAGTTCAAAGCGCCTTCCTTGGACCTGCGAAATACGGCGCTCTCATTGAGATTTCACCTCCTGTAAAGCTCGCTAAATCCAATGCCTTGATGCAAGCCAGTGTCTTGATTGCCATCCTCCTTGGGACGGGGCTTGCGGGATGGGCGTTCTCTCAAGGAAAGCATCGTCTCTGGCAAGTGGGCGCCCTCGGCATTGGTCTCGCTTTATGGGGATGGCTTGTCGCCAAAAAAATTCCGGTCCTCGCTCCTGCCGACGGCCATCGACCCATTCGCTATCAACCATTTCAGCACGCCCATCGGAGTATTCAATTAGCCCGTTCAATTCCAAATCTGGCTACGTCCATGTTTGCCCATTCTATTTGGTGGCTCGTGGGTGGAACGATAGTTTTCGCATGGAACGAAGCGGGCACGCAATTGTTTCACATTTCCGAAGGCCTCTGGAGCGCCGGCTTAGCCTCATTTGCGGTCATGATTGGCTGTGGCTGTGCGTTTGCTGGGAAACAATGCAAAGAAGAAATTCCGGAGAACCTCTCTTCTTTTGCAGCCGTAGGAATGGCTCTTTTTCTGTTTGGAGCTGGGTGGCAACACCAAAACCCTTGGACACTTTTCATCTTTTTACAGGGTGCTTCTTTTTGCAGTGGGGTCTATCTGATTCCGATTCGAACTCACGTACAATCTTTACCACCCGCAAATCGAAAAGGACAACTTCTTGGAGCCAGTCAACTACTTGACTTTACCTTTATTTTATTTGCTAGCGTGTTGAAAATTATTTTACATGCTGCTGGTGTAGATGCTGTCCATACTTTTTTTGTCCTCAGCGGAATTATGGCTTTCGCCGCAGTGTTGACTCGAAAGCCCCTAACGTTTTTCTTGGACGCGAAGCCGAAATAACGTCGGCTGAAAAGAGTGCGTTGCAGTCAAATGTACTTGAATGCGAGATGTCTTCGGGGCCTCCCAGGACCCAAGAGGAATTCCATCTAAAAAAAGTTCGCCGTCTTTCCAAGACAACTCTTGAGGGACATGAGGGAGGAGCGTGAATCCGTGCATTTTTTCAGATTCCACCTGGACCGTCAAAGCAGACCCCTTTCGTTGAAGGTGGATATTCCGAAACAAAGAAAGGGCTTCGGGAAAGTCGTCCAGTGTTTCTAGAGTCCAAGTCATGGACCACGCCGACAACGAAAGCCGAGGGCCTCCTCTTGCAAGAGCAGGCGACCACGATGGAGAGATTTGTATGGACGACCATTGAATATCAAAGGCATCTCCATACTGAGTCACGATGGCATGGGGCCTCCAACGTTCCATGTAAGATTTTAAGCCCACACCGGGGAGAGGGGTCGGGGTACCCAATGATGCGGGCGGCGGCGCAGTGTTTAGGAAAGGTGGGGTTGTCGGATGCGGAACGAAAGGTTTCTCCGCCTCGTGCCATTGACGCCAACGCTGTGCCCACGCCCAAGGATCCTTCGTATCTGGCCAGACTTCGGCGCCGAGACGCTCAAAATCACGAATGGCATCTTCCGGTGAACCTTGTAACCAAGACCAGTAGCCCAGTAGCCAAGCTCTTTCTCGTCCCCCATAACCCAAGTCATCTAAGAGAGATTGGGGGTTCATCTCAAAGAGAGAGAGAGGGAGGTCCGCCCCTTTTTTTTGCTCCATGCGCCAACTCTTCTCATCCTCTCTAGGCAACAGGATTCTCCCTGACCGACTCCGGTTCAAAAATGGAAGTTCCAAAGTCATCCCAAGAGAAGCCTCTAACTTCCGAACATAGCGGTTTTGAAGGTCCGCCCAAATTTGTAAACTATAGGTTTGCTGTTTGCCCCAGGATGTTCTTTGACGCAAGCGCAAGTGGATCTTCCCCCAGCGTTCTAAAGCAACGGAAAACTGCTCCGTGCGCAACAAATGGTCCATCTCATGAATGAGTGGTTGTTCTAGGGCGTTGGACCTTTCCTCCCAATGCTGACGGTCATGTCGATCCAAATCCAATGCGTAACTTCGGACCAAATCCTCTGGAGACTCGTCTCCAGCCAAAATGGGAAGTTGTTGGCTCAGCGGGATTTGACGCTGCAATTCTTGCAGCATTTCCATCTGCCAAGAAGACACCAGAAAATCACCGGTGTCTACTTGTTGCAAGGCGGCGTCGGCACCTTGTTGCACGAAAAGAGAGGTCTCCACTAAAATCTCCTGAGCACGTGCACGCAAGCGTTGGCGAGAACGTTCCACAAACTGCCTCCGTTGGAGTAATCCATCTTCCAAGGAAACTCTTTGGGGAAGGGAAGCCGTCAAGAATGCGTCCAACTCTTCGGCAGCACGTCGGTACGTGGAAGCGGCAAAAGCATTCTCAAAACGCTGTTCAAAAGGCTGTGCCCAGCCGTCGTAGAGCAAACGCTTGGAGTGGATGGGAGATGGCATGCGGGGGATTGGCTCTGCAATCTCCGAGGTTTCTGTAGATGAACCCGAAATTTTCACATCCGACGGCTCCGGAGAAGACGCTGGCCAAAACATCCAAAGTCCAATGGCGAGAAAGGCCGCTCCGGTGGAAGCGACGAGAGCTTGGCGGAATCTTTTTTGGCGGTGAACTCGGGTCAGCAACCTGGGGGGGTACCCCAACAAAACTCGACCTAAATCTGTACCTAAATCTCTTGCGCGGGAATAACGATGTCCCGCCTCTTTCGCCATGGCCACCCCTAATACTTGCATCAAAGGCAAAGGCACCGTGTCGGGCAAGGGCTCCGGAGGCAAATGAAGAACACGGTGAATCACTTCGCCCACCCCTTTCCCAAGAAAAGGTGGGCAGCCACTTAAAGCATGATGCAATGTGGCGCCCAGAGAATAAACGTCGGCCTCTTCTGATACGCCACTGGGGTCCCGCGCTTGCTCAGGACTCATATATGCAGGGGAACCGAGAGCCGCCCCTGGCCGAGTCAACTCGGGGTCTTCCATCCGACGCACTAAGCCAAGGTCGGCAAGCACTGCGCCGCGCGTGGCGTCCAATAATATGTTATGAGGTTTTACATCACGATGCAGAATACCCTTACGGTGCAGCATCTCTAAGGCACGTGCCACTTGAACGCCATAACGAGCCACCTGCTCCCACCCCAATGAACTCTCTTGCAAGGCGTCCCGAAGAGATGCCCCTTCAATAAACTCCAGGAGTAGTCCTGGGCGGCCATCCGCTTGCAAGGTGCCATGGCCTTGCACAAGATTCGGGTGACGAAGTTCAGCAAGAAGTTCGGCCTCTCTTCGGAAACGTTCCAAAATTCGAGGGTCCTTGGCAATGCTTCGCCGTAAAAGTTTCAAGGCGAAACGGCGCCCGTCTTCATTGGCCACCAAAAATACTTCGCTCAATGCCGAGGACCCCAAAGTACGGACCTGGGTGTATCCTGGCGGAAGTTCTGGTTGGGTCATTCTTTCGGCTCCAACCCGTACTTTTGTAGTTTACGGCTCAGGGAATAGCGGGTGAGACCTAAAGCCTCTGCCGTGCGAGTTCGATTGCCCCTCATTTGATCCATCATGCCCGCAATCGCTTTTCTCTCTAATTCCTGTACTTGTTGCTCTAGAAGCGCCCCCGTTCCCGACTCCCTGGGCACATCCACAATGGCTTGGTCTAATTCTTCCCATTGAACCTCCCCCTCTCCCATCAACGCCAAGCGACGCATTTCATTGCGTAACTGCCGAACATTACCCGGGAAATAAGACTGGGCGAGCTTGCTTTTTGTTTTTACGGATAAAGAACGCAATAAACGGTCTTGCTCAGCGGCCTCTGTTCGCAAAAAGTACTCTGCCAAGAGACCAATGTCCTCAACGCGATTTCGCAATGGTGGTAACTCCAAGCGAACCACGCATAAACGATAGAATAAGTCTTCTCGGAATTCGTTGTCACTCACCTCCTTGCTTAAATCAAGATTCGTAGCGGAGAGAACGCGGACATCTACTATTTCTGTTTTTGAACTTCCAAGAGGTTGGATTTCTCCTTTTTCTAAAAACCGAAGAAATCGTGCTTGCATCGCTTGAGACATTTCGCCCACTTCATCTAAAAATAAGGTGCCACCATTGGCCTCAGCAAGGCGTCCGACTCGATCTTTCACCGCTCCCGTAAAAGACCCTTTTTTGTGACCAAATAACTCCGACTCTAATAAGGTGTCAGGAAGTGCCCCACAATTGACGACGACGAATGGCTTGGAAGCACGCGACCCCTGGAAATGTAAAACGCGCGCGACCATTTCTTTGCCAGTGCCGCTCTCCCCTGTAACCAAAACGGGAAGTTCTCCTTCTAAAACCTTGTCCATCTGCTCAAAAAGCGTGTTCATGGAAGGCGAAACTCCTAAAAATCCGGGAAAACGATTCGCTTCGGACGGCAATGCAATTTGAGCGGACTCTTGCATGAGAATACGTTGCCCAAGCTGTCGCTGTAAGGCGTCGGCACGTTTCTTTAATGCTCTTGCCCGACGGCGATCTTGAGCTGCAGCAAGATGCAACGAAGCCAAACTGGCACACCCTTCCAAGAGTTCAATCTCATCTCTTGAGAAGGCTCCCCCTTGTAAACGATGGTCCACCACCAAGAGACCCACGACTTTGGAAGCGGCTTGAAGGGGGATTGCCAACAAGGAACGAAGTCCAAGATCGGCGATGCTGGCGACGCCCGAAAATTCCCCGTCAGATGCTGCATCCTCCACCAAAAGAGGACCCTTTGAAGCTAATGCGTTTTCTAAAAGTGTACGAGAGACTTTTTGCTCCGGCGAAGGAACAGATTCACGCGCGAAATTTCGACCAACTGCCATCGTAGTTTCATCTCCTTCAATCAGAAAAACAAAACCGCGCTCTGCGCCCGTCAACATCACCGCCGCATCAATCAAAACGGGGGCCATCTGCTCTGGTCGGTGTTCCTTTTGAAGCGCGCGGGCCACGCCAAGCAAAGACTGAAGCATGCGCTTCTCCCGGCTTGATTGCTGAGTCAATGTACTTTCGGAAGCGGAGTGTGGTGGAAACTGTCCTGCTTGCAAGCGGATTCGTGTACTTCCAATGCGGAATTCATCGCCAGGCAACAGCACCCGTCGGGTAACTTTTTCTCCGGACATCCACGTTCCATTGGAAGAATTCAAATCTACCAATTGGACTTCATCCTCATGGCGCTCTAAACGACAATGCTCCCGAGAGGCCATCGGGTCTTCTAGCCGGACGGCACAGGTAAGACCTCGGCCTACAAGGATCGTTTGCTCTTCCAGACGCAAAATCCGTTGTAACTGGTCACGCTCTACCAGAATTTCTAGGGGGTCACTCATTGCTCTCCAAGATACCCTATCCGCAATGCCAGTAACTCAAAAGGACGACTCTCCGTGGTGGGCCGATGGCCTCCCCTTCACCTGCCAGCAATCCGGAAAATGTTGCCATGCGCGCGGGGACTACGCATGGGTCTATGTCGGATGGCCAGAAAGAGAGCGCCTTGCCCAGGCCCTGCAAATAACGCCCGAAGAATTTACTCAAAAATACACCATCACTGACGCTCAAGGCGCACGCATTCTTCGCTTTGTGGATGGGCATTGCATTTTCCTTGAAGATGCAGCTTGCCAAGTCCATGACCACAAACCTGTGCAATGCCGGACATGGCCCTTTTGGGAGGAACTTCTGGAGTCTCCAGAAACCTATGAGGCCGAAGTCCGCAATTTTTGCCCTGGGAGTCGCTCCGGAAAACGGATCTCGGCAGATGAAATCCGTCGCCAGATGAAAGAAACAGAAGAAGCCCGGCAATAGGGCTGACGAAGAAAGCGGCGCAGTTAGAATTCCGCGTTCATCATGTCTGAGAATCCCAACGAATACGCCCTTCAGGTCATCGGCCTGAATAAATTCTACGACCGCAGTCAAGCGCTCAAAGATGTCACCTTGTCCTTTTTTTCCGGAGCGAAAATTGGCGTCATCGGCGCAAACGGCTCAGGGAAAACTACGCTTCTCCGCATTTTGGCTGGGGATGACGAAGAGTTTGAGGGGCAACGAATTCAACTTGGATCGCTCACGCTCGGATACGTCCCACAGGAACCTCATCTGAATGCAGAGCAAACAGTCAAAGAGGCACTGGATGAATCCGTGCAACATGTCCATGACATTCTTGACCGCTATAACGAAGTATGCGGATTGATGGGCGAAAAATCCGGCACGGAACTTGAGAAGCTCTCCGAGGAATTTGAACATCTTCAACATGAAATCGACACGCACAACATGTGGGAAGTGGATCGGCTTTTAGAAGTGGCAGCGGGCGCCCTCGACCTGCCCCCGATGGAAAGAAATTGCGGTGTCCTCTCTGGTGGAGAAGCCCGACGTGTTGCCTTGTGTAAAACCCTTATTGAAACACCCGACATTCTGCTCCTGGACGAACCGACTAACCATTTGGATGCCGCAACAACAGCCTGGCTCGAGCACCACCTTGCCAGTTACAAAGGCCTTGTGATCGTCATCACACACGACCGTTATTTCCTCGACAACGTAGTGGACTGGATGCTAGAAGTCGAACGGGGTGTTTGCACGCCGTACGAAGGGAATTATTCGGCCTTCTTGGCGGCAAAGGAAAAGGAAATTGACCTGAGTGGTCGCCAGCAAGAAAAGCGGAAAAAGAGGATTCAGTCTGAGCTTAATTGGGTTCGGCAAAATGCCACGGCCCGGGGCCGCAAGAATAAAGCTCGCCTTCAACGTTTTGACCAACTTTGTGATGAACAAGACCATTTAACGCCAGACACCATTGACTTGGTCATTCCCGTCGGCCCACGACTGGGCAATAAAGTCTTAGTCTTAGATCACATCGCAAAAGCCTATGGAGACCAAACCCTTATCGAAGATTTAAGTTTGGAACTTCCTCCTGGTGCCATTGTCGGAGTCGTCGGCCCAAATGGTGCTGGAAAAACGACCTTGATGAAAATTGTGGCTGGCATGGAAACGCAAGATTCAGGGAATATGGAGTTAGGCGCAACCGTTGAACTTTGTTTCGTGGACCAAAGCCGAAGTGAACTCCATGATGAGCTGACAGTTTTTGAGGAAATTACAGGTGGTGTAGAATTTCTCCCCTTTGGGAAGGGTGAAATCCAATCTCGCGCCTATGTTTCACGCTTCAATTTCAAGGGCGCTGACCAAGAAAAGTTAGTCGGCAATCTTTCCGGAGGGCAACGAAACCGAGTCCAGTTGGCAAAGATGCTTCGAATTGGTGGAAACGTCCTCATCCTTGACGAACCAACCAACGATTTGGACCTCCCTACCACCCGCGTCCTCGAAGAAGCGATTGAACACTTTGCCGGGTGTTTGTTTGCTGTCAGTCATGACCGCTACTTTCTCGACAGAATCTGCACACACATCCTGGCCTTCGAAGGAGATGGACAGGTGCAGTTCTTCTACGGCAACTACACGGAATATGCGGAATGGCTGGAAAGCCGACGTGCTGCTGGAGAAATGGGACACGAATCCAAAGCCGCTAAATACCGAAAACTGTCCCTTTGATAATCCGCCTATTCGCCACGAAACTGCGGCGTGCGCTTTTCGTAAAAAGCCTTTAAAGCTTCAACGCGGTCTTTGGACGGCAACAGTGATCTGGATTGGTGCTTCTCCACCTCAAGTGCCTCTTCTTCCGTCAATCCAGAACAAGATTGAAGAACTCGTTTCGCAGCCCTCAAGGCCAAGGGCCCACCTTGCAACAATACCTCGGTAAAGGCATCGGCTTGCCCTTGAAGGGTCGTGGAGGAAAGGACCTGAGTGACCAAACCCATTGTGAAAGCCTCCGGTGCGTTGACACGTGAGCCCAGAAGGATCAATTCTTTCGCCTTTGCTAAGCCGACGGCCTGCGGTAAGCGAACACAGCCCCCCGCGCCTGGGATGATTGCCAACTTAGTCTCGGTAAGCCCCATGACCGCCGTCTCGGATGCAAGTCGGAAATCACAGGCTAAGGCCAATTCCAGCCCTCCTCCAAATGCCGCCCCATTTAAGAGCGCTACGGTCGGTTGGGGCATGGCAGCTACTTGATTCATCAACGCACGCAGCCCATCGACCGCGCCTTGCGCTTGCGCGTCATCCATCTTTTTACGCTCCTTTAAGTCTGCCCCAGCGCAAAATGCCTTGGCCCCTTCTCCAACGATACCGACCACCCATACCGAAGGGTCCATCGCAAGGTGCGTTAAATGCTCTTTTAGTGCCGCAACCAGAGCTAAAGAGAGTGCATTGCGGGATTCAGGGCGATTCAAGCGAAGCCAAACCACCGCATCGCGGCGCTCCAGCAGAACCAAGGGTAAGTCGCTCATCCGGAGATTGTAGAAAGTGCGCGCCTCAAAGCGGCCGCGGCATCTGAAATCGCCGGCAAATTCAAGGACATGGGCTCTTGCCGAGCTCGCAAAAAATCAGCCCACTTCGCAGTGTCCATGTTTCCTGCCGCACCTGGGGCAAAGGGACAGCCCCCTAAACCGCCTAAAGCGGAATCAAAATGAACGACCCCAAGCTCACGCGTGCTACCAGCACCTTCACACGCTTGTTGTCGGCCGTCATGGAGATGAAGCCCAAGGGGAATTCCAGGGCATGCAAGAAGCACTTTTCGAACAAGTTGCTCAATTTGTTGAGGCGTTGCCCCCCCCACGGTGTCCGCCAGCACCACGACATCGGCACCCGCTTCGAAAAACCCTTGCGCCATCTCAATCACGACCGAAGCTGGGGCCTCTCCGTCAAAAGGACAGCCAAAAGCCATGGAAACATAAGCTCGAACCAAAAAACCGCCACTTTGTGCCTGGTTCACCAGGGTCAAGGCTTCTTGAAAAGCCACCCCCTGGCTTTGCCCGACATTGGCTTGGCTATGGCTCTCTGAGGCCGAGGCCAACAAGGTAATCCCGTCTAAACCGGCCCTGGCGAAGACATCAAAGCCTTTTTGATTCGGAACAAGACCAAAAAGTGAAAGGTTTTCCCTCCAGGGAGCATCAAGAAGGAGCTGACAAAGGGCCTCGGCGCCTGCCATTTGGGGTACTTTCCTCGGGTTAACAAATGCGGCCACTTCAAGAGTGGAGGGGCCGTAAAGGGCTATGCATGAGGCCAATTCCGCCCGTTTTTCCGGAGAAAGGCAAACAGATTCATTTTGAAGGCCATCTCGAAGGGCCACTTCATGAAATCGGACGGGCTCGGCGCAGGAAGAATCCACCCAAGAAGGATAGCCAGAATCTTGGCGAACACCCGATACAAAAGATAGGCTCTTCCCATAGAGTCCCCGGAAAACTAAACTTCCGCGCTTGCGGAGCTCCCTTCCGCTGCCCCCCCCCACTTCAACATCATGTCCACTGCCGAACTCGGAGCAGAATCCAACCCGTACACCCAGATGCAGCACCGGCTGGATAAAGCTGCGGCTCTCCTTTCCCTGGAACCCGGCCTGTATTCCATCCTGTCTACACCAACTCAAGAACTCACGGTCGCTCTTCCAGTCCAAATGGACGACGGATCGATGCGAGTCTTCACAGGCTACCGTGTGCAACACTCCATTGCACGAGGTCCCGCCAAAGGGGGAATTCGCTATTCACCGGACGTTTCTCTCAATGAAGTGCGTGCCCTTGCCGCATGGATGACTTGGAAATGCGCGGTTGTCAACGTCCCATTCGGTGGAGGAAAAGGAGGAGTCATTTGCGACCCTCGGCGCATGTCCCAAACTGAATTGGAAAAAATGACTCGGCGGTTTGCTTCTAGTTTGATGGACATCATCGGACCAGAGCGTGATGTCCCTGCACCAGACATGAACACCAATGAGCAGACGATGGCTTGGTTTATGGACACCTACTCCATGCACAAACGTGTTACCGACACGGCTATCGTAACAGGGAAACCCGTCGGCTTAGGAGGCTCCCAAGGCCGACGGGAGGCTACTGGTTTAGGGGTTGCTCTCACCGTTCGAGAATCTCTGAAGCACCTCGGCCTTCCAGAATCTGGCTGCAAAGTCGTGGTACAAGGATCGGGAAATGTCGGCGGAATTGCGGCAGAATTCCTTCACGAAATGGGCCACCATGTAGTTGCCATCTCTGACATGTACGGAGGCATCCACAACGAAAGCGGTTTGGACATGCCAGCAGTCATGAAGCATCTCAAGAAAACTGGAAAATTAGAAGGCTTCCCCGGAGCAGAAGCTGTGGACAATGCTGAACTTCTTACCTTGCCTTGTGATGTTTTAGTTCCCGCCGCCACAGAAAACCAAATCACTTCAGCCAATGCGGCGGACATTCATGCCAAAGTCATCGTGGAGGGAGCCAACGGGCCGACGACAGCCAAAGCGGATGCCATTTTGGAGAGCAACGGTGTTTTTGTTGCGCCTGATATTTTGGCAAATGCCGGTGGCGTCACGGTCTCCTACTTTGAGTGGGTTCAAGATCGCATGGGCTACTTTTGGGAAAAGAAAGACGTCTTCAACCGCATGGAGCGCATTATGGTGGAATCATTCCACTCCGTGGTGGAATCGGCCAAAAAGAACAATACCAGTCCTCGCATTGGCGCCTATTGCCTTGCGGTCGATCGCGTTGCTTACTGCCTCCGGCTCAGGGGCGTTTACGCCTAGATCATGACGGATCCCCCCCCAGAGGAGCCTCTCTCCCCGTCACCAGCACTGGCGGATGACAATGCCTTTGCCTCCATGATGGAGCGCTTTGATGAAGCTGCCGCTTTGCTCGGTCTTTCGCCGGATGCCTACTCGGTTCTTCGAAGCCCGGACCGTGAGTTTAAGTTCAGCATTCCCGTCACGGATTCCGATGGCGATCTTTTGCTTCTTGATGGCTACCGAATTCGCCACAACCTATCTCTTGGCCCATGCTTGGGGGGACTCCGCCTTGAGTCCGACATCAATCGAGAGCACTTACGGGCCTTGGCTGGGTGGACGACTTGGAAATGTGCGGCATTAAATATTCCCTTTGGGGGAGCCATGGGTGGCATCAACTTCGACCCGCGAGGAAAGGACCCCCGCACAGTTGAACGCGTCGTACGGCGCTATACCGCCAGCCTCATGGATGTCATCGGCCCTAAACGGGGTATCTTGGCACCAGATCTCCATTGCAATGAACAAATCATGGCTTGGTGCTTGGACACCTATTCCATGCACGTGCGTCATACCGAAAACTCGGTGGTCGTCGGTAAACCGATTGGACTTGGCGGAACCTTTGGTCGCAACTCGGCAATTGGCCGCGGAGCGATTCTTTTGATGGAAGAGCGCCTCAGAGACCTTGGAATCAAGGGCCCGGCACGTGTGGTCGTTCAAGGTGCAGGAAGCGTTGGCGGGCAAGTCCTTCGCGCCTTAGCCTCTCACGGCCATCAAGTCATTGGCGTCGGGGACTATCAAGGTGCGCTGTATTCAGACAAAGGCTTTGATGTGGAAGATCTTCTTGATCACCGAGACCTCACCGGCACGGTCTTAGGTTATGCACAAGGTGACCCCATCACTCCGCAAGATTTGCTGGAATTAGAATGTGATGTATTGATTCCTGCTGCCGTTGCTGATCAAATTACCCGAGATAACGCGAACAGGATTCAGGCTAAACTTGTTGTGGAAGCCGCACATGGTCCAACCACAAAAAGAGGGGATGAAATTTTGCAAAGTCGTGGAATTCCCATTATCCCCGACCTTTTGGGGAACTCTGGAGCCATCATCATTGCCTACTTCGAATGGGTACAAAACCGTATCGGTTATCAATGGACTGACGAAATGGTTTTGGAGCGGTTAGACCGCATGGTTATGGAGGCTTACCAACGAGCTCGTAAAGTCGCGAAGAAACGCCAATGCGGACTTCGTCTCGCCGCCTGCATCTTGGGCGTCGAGCGTGTGGCCTACTTTGACCGTCTTCGTGGCTTTTACGCGTAAAACGTAGAGGTCAGCCTATTGACAGATTTTAGCCAAAGCCGAGGCTCGGCTTGCTGCAAGCGTACCTGCATTTTTCTCAACAAAAGCAAGGAGGCCTTTCCGATGAGACCCCTTCGGATCTTCAAACAGTTTCCCTTCTAAACGCTGAAGGCCACGGGAAGCAGAAAGTTCTTCTTTGCCGCTTGAACTCTTCAACCAGTCGGCCAACTCCGAACATGAAGCAGATAGGTCGGCCACTCCTTTACATGCTTTGGTAAGAGGCACCAAAAGTTGCTTGCCTTTTTCCGCATAGCCATGGTCAAGTAGCCACCGTACTTGGGAAATTCTTGAGTCCGCTTTTCCTAGCGCAAGATTCAAAACCTCTTTTGCCGACTCAACGTCATCCGCGTTGTCTTTTTCAGCCGCTTTTTGCATCACTTTTTTCGCCAGAGTAATCGCTTTGGCGTAATTCCCCCGGGAAGATTCCTTCCATGCTTTCGTCACGGAAGAAGAATAATGAGATGGTGCTTTTTCGGAGTTCTTCACCAACTCAGATAGCGTGTCCTTGATTTGAGAATGCATCGAGTTTGAATAGCCGGAAAGAGCTACTTTCCCCTGTGCATCCAACAGTGCAAAATTTGGGATACCATTCATTCCCGTAGAGAAAGGGCGCTCCCGAGTCCACATAGAATCTCCGCCAAACCACTTCTTCTCTAAAGCGAATTTTTGCATTTTTGCACGATCTGCACCTTGAACCTCTACAAACAACACAGCAATCTCATCACCAAACTCTTCTTGCATTTTAATGGCCGTCGGCACGGACGACCCCACACAACTCGGTCAGCGTGTACCCCAGAATTCAACGAAAACGGGGCGCCCGCGCAAGTCATCCAAGCTTTGGACACCGTAACTGTTCACCGGGGAATTTTGGAAAGTGAATGACATCTCTTGGCCGACTTCAATTTGGGCCGAAGCCGAAGTCGTCAAGAGCGCACCAAACAGGACAAGAGGTAGAAGTGTCTTTTTCATTATAATCACCGCCCCTAGCATAGCAATTAGGGCTCTCCGGGCGTGGCTCCCCAGTGCAGTTTCCCACGCAAACGCGCGTAAAACAGCTCATCTCGGTCCACGAGGAGGCGAAAGCGACGAGAACTAGGGGCTACACGAATTCGATCTCCTGCCTTCAAATGGTACTCTTGATGGCCGTCGGCCGTAAAAGTAGCCTTTTCTTGAACACGCAAGATGGCGACACGATGGCCAGGGAGGACAATAGAGCGCATTCCAAGCATGTGAGGAGCAATGGGGGTTACGACCCAAGCTTCAAGGCGTGGAGACAAAATAGGCCCCCCTGCGGCGAGGTTGTAAGCAGTGGAACCGGTTGCCGTCGACAGAATCACGCCATCTCCTCGGAAAGTACAAACCGGCCGGCGGTCTACGAGGAGGTCGGCGGACACTAGGCCCGCAGCGGGGTCACGAGACACGACCACTTCATTGAGAACATGGGCGTCCAAGAGAGTCTCTTGATTTCGTTGCACTTTCGCGTGCATCATGGCTCGGTCTTCACAATCTCCCTTTCCCTGCAAAACCCGGTCAAGCACCGTCATCGCACGGTCTGGTGCAACTCCGGCAAGAAAACCAACATCACCAAAATTGACGCCCAATACAGGAACACGGCGTGCGCCTAAGCGATAAGACGCGGCAAGTACCGCACCGTCTCCCCCAAGTACCACCACTAAATCTGGTTTCGTCGTAATCGGCTTGAGATGCCGAAGGAGGTCGGCGCCTAAATAGTTCACACGGTCCCCAAGATGCTTTCTGATTTTCCGAGCCAAAGCCGGAACTTCTGTTTTTTCTCGATCCCCAAGAATCAAGACCCTTGGCTTTCTTGACTTTGGAAGCTCACAGTGGTCAAGGCGCGAGGACTTGCGCCGACTCGAAGAACTTTTAGAGGAATTCATTCTTTCGAAAGAGAGACTGGCGAAGAACGGGAGGCCAAGTTTTTCCACTCAGAAAAAAGGACGTCGGTGGAGAGACCGCATAATTCCAACTGTTCTTCTCGGGAAGACATATGTTCAATCCACCGATGCGGTACGCCATGGCGGGACACGGGAATCTGTGCTCCAAGGTCGGCCAGAGTTTCACAAACCGCAGAGCCAAAGCCTCCAGCCAATGCGTGCTCCTCCACAGTAGCCAGCCAAGGCTGACGACGCGCGATACCTGCCAAGGCACCTTGATCCATAGGGCTACAAAAACGAGCGTCCCAAACCTCTAATTCGATTTGATGTTCTTTGGACAAACGATCCGCGACTTCCATGGCATGTTCCACCATGGCACCCAGTGCAAACACGGCCCCGCTTGCCCCCTCTCGGAGACGCTCCGCGGTGCCGGGAGTAAGTTCTGGTCGTAATTCCGCCGCTAGGCCAAGGCACTCGACGGCCGTGCCACGAGGCCAACGAAGACCCCATGGACCCTTTTGAGAAAGAGCTGCGGCTAACATTCGCTCTAAATCCACAGCATCTCGAGGTGAAGCCAATTGGAAACCGGGGAAACCTCGTAAATAAGCCATGTCATAAAGGCCCTGGTGCGTGGGGCCGTCTTGACCCACCAGTCCCGCTCTGTCTAAACAGAACACAACGTCTTCTTGCTGCAAGGCGACCTCTTGGAAAACCTGGTCATACCCACGCTGAAGAAATGTGCTGTAAATGGCAACCACAGGTTTCTTCCCCGTGGTGGCTAACCCACCGGCAAAGGCAACAGCATGTTGTTCGGTGATTCCCGTGTCATGAAAACGGCTGGGGTAGTCCGAAGCAAATTGAGAAAGCCCCGCTCCAGAAGGCATCCCGGCTGTAATGGCATGGATGCGAGTGTCTGCCCCACCAAGCCGGCAAAGAGCTTGGGAAAAAACGGCGGTAAAGGCTTGGCGCTTAGGACTGGCAGCCCGAGCTGCTTGATTTACGGGAGATGGCACCTTGCGCGGAGAAACCCCATGGGCGCGCTCTGGATCCGTCCCCGCTGGCTCATAGCCATGGCCTTTTTCGGTGAGAAAATGGCAAAGAGTCACGCCGCCTAATCGCTTCGCCCGAGTCAAAGCAGATTCCACTTGCTCCAAATCATGACCATCTAAGGGACCAATGTAATTCACTCCGAGTTCTTCAAAAACATGCCCAGGCACAAGAACATGTCGGATGACTTCACCGACTTCATCCATACGCTCTCCGATGGCGGGTAAACGATGCGCAAGCGACTGGACGCGATCGTAAACCGCATTCAGCGTTCGAGAAGAACGAATCCTTGATAAGTAACGTGCCAAAGTACCTACGGAGCGTGAAATGGACCACTCGTTGTCATTTAAAACTACGACCATCCGCACTTGCTTCTCCGCAGCTTGCGTTAACCCTTCAAAGGCAACTCCCGATGAAAAGGCGGAATCACCGATGAGTGCCACCGACCAGGGGTCTTCCCCTTCTTTGCCTCCCAGCCCTTTGTGGCCTTCAGCTAAGCCTGCTGCAAAGGAAATGGAAGTACCCGCGTGTCCTGCCGTGAGCACGTCATACGGGGACTCTTTCCGGTTACAAAATCCAGACAAGCCGTTTGTTTTCCGAAGAGTGTCAAAACGATTGAAGCGGCCCGTCAAGATTTTATGCGTATAGCACTGATGGCCGACGTCAAACACCAAGCGGTCTTTGGAAAAATCAAAACTCCGGTGCAATTGTGCAACCAATTCCACGACACCCAAATTACTTCCAAGATGCCCCCCACTTTGAAAAACTTTTTCAATCAGCGCTGCACGGATATCTTGGCACAACTCCTTCATTTCCTGATCATTCAGATCCTGGATATCTTGAGGAGAACGAATCTCAGAGAGAAGAGGGATGTTCATCGGCAACGTTGTATTAAATACCGCGGTAAATCATAAAGGGGTGAGTCTTGAATCGGTGCGGAAATCTCCAAGAGTTGTGCTTGTGCTTTTTCCGCCAAACCCTGTGCATACTCCGTTGCGGCCTCAAAACCCAAAACAGAAACAAGGGTCGCCTTCCCCGTTGCGGCATCTTTCCCAGGCGTTTTTCCCAAAGTTTGGGCGGACCCCGTCACGTCCAGCAAATCATCTGTTGCCTGAAAGAGGGCGCCTATGGTTTCCGCATAAGGCCTCCACGGTTGCCAAGAAACATCGGCAGCAGCAACTCCCATGAGTACCGCCGACGTCAAAAGGGCACCGGTCTTGCAGGCGTGAATCACTTGAATTTCTGCAAAGGTGGTCTCACTTGCGGAAGCATGCATGTCAAGTACCTGCCCCCCAACCATGCCTGACGGCCCTGCAGCCTCTGCCAAAATTCTGATTTGATCACTTAACAACTGAGTGTCATCTTGTAAGGCTAGAATTTCAAAAGCCAGTGCTTGCAGTGCGTCACCGGCCAAAACAGCTAAATCCTCGCCAAAACGAACATGAACGGTCGGTTGCCCGCGTCGAAGAGCGTCATCATCCATGCAGGGGAGGTCATCGTGAATCAAAGAATAAGCATGAACCATTTCACAAGCAACACCCGCGGGAATTGCCCGCTCCGTTTCCCCACCCGCCACGGAGCAGCTCAACAAGGCTAACGCAGGTCGGACTCGTTTCCCGCCAGAAAGGAAAGCATACTCCACGGCTTCCTGGAGAGACTTTGGTGAGCGTACATGGCTTGTGCCCTGGAGAATGGTCATCCATTGCGACTCCATCAAGGATCGCTCTGCACTGATCCAATGACCGAAATCAGTCATTGAAAGAATCATCACCTTCGACTTGTTGCAGTGAATCCTGCAGAATTTTTGTCAATGCTTCTACACGGTTTTCTGCGCCACTCAAATCAGCGCGGAGCACAGCAAGAAGCTCGACGCCCTCTTGATAAACCTTTACCCCATCTTCCAGGCCAAGTTCCCCTGACTCTAGCTGTCCAAGAAGGCCTTCCAAACGAGAAAGCCCTTCCTCGAAAGAAAGGGTTGCCGGGTTATCCTTTGGTTTTGCCATAGGGATATTGTCGGAAAGCGTATCCGTTGGCGCTAGGAATTCTCGATTTCGTTCACTGTAGTGCGCAAGGAACCCTGTGCCAAACGAATGCGAACCTTTTGCCCCACTTCCACGTTCTGGGAAGAACGCAGGAATCCAGGCTCGCCCTCTTTCTCCACGAGCGCATAGCCACGCTTCAAGAGGGCGTCTGGGGATGCACCTTGAAAACGAGTTTCATACCGATCCAAGCGATGCCTCCAATCCATCAAGCGCTTCTCCAAGCCGGTGGACAGCCTGTATTCGGCTTCACGGAGCCGCCCCAAAGCACGGTCTAAGCGAAGTTTCGGTGTTTGCGTATGCACGCGGTGCGTCAAACGCTCCAAACGGTGCTCCCACCCAGAAATCCATTCACGGCCAAGATGGTGCCATTCCTGAGCCATCCCTCGAAGGTCCTCCCGAGCACGGGTCCAGCCCAGACAGAGTTCCAAGGCGCCCGCGGTCGGCGTTTTCACACGTGCATCCGCGACGAAATCAGCCAAAGTAAAATCTGTTTCATGACCGATCGCGGAAACTACGGGAATTGGACAGGCTGCAAGAGCACGAATCAAGGGCTCTTCATTGAATGTCCAAAGATCTTCAAGAGAACCTCCACCCCGGGCCAATAAAATAACGTCGGGAGAAACTGCGGCGCATTCTTCTAAGGCGCGGATGATTTCGCCGACGGCTGCCGCTCCTTGAACAGGAATAGGCCGTCGCCAAACACGAAGAGGAGTTTTTTGTTCCTCAAAACTACGCAAAATATCCGCTTCTGCGGCAGAGCCTTCGGCCGTGAGCAAGGCCACGGTCCGTGGCCGACGTGGAATCACCTGTTTTGCGCTCTCCTCAAAAAGCCCCTCCGCGGAAAGTTGTTTTTTAAGCCGCTCAAATTGTTGCGCTAGATCTCCAACCCCATCGTCTTCGACGCGCTGCAAAACAAAAGACAAGTTCCCGCGCACCGGCCAAATATCAAATCGTCCAAACGCACGCACTTTACGCCCTTCTTCCAACGTGCATTGCAAGCCAGATGCAGCGACGCCTTTCCACATCTTTACTTCCAAAGTCGCGGACTCATCCCTCAGCTTGAAATAATAATGTCCGCTTCGATGTGGGCCTCGGTACTCAAACACTTCTCCGGTGACCCAAAGCCCGCCTAAATTCTGGTCCAAGGAATCCTGTGCAAGAGATATCAGTTCTCCAACACCGACGGCCTCCTCCACGCGTTCCCTCAAACTTCCCTCCACTCCATTAATTCCCAACTTGCGTCAAAGGAAGGCCAAGAGCTCTCCACTGATCCAAGGGCTGGCGTGGCAGATGCAAACGGAATTTATCTTCGTAAAATGGACGCTTTACCCCGCCCTCAAGAAAAGCTCCATCCTTAAGAAGAAGTTCGACCCAACCTTGTTCATGAAGTTTGATTTCCATGCTGTCCGCTTCGATCGTTTTCACCAAACGGCCAGATACGTCGTACCAGGCAATTTGGATTCCGGATAATCCGTCGGTGGTGGCTCCTTCTAAGCGAGTGAGGCGGTAATAGCCAAAGGCACGCCGTATAGAAATCAGGTCGTCCAATTTTTTACGTATATCTTGCGCATCCTGCAATGGGGTGACCGTTTTCTGCGGCAAGTCAACCTTGGCATTGGAAAGCGTTGCCTTAGATAAAAGGGCCGGGAAATGTCTGCCCCAAGCCGAGACATTCACATCAGGAAGATAGATTTTGCTTCCGGTCCGAGGAAGAGGGAGGTTTAGACCTTCGTGAGTCCGCGTGCCTTCAAAGAATCGTATCGACAACGAAAAAGTACTTTTCTGAAGATTGAACTCCACTCTCTTGGCGCGGACCACCGATTCAAGAAGCCCATCTTCGCCCCAATGGAACAAGGTGACATCGAGTAACTCCGGACGACCCTCAATTTGTGTGGCTTTCTGGAAACGGTAATTTGTGTACCCATCCAATGCCAAGAGTCCATTTAAAATGCCCAGCCATGGGTCATCCACGTAACCGAATGGGGAAGAAGGGTTTTCCGAAGTAGTGCTGGACTGCAGGTCAAAAGCGGCGGGTTTCGGGCCAACGCTCGGCGCTGGGGCCACCCGTGGAGTTATCAAAGCAACGGAAGCCGCATTTTTCTCTTGAATATCTGCCAGCTTCTTTAACACTTCCACCGTACTGATTTCCCGATTCAGAAGCTTCTCATTGAGCTCAGTTACCCATTCTTTGTCCACCTCTTGGGATTCTCTCATTGCCTTGATTTCTGCAACCAAGGCCAGAGCCGTATCTTCGTGCAAAGCACCAGGGTCCGCCTCAATGGTGATGGGTGTGGGGTTCACCACAACATTGGGTAAGACCATGGGCTCTTCCTGCTGTTTCATCCAGCCGACGCCTACAAAAGTAAGGCCGACACCCAATGTAAGAGCTCCGAGGGCTGTCACAGGAAGAATCCATTGTCGAGAGCGAGACTCTTCCAAGTCCGTCATTTGATCTAACAGCGCCTGCTGTACTTCGGAAAGCCGACGAAACGAGCGGCTTAAGGCCTGAACATCTCTGGACCTCAACAAGACCTGCCCTGTTTCTGGTGTCACCGTAGCAAGGTCACGGGACGGGGATTCCTCCGAAGGTGTCGGTGGAACAGAGGAAGTTTCTTCAGGGGGATTCATGAGCGGAGGGTGGGTTTATAAAGTCAAGGAAATCACGTCGGCTTTGTTCACTCCAAACCTGATATTCCAAGGGGATGGAAGAACCAGCGTACTCCCAGAATACCTCATGACTGGCTTGTCGTGGCATACTCTCTCCCCAAAAAATTGACGTCGCCCAGGAGATGTTTTGTGAAACTTCCATGGCCCCGCGCTCTCCTTGCAATACCGTCATCCAAACTAACCGAGGGAGTGGCTCCATGTGTGCCGGAGGAGACCCGAACGGTAAAAACAATTGCTCTCCTGCCCTTATTTTCCCAAGAGACGGGAGGTCTCCTTCCATTCGCAAACGATGAAGACGCAAAAGCGCCATATCTTCCGGCAACGAAAGGCGGGCACGGAGCATGGTCTCTTCGGTATTTCTGGCTTCGGATGCTACATGAGGTTCCTCCAGTGGTTCCAAGACTACGCGGCCGCCGGTGGGTAATTCTGCCGTCCATGCAAAACGTTGACTGGACGTTTCCATCGCCGAGGAAACCTTGCCCTCTTTTTGACAAGCAAAACAAAGAACCAAAAAGCAAACGCTAAGTGGAATAGATTGATGCAAACTCTATTGCCAAGCGTCCTTGTTCTTCTTGTTATTGTTCCACCACTTAGTCCACTCCAAAGAAGTTCGCAACGACTGGCCCGTCAACTCGGAAAGTGCTCGCAAGAAGGGTTCTCTGATAATCCGATACACCCGCTGTCCATTGGAGTCATCTAAATCTACCCCTCGGCTTCGGTAGGACTCGAACAGTTTAACCAGCTTTTTCACACAATCCTGTCTGGTTTCCAAAGGTGCTTCTCGGAATTTCGCTAGAGACTCTGCTGCTTTAGCCGCAACTGTTTCATGTTTGTAATCAAGAAGGTCAACGAGGCTTTCCGCCTGTCCCCAATCCCTCGTAAACCCAACCTGTTCAACACAAAGGCCTTGGAACTTAATATCTTTGTTAAACCGGCGATCTTCAAATGCTTTCCAAAGATACTCCGAGCCATGGGAGCTCATCTGACCAAAGCAATAAGCTGCCGCAGTCCAAAGTTGCTGATTTTCTGCTGTTTCCCGCTTCCTTGAAAATGCCACCCAAACCGTTTTGGCGAGAAGGGCCTGTTCCTTCTGAATGGACTTCCGTTCTTTCTTCAAGTCTTTTGGCACCCCAATTTCTATTTCGAGACTATCTTCAATTTCCAACAAACGCTCTTGATGAGAAAGATATCGTTGCACAAAACCATCCATTAATTGAATTGCCTCTTCTTCTCTTTTACGCCCAGAAATAATTTCTTTCATCATCTCCACCTCGTCCTTCAGTGAATCTTGATAAGTAGGCGATATAGAAAAAGTCGGTGCACAGACTAAAAGGAGGGAAAGAATCATGAGCGAAGAAATGATGGGTCTTGAGTAGCTTCTTGAAAGAGCTTCAAGAAGCGAGGAAGCATAGGTCCAGACGCTCCGGGGAGGTCGTCGCGGACATCCACTATTCTACATACTGGTGTAACACCTAAAAGGGCACTGGTCACGTAGACCTCATCGGCCTTTTCTAAATCAGCGGTCGTCACTGGCTCCTCCTGAACGACAATCCCAGATTTACGGAGCTTTGAGAGCAATACATGGCGCGTAACGCCGGCTAAAACGCCTCGGTGGAGGGGCGGTGTCTTCACCCTCCCCTCCTTGATCATTAAGAGGTTGCTCACTGTCCCTTCCGTCCAGTCTCCTTCCGGAGTAGAGAGTAATGCCTCATACGCCCCCACTTTCTCTGCCTCCCGCCGAGCTAATTGGAAAAGAGCCCGAGAAGTCGTTTTTACCCGTGAGAGCGGGTCGTCGGGATAACGAAGGAAACGAGAAAGGCTGAGAATGATTTCGGCTGGAGGAAAAACGGCATGAGAAGAAGTCCAAATCCGAACTAAATTATCATCGATAGACCGAAGAAGAGTGAAGCGCACTCGTTGCCGCCCTGCAGGCACATGCGCCCTGTATTCCTCCCATTGATTCTGCAGAGTCCAAGATTGCATATTCATATCCATAATGGATGCACTTTCCACAAGACGGTCTTGGTGCGCACTCAAGAAAGGCGTCGGTGAGCCATCTACGACGAGAAAGGTTTCAAAGATGCCCTCACCGCGAAGGATACCGGGGAGGTCTGCCTTTAAGGCTGGCGTATCCGTGGGCAAAAGGATTCCATCAACCATCAGATGCTCGACAAGTTCAGGCGGTGGTTTCATCCAGAGCTGAGGAAAGGTAACGTGCTTTGAGGAGTGTTTCTTGCCATTCTTTAAGGGGGTCGGAATCCCAAACAATACCCGCTCCGACAGAGACTTCGAGCTCTTTTCCTTGGATGACCGCCGACCGGATCAGCACGGAAAAATCACCGCGTGGCTCGCCAGGAATCCAATAACCAAAACACCCGCAATAAGGTCCGCGCGCCGTCCCCTCGAGTTCCTGAATAGCTTGAAGCGCACGCACTTTAGGCGCACCCGTCACGGAGGCTGGAGGGAATGTAGCCTTCATCAAAGATGAAAGGCCTTGACGTGGATTCCACTGCGAGGAGATTTGAGCCGTTCGATGATAAAGCGTAGGGAACGTTTCCACCGCGCCCTCACTGACAACGTGCACACCACCGGGTGGTGCCAAACGCCCCAAGTCATGACGAGCCATGTCAACAATCATGTTCAACTCGGCACACTCTTTTTCGCTCTTCTCCAAACCTTCGCGAGAGAGATGGTCTTCTCTTTGATTCTTCCCCCGTGGTGCTGTTCCTTTAATTGGAAATGTTTCGAGTTGTTCTCCCTGAATAGAAAGAAAACGCTCTGGCGTCCAAGATAAGAGAGCCTGCTCTCCTCCCCATTCCATGAAAGCACTCATCGCGGTGGGTTGATGTTCACGAAGTTTCGCAAAAAAATGGCGGGGGTCCGGAGGGGCTTGTGCCGAAAGAACATGGGAAAGGTTCGCTTGAAAAAGTTCCCCGTCTCCAATCCATTGGCGCAGCACTCGCACGCTGTTCTGGTAGTCCTCGGAGGACTTAATGGGCGTTAAAGCCAAGGGGGCCACTTCATCCATACTCGATAAGCCGTCGGCCTTCTTCATCCATGCTTCCCATTCTCGAATCACCTCTTGAGCTTCCGACGGATTGCCTCTCGGGAGTTCGGCCCAAAGTAATTGCGCAGATCCATCGGCCTTCCACTGCACAGAGCGTCGGTAGCGGGCAAAGGCATAGTCGGGGAAAGACTCGGAGTAAGGGGCGGACCAAGGCCAACGCTCCCAAGCATGTCCACATTCAAAGCCAAACCACCCAACCCATCCACCGACAGGTCCAGGGCCGACGTCGGCGGTATTCCAAGACTCCCCCGCCATGGCTTCCTCGACGGCCAACGCGGGGTCATGATCCGCCAACGGCCAAGGGCGGTTTTCGGTGCCGGCATCCGTGGAGCTCGGCCGAATCTTCCCGGAGATCTCTTGATCTGGGGACCAACCGAGCCACCCCACTCCAGAGCCATCCGAAGAATCCAAAAGCGCAGGACGCGCCTCCGCCGGCAAGGCCGCTAGAAGAGCCATGGGGTTCGGAAGTTCAAACTCCCGCAAGATGTGGAGACGAATGGGAAGCAACCTTCTTATTATGTCTGTGCGATGGGTGACAACCTCGAAAGTCGGCGGGAACATTTTTTGCAGCACCTGAAAGAGGTGCGGCAGGTGAGTCCGCATACGTTGCGCGCATACGGTAGAGATCTGCTTGATTTATGTGAAGACCTCGGCCGGGAGCAGAATCCCGCCGATGTCACCTCGGTACGACTTCGGTTGCATCTTGGCAAGCTCGCCACCGCCGGGCTCACACCCCCAAGCCTGTCTCGTCATATTTCGGCCATCCGCAGTTTTTTCCGATGGCTTGAGGAAAAAGGTCATATTCCAAGTAGTCCTGCGGGCATCCTCCGCTCCCCACGCCGACGCCGACGTCTTCCTCGTTTTCTCGAGGAAGACGAAGTGAATGCGCTCCTGGCAAGCCCGCAAGACAAAGAGGCTGAAGGTTTCCGAAACCGTGCCATCTTGGAAGTTTTATATTCCACGGGATGCCGCGTTTCCGAATTAGTTGCGCTACGGGAAAAGGATTTGGATTTAGAAACGGGTGGTTGCCTGCTTCAGGGAAAAGGGCGCAAAGAGCGACGAGGCATGTTGGGAAAACCCGCCCAAGATTCCCTTGCGGCCTATCTCCGAAATAAGTCTTTGCGCTCCCTCTGCCGAGACACCCTTTTTCTCAATCGCCGAGGCACTCCGCTCAGCGCACGATCGGTTCGGCGCATCCTTCACAAATGCCTTCAGCAAGCCGGAATCCATCGGGAGTGCTCCCCCCATACTTTGCGCCACTCTTTCGCCACCCACCTTTTGCGGCGAGGCGCGGACTTGCGTACGGTTCAAGAACTGCTAGGACATGCCAGTTTGTCCAGCACGCAGATCTACACCCACGTTTCCTTGCAGGAATTGCAAAAGCTCTACCACCAAGCCCACCCTTTGGCGCAGTCAGAATAAAAAAAACCCGCCGACCGAAGTCGACGGGTTGGATGGTGACCCCAAGGGGATTCGAACCCCTGTTGCCAGGATGAAAACCTGGTGTCCTAGGCCAGACTAGACGATGGGGCCGTCAGGCTTTTTCACAGTTTCCCGCGAAACAAGGCCGAAAATAATAATCGTGCAAGGGGGCAATGTCAAGCGTTGAAAAAACTTTGGGCCGCCAGATATTCCTTTGCCATAGTTTCTAGGACGAATTTCTCGCCGCCCTCGCTACCGGGAAGAGTAGAAAGTGTATAGGTTTCCACCTCAAAATCCCCAACCCCAGCTTCTTCTGCCCGCTGGGCCGCCGCTTGCCAAGGCGTTGCCTCCAAGGAGGCACCAAAGCCCTCTTGATGCACTGGGACATGACAGTGGACCCATGTCTTTTCTGGGAAACCCCACTCTTCCCAAGCTTGGAGGGCCGGAGCAAGATCCGGCCAGCGTTGGGTCGTCCCGTCAGCCATCCGGCCTCGAACTTGGTGAAACCAACGATCCTGGGCCAGTTTTTGGAGCCAAACCTGATCGGCGAGGGCTGGCTCCCCTTTCCACTGCAAAGCAGAGGATATTTGGACTTTGGCAATCGGAACCTCCGCCTTCTGAACTACATGCAAAAGTTCTTCCGAATTCTCTCCTACAACTTCTCCATGGCATAAATCCCAACACAATCCGAGGTGCGGACTATTGAGCCCTTTCTTTGTCAACCACTGAGCAAAGGACGCTTGTGTTTCGAAAGTCCCGTCCGGTTCCGGCTCAAACCCAATAACAACTTTCACTCCTGTTCTTGACTCTAGCCGAGAAAGTCTATGAGAGAGCCGCTCCAAAAGCCGCGGGGTCATGGCATCGTCTTTGGCTTGTGGCCCGTAACCCAAGGGACAAGTAGAAAGGGAAACACGGCCAGGGCTGTCTTGCAATTGGGCCAAAACTTCGGCCGCTTTTAATGTGGCTTCTAAACGATCGGGAGAAGTCCAATCCGGCAAGAAGGCCTGTTCTTTGACCAGGCCCCCGTGAAAATCCCCAAAGACAAACGCATTGCCTGTCCATACTTGAAGACCCGCGCACTTCAATGCATCCTTCAACGTTTTTCGCGCCTGGGGGTCAGTGAAAAAAGTGTCCGCCGACGACGCGCTTAAGGCTAAACCAAGTCCAACTGGGGTGGCGTCAGGTGACACCTGTTTGGCCCAAGAAGTCAAAGGTCCCTGAATTGCCGCGAGAACATCTTTTGCCTCAAGAAAAGGGAAGACGTTCCCACAAACAGCAAGTCGCAGCATTTGATTTAATTCCAGACTGGAGCCGCCGTAAGAAAGTCGTCCACTTCTTGGGGAAATTTCACCAAGAAACCGCGTGCCAACTCACGGGCGCGAACCTTCACTCCCCCTTCTGCCAAGCTCACAAGAACCGCCAAGGTTGCCGAAGCAGATTCTGGGGAGGCCTCGGCCCAATCCCGTGCAAAACTCACTCGTTCCAAAGCACTGCATTCCCCAAGGTCAACGGCATCTTCGTACAATGATTCAGGATTGGCTTCGGCCGACTCCTCTGCGTCCGCCGACGCCTCTTCGGGCTTCAACTCGGCGGGCTCTTCCTCAAGAAGAACATGCTGAGGCCGATGCACCTGAAGCGGAAGCGTCAACAGTGATTCTCCATGGCTCTTGAAAGAAGCGCTTCCATACCAATAGGCACCTGCGGGTAAAGCCTCGAGTTTGGGGGCTTCAAAAATAGCCGTCCGGGCGCCCCCCTTTGGAAAACGGAAATGAGAACTTCCGCCCCCTTCGTAAACCTCTTGAAGGTTGTCAGAAACACGGATTTTTCCGCCCCCCGTTGCTAGGCGCATTTCCGCCCCTGCAAAACGTGCCTCCAAAGGAATTTTGCCGAGCGATGGATAAGTGAGCTGACAAGAATAAGTTCCGGCCTCGAAGTGCCCGAGGTCCGTGTCGACTTCCCACGCAATATTCCGCGCCTGAATTGCCCCTGCGGCATCAAACACTTCCAGCATGAGATCTTCCCGAAGTTCAATGGTCTGAATGGAATGAGGCATGTGCAAACTCACCCCGCAGCCGCCATCAGGAATCTCTAAATCCCAAGAGACCACACCGTAAAACATTCCTTTCCCTCCCATCACAGTAGAGCGGATGGGGTCAGGCTGAATCTCCATGGATGCCGTGACGGGAATTGCCATGCCGTCTACCGACGCCGCGACTGAAAAATCAGCCGAGGCCAATAAGGACTGCACCCCCAAGTAACCGTAACCCTGGCCTGCCGGAATAGTCAAACTAGACTCCTGCGTCACGAGGCCAAGGAATTCCACTTCAAGATCCACGGTGGCCGGCGTGTTGGTAGCCCAGCGTGCAGACAAGGCGTACTCCAAAACCATGCCCGCCTCAACAGGCATGTGCATCGTGTTGCTTTCTCCATCCTTCAAGAAAAACCGTCCCCGGCTTTGACGGTCTTCCGCGTAACGAAAACCCGACACAGACCCAGCTCCTGGGCGATATTCATTCCGACCTCCCCCATGTTGCGTGACTTTAATGCGAGCGACCGTGGCTCCGTACGGAACACGGTAATACTGCCGAACTAAACTAGCCGGTGTCATAGCAAATGTGGTTGGAACAGGTTGCTGATTTTCATCGAGTGCATTGGGAATGACCAAAGTGACCGGAATCACCACATCAGGACCCAAAGAACGCGGTTTGTCTTCATCCCACAATAAAATGCGTGTCTCTTGTAAGCCCGGCTTCAGCATGCTGGGCAAGATGCGTGCAGCGAAACGATTGCCTTTGGAGTTGCTGTATAAAGAATCTGGGACTTGCAACCAGCCCGCTTCGGATTCCAAGCGGAACGTACGGAGGAAGTCGGCTTTTTCCGCGTTCTTTGCATCTTCATCAAAAAGAGGCGCCACGGAAATTGTCTGCTCAAAGGGCTCGGTCGTGGGTAAACCTCGCAGATAAATTCCAGCCCCCACACCGAATGGGTTCGATGTTTTCACAACGAATTCCTGTTGATCCCATTGGTTCTCCTGCAAATGCTGCAAGGCGCTCCAAGCTTTTTCCATCACAATAAACCCGTGCCCTTGTTCCACCCAAGCATGCTGAGGCATCTGTTGCGCCGATAAACGAAATGCGCGGTGCACTTGTGCAGGCGAAGCAGAAACGCCTTCCGCCGACGCGGCACATCGCAACAAAGCAACACAACCCGCCATCTGTGGCGCAGCCATGGAAGTTCCGTTCCAACTTTCCCCCTTTGCCATGCCCCAAGAAGGCAATGCGGATAAGGCCGCACCGGGTGCTGCAAAATCTACGCCCAAAGAACCCGTCGGGAGTGGGCCTCGACTGGAAAACTCGAACAAGACAGGAGCCGATGGATCCAAAGCCGCGTAATTCGCCTTTTGCGTGTCTGGCCAAACCGCGGCCGCAATCGAAAAGGCTGCTTCGGTTGTGGCCGGTGCCCCCACGGTGCTCAATGCAGGACCTTCATTGCCCGCACTGGTCACCACAATGAGGCCGCGCCGCGTTGCCTGCTCCACCACCCAAGCGTCCGGCTCAAGGCCATCGGCAAAGAACGAGGGGCCACCAAAAGAAATGTTGGCCACATCACAGCCCGCTTCTACTGCATAGTCCAAGGCTTTCGCAATAGCAAAACCACTGGTTGATCCGCCAAACTTACCATCACCAATTTTGATTGCTACGAATTCAACCCCAGGTGCAATCCCATTCATTCGGCCGCCGACGCCCTCCCAGGCGCCAATAATCCCAGCCACGTGCGTGCCGTGACCATGCGTATCAAAGAACAATGTTAAAGACGTTCCGTTGGCGTCCACTTGGACCCCGTAATTAAGTAAAGCTTCATCACCTAATGTTGCCCAATCTCCACTTGCCGCAAAACCTTTCAGAGCGGGCTCTTCGCCAAAGTCTCCATCTTCATCGTTGTCAATCACTACGAACCAATTTCCAGCATCTTGAAAAACGATGCCATCCCAAACTGGGCCGACATCATCAAAATTTCCCCACTTTCGGGAAATTTCCATCTCCAACAGTGATTCTTCGTCCAAGGAAGAGCCGCCCGCTGACACACGCGTACGCGCCTCTTCATAGCGCTCCCCATCCTTCTGCCAATCTCCACGCCGCTCGCCTTCTATTCGCTGCTGAAGACTGCCAGGGAGAAACGGTAGGTCGACACGAAATAAGCCATACTCGCGATTTTCGGCAGCCCATTTCCCTAAGGAGAGTTTGCGCCCACTTAAACCGTAGACCGTTCCACTTTGGGCGCGAACTTTGGCTTGCACCACAATGCGTCCGTCGGTGGTTGCGTCATACCAATCCACCAATTTTCGGCGACCGTCCGGTGTGCTTTGGAGCAAAGGATGCCCAGGGTCTACACCCGTATCCAAAACGGCAACACGGATTCCACGGCCATTCCACTCTGGATGCGCCTCTAAAAAGGCAGACACACCGAGATCGGCCTTCGGCAATTGGCCCCGAAGTGGTTCTTGCGAAAGAGCAAGAAAAGGAAGAATGAGGGAGGGGAGGAGGAACATGAGTCCTCCAGTCTACTCCGATTTTCTTAAGCGGTGCCTCTGGCCCAGAGGGGTGCATCGACCAGAATTCGCTCACAGGAGGAGCAACACCGAACATCTTTGGCCACTCGAATGTGACCCTGCTCCGTTGGATTCAACTGAATCCCGCAACCCTCACAGGCTCCCTCGACTAGACGAGAAACAGGGCGGCCTTTTTTTGGCACGCGAAGTTTCTCATAACGCTGGAATGCGTCTCCCACCATGCGACCCACAATTTCCGTGCGACGATCCTCCAATGCCTTCAGCTCACCCAAAAGTTCTGTCTCATCTTCACCCGCTTGACTTCGAAAGGATTCGACTTCATGCAAGGCTTCGGCCGCCGACACAGCGTAGGACTCTCCTTTGGCCGCAATCAGCTCTGCCTCTTCCATGAGACGCAGTGCCGCATCTTGTGCTTCAGATACCTTGACACGAAGAGCCTCTGATTCATGCTGGCCAATTTGAATTGCGGCGGCATCGCGTGCCGTAAACATTTGGGCTTCTAACTTTTCGAGACGAGTTTCATGCCCCTGGACGGTGACCTCCCACTCACTGGCATGGACCAACTTCTCTTTCCGCCGAGTGTCACAAGAGACCTGTTTCCCCTTGAGCTCATCCGCAATATCCACTTTCTCCTGGATTTCTGCAGGTAATCCCCCAATGCGCTGTCTTTGGTGCGCAATGCTTCGGTCCAATCTTTGAAGACGGACTAAGTCAACCAGTGTATTTTCCACGAATCAGGTGACGCCTTCAATGAAACCGGAAAGCTTGCGCGCCCGGATGGGGTGTTGCAACTTCCGAATGGCTTTGGCTTCAATCTGCCGTACCCGTTCCCGTGTTACCCGGAAAATCCGGCCCACCTCTTCCAAGGTGTAGGTGTAACCGTCTCCGATGCCGTAGCGCAACTTGACGATTTCACGCTCACGGAAGGTCAAAGAGTCTAGAACTTCATCGATACGCTCTTTCAACATGCCTTGGCCAGCCCGCTCCACGGGGTTTTCTGAAGTCTCATCTTCAATGAAATCACCGAAGTAGGAATCATCAGAATCTCCAATGGGACGATCCAAGCTAATCGGATGCCGTGCAATTTTCATCACGCGGTTTGCTTCATCCACGGTAATTTCCGCCGCTTCCGACATCTCCTCAATGCTCGGCTCACGTCCCTTGATTTGCAGAAGGCGCTTTTGAACCGCCCGCAACTTGGACATAGTTTCAATCATATGAACAGGGATGCGAATCGTCCGAGCCTGATCCGCGATGGAACGCGTGATTGCTTGGCGAATCCACCACGTGGCATACGTCGAAAACTTATAACCTCGACGGTATTCGTACTTTTCGACAGCCTTCATCAATCCGGTATTCCCCTCTTGAATCAAGTCCAAGAATGAAAGTCCGCGGTTTCTATATTTCTTTGCAATAGAAACGACCAAACGCAAGTTACCAGAGGACAAATCTCGTTTTGCTTGCTCGTAAGCATCGAGAGACTGATTAATGCGGTACATGCGGCGACTGAACGATGTAAACGGCTCCAAAGCTTGAAGCTCGAAGGCACGGTTTCGTACCTCAAGGCCGGCAAAAGACTCTTTTCCCGCTTTTGTACGTTTTTCAGCCGGATCGAATGAATCCATCTGCGTGCGCACGGCACGCCAATCCTGAAGCTTTGAGTCCAACACAAGGATCATGTCTTGGACATGATTGACTTGGAAGTGCAATTCTTCCACAAGAACTGCCATGCAACGCTGACGAGCCCGCGTGCCTCGCTGAAAAACGCCCCGCTCCCCTTTCTTAAGTCGAGAATCAAGAAAAACTTCATAGCCAATCTGAGTCACATCACGCAAATGGCGAATTGCTTCAATGTTACCGCCTAAACGTTGTTCCAAGTCTTGCTTGGTCAATTCATAGCCGGCACCACCGTCAATATTTGATGACGTACCCTCTTCGGCGCCTTCTTCGGCAGCCTGTTTCTTCAAGCGGCGATTAAAGTGAATCACTCCAAAAGATGAGTTGGCTTGAGCCGACGGATTCACTTTGAGCGTGCGATCAAAAGCGGTCTTTCCATCTTTTACCTGTTGAAGCAAGTCAAGAACCAAGTCCGCAACAAATCCGGATTCCAAGGTCCAGCGGCGGAATAGTTTGCGGGAGACTTCAGTCTTCTTGGCCAAAGAAATTTCTTCGGCGCGCGTCAACAAAGGTATCTCACCCATCTGTGTGAGGTACATACGAACCGGATCATCAATCTTCTCAAGAGCCGGTTGCGCTGCTCGTGCAGCTGCACGCGACGCAGAAACAGCCAATGGTTTCACCGCTACCGGCATGGCCGTAGTGATTTGCAACACATCTGGTGCGGCGTCGGAGGAATCCTTCCGGCGAATCCCGAGTGTTTCCAAATGATTCAAAACTGTGTCGATGACCAGAAGCGCTTTGGCTCCCATTTTTGCATTCATCAACTCGCTTTGAATCTCCTCATTGGTTAAATAGCCCTGTTCTTTACCCTTCTGAACGAGTGATTCCAGAGCCTCTTCCGTTTTCTTATTTAATGTCGTCGTCATGTTTTTATGCGGGGTCTTCATCAAAGCGAGGAGAAAATGGGACTTGGCGCTGATACCGGGTGAGGTCGTCGTCGCTTACCGTGGACTTCGTGCTTTGGGCTGCACCCCAAGCGAGTTCTTGGTTGTGCGGCAAAGCATCCAACGAGCTTTTGAGGACCTCTTCAAGTTCGGTTGCCTGCATGAGCCGGAGTTGATCCAGCCATTCAGACAAATCAGTTCCATTAAATGTCACCAAGGCGCGGTCTAAGGTTCCCGATTGTCCTTCTTTGCGTTGCTGCAGGCACCAATTCAAGAGCCTTTCTGCATAGGAATCCGAAAAACGGAGGTTTTGAAGTTCCTGGGAATATGCCGACGCCAACGACGGATCCAAAAGGACCGCGGTGACTATTTCTCGTTCGTTTTGCTTTAGTGCCTCCTGACTAGTGTTTTCCTGAATGTGTGACGGCGTGTTTTCTACCGTTTGAACTGGTACAGGTTGGCTATCCTGAGGCAGCAAACTGAAGAAATTCTGCTCTGAAATCTGGAGAGAGTCACAAATCCGACGTGCCCAAAGTTCTTGTAGCACAGGACTTGGGGACAGGGAGACTAACCCAGCCAAATCCTTTGCAAATTTTTCTTTGACCGCAGGAATCTGAGATTCTCCCGAAAGGGACCATCGAGACAGACGCCAATTCATTATATCCTCGGATTCCGTAATGAGTTGGGAAAGTTTCTCCGTTTGGCCCTCAGAAATCATGTCGGCGGGGTCCTTTTCGTCCGGCAAAGTGGCGACACGAACATCCACCCCTTCTTTCACTAACACAGCCCCGCCACGGATCGCTGCACGAATCCCTGGCTCGTCTCCATCCAGCAAAAGGAGAACGGGCCGGTCATAACGAAGCAGCCGTCGGCCGTGGTCTTCCGTCAGCGCCGTCCCCAAGGATGCGACCGCAGTGGGGTAACCGGCTTGATGAAGCAAGATGACATCCAAATAGCCCTCAGTCACCAAAATGGGTCGCTCCGGATCTTTCCTCAACCCTTCCTGCAGGCGGTCCAGTCCGTAAAGCAGTCGGCGTTTGGGAAAGCACGGGCCCTCGGGAGAATTCACATATTTCCCCGAATTCCTAGCCTCATCCGCTTTTGAACCTGGCAGATAACGCCCACCAAAGCCAGCCATGCGGTTGCCTGGTTCCAAGACGGGGAACATTAACCGGTCCCAGAAATTGTCGCGAACCCCGGGACGGCCATCTAAGCGGCGCGCCAGACCAGCCTCCACCAAAACGTCCTCTTCAAAACCCTCTTTGCGCAAGCGTTGCCCCAACCAACCGGGCTCGGCCGGGGACCAGCCTAAACAAAAGGACTGGGCGGTTTCTCCCGACACACCTCGCTCCTTGAGGTAGGCGCGCCCCTCCTCTCCAAAGTCCGACTTCAATGCCTCTTGGTACAAGACGCGCGCACGACTGAGAGCCTCGCGCGCTTTCTGCCGACGCCCGCGAGATGGCGAATCCCCCCGCATAGTTTGGGGGACTTCCATTCCCGCTTCATCCGCCAAAATCTTGAGCGCTTCCATAAAATCCAAGCCGTCTATTTCACGCACAAACGTAATGATGTCCCCACCTTTACCACAACCAAAGCACTTGAAAAAGCCTTGCTCTGCTTGCACCGTAAACGAAGGGCTCTTCTCTGCATGAAAAGGGCACAATCCCCAATAGCGCCCACCTTTGCGGTTTAATTGAACTCTATGCCCCACCACCTGCTCAATGGGCAGACGGTCTTTCAGAGAATCAATAAACGGAGTGAGGTCGGACACGGGATGGTTCAGGAAGACTTCATGCTATCAGGTGTATCCAAAGAGGACAAAACTTCTGCATCCACGGCCTGTGCCGCCAATAACCACTGAGTCGGAGTCACGACTTCGGCCCGGGCATCCTCTTCAACCCCTGCAGCTTGAAGCGCTTCGACGGCCATCGGGAATGCCTGCTTCAAGCGAGAAAAAAGCCGCTTCCGACGCTGTGCGAACCCCCACTGCAAGATTTCTTTCAAAGCTCGGCCGACGGATGCCGACGGGGCATCGGCGCGGGGCCGAAGATGAAGAAAGGCGGAGTCCACCTTGGGGCGTGGCCAGAACACTTGAGGAGGAGGCCGTCGGCCTAATTCAACGTGAAAAGCAAGAGCAAGGCGGACTGTTAAAGGCCCATATTCCTTCCCGCACTGAGTGGATGCAGCCTTGCGCGCCATCTCAGATTGCAAAAGCAAGCACGCGCCGGTTAAGGGACGTGCGGCCAAACGGCCGAGGAAAGGCCCGGAAATCGAATACGGAAGGTTGGCCACCACCCGGGGTGGGGTACCCGCAGCCCACCAGGATTCGACTTCTGGGTGAAATGCGGGGTCCTTCCCCAGCACATCCCCAGCAACCAATTGCAACTGCCCACTTTCCAAGAATGATGCAAACCGGTCTTCCATTAACGCAAATAAACCGTAGTCCAATTCCACGGCGAATACATTCGCACCGACGTTGAGGAGTTCCTGGGTTAAAGCTCCCGCGCCGGGCCCCACTTCCAAAACACGGTCCCCCGCCTGCACGCCGGCATCGCGAGGGATGGCTGAAAGCAGCGCCGGGTCAATCAGGAAGTTCTGTCCGAACCGATGCTGAGGTCGAAGGCCACGTGACTCCAAAAGTGCGCGAAGTTCACTGCGTTTCATTAAAAAGGGCGAGAAAGGCCCGTGGGTAGGCTGGATTCTTCTTTAACTCTTTGCGCGCTATGGCCCAGACTGCAATAGAGCTTTTTTGTTGCAAGGTATGCACGGATTGCTGCACGCGTTGCGGAGACTCCTGCCAAACGGGAAGAAGGACGTCAGTACAAAAAGTGGAAAAGGAAGCACACCAGCGAAATCCGATGTCTTCTGAGGAATCTCCAGAAGACAACATCCGTGTGACGTTTCTCGCATAGGACGCATAAGACCCACCCACGCAAAGATCGCCGTCGGACTGCGCCGTCACCCACTCCCAAACATTTCCCGTCAAGTCGTATAGCCCGTCTGAAGTGCGGCTGGACTCAAAGACACCGACGGGAAGCGGGCGACCCATTCCTAATTCCATGGTGTTGCCGGCTGCATCGGCGCCATAACCATCCGTCCATGAAATCATTTCAAGCCACTCCTTCTCCACCAAGAGGCGGCCGCCTTGAGCATTTGCCCAATTGGAGGCGTCAGCAAGAGTCATTCCAGTCGCAGGAAGATAGTCCTGTTCGGCCGGTCCGTCGGTAGAAAAATATTCGGACCGAGTCACCTCATAAGGGCTCACAAGCAGTGCGCTACCAGACAGCTCAATCAAAACTAGTCCGTGGAAGAGGTCTTCTTCGGAGTGTTGCTTCCCTGACGTCGACGCGAAGCACCCTGGCAGAAGCAAGAGTGCTGAAGCCCACGCGCGCGGATTCATCCTTACTTTGACATCATGTCAACCAAGCCTCGGGTGACCCCCGAAGACTGAGAAACATGCATAGCAAAAAGAAATGCGATGCCATAAGCCATGATGAGGGTTGTCAAAATCAAAGTTGCCCGCATGCCTGTGGTTTCTATTTCACCAACACCCTCTAGAGCAGCGGTTGCAGCGGTTGCCCGTGTGCGACCAGAAGAACGATGCCCGGCCACAGGTGTTGCAGCAACGCCTTCCTCCTCAATCACCACTTCGTCCACGCCATCATCCAGCAGAGTGTCCTCTTCACTCAGTTGAGTGGTGACCATGCCAGCATCCGTATCTTCTTCAAAAGAGACTTCTTCTACTTCAAAAACTTCGCCAGCATCTTCTTCGCTGATGGGTTCACCAAAACCTAAGTCGCCGGCAACACGGTCCACATCTTCCGCGCGTAAACGCATTTTTGAACCGTCTCGGAAAGCCCGGATTTCACCGGCAGAAATTAACCGTTTAAGATCTTCCTCCTCAAGAGAAGAAAGTTTGTCTAGGGCCTTGTCGAAGGAAAAAAAGTCGCTGTCGCTCATGGTATGGAGGGGGGGGGGTGATGGGTTTGAGGTCCCTAGGATACGCTAATCCGGGGTGCTAACGCCAAGGGGTTCCTGAACATCTACTCCCCGACGGGTGAGGAGTTTCTCGAGTTCTTGAAAACTATATTCCGATTCATCGTTAAAACCGTCCAATTCTGTGTCCAAACGAATATTCCGGGAGCCCACGTGAACGACCTTTCTAGAATTCGGTGCCCCACCGCGTGCTTCATAAACTGCCAACCGCTGGGTTTGTTGGTCGAGGACGTATAAAAGGGCAACTCCTTCTTGATAAGGTCCGGTCACCGCCACATACCGACGCCCACCATCGGATTCTGCTTGAACCGGTTCTGGCTGAATCCATTGCGAGAGAAGAAGGCCTACGCCTACAGCAAGCAAAAGCGGAAGGATGGAAGGGGGTTTCATGACGATGAGAGTGTAGTCGAATGGAGAAGCGTCGCCAATGCCTGTTCTAAGTCAAGGAGCGCGGGCTGCTCGTCTTTTTGAGGCACGAGTGCGAAAGACACCTTCTCCTCTCGCATACAGGCGAAAGCCTCTGCCAAGTCATCCTGCAAATCTACAAAAGGTATTGGAAGAGACACGCTGGAAGCCAAGTCCTGGGCTGGCCGATCAACCAGGCGGGTTGCAAGGAGCAATTGAACATCCTCTCCTACAGGAAGAAGTGCAAGAGCATTTCGATTCCCTGCAATGATCTTTTGTGCTTCTTCAATGGTGATGTCACCAGAAAGAAAGAGGACATCGGAAGAGAGATAAGGAGATAAACCACGGCCCTTCGAGCTCAGTGCTTCAAGTGCGGCGGACATGCTCCTTGATTCTCGTGGGCCTTCACTTTGCGCTTCAATCAACAAGGCAGTCAATTGTCGTCGGCCTGCGAAAAGAGAGGACTTCGTCCCGCCGCGCCGAGCAATCATGGAAATGGGTGCTGTCAACGGAAGGAGGATGAAACGAAAAAAGGACAGAGGAATGACCAGTTTGAGTGTCCGCCGCAGAGGGTCGGCGGCGACATATTGTTTGGGGGCAACCTCCCCAAAGATGAAAATGAGAGGTGTCAAGAAAAGTGTCGCCCAAGATTCCGGATAATTCAGGCCGGCATCAACGGCAATGAAAATCCCTGCTTGCACCGCAAGGCTATTCGCGAAGTTGTTGCCCACCAAGAGTGTCGTTAAAAAAGCGGATGGAGGATTAACTACACGTTCCAACAAGGCTGCACGGGATTGCTTTTGTGCAAGATGGCGCAGCTTCAACGGATTCATGGCGTACCAGCCTGTTTCGCTTCCTGCAAACAAAGCGCTCAACAAAAATGAAATGAGTAACAAGAAAACCGGCAAACTCATAACTGTGGGCCCTCTTCTTGCTGGTTCACTTTTCTATGCACCTCCAGCTCCACAGGACGCGGCCCGCGGCATTGACGCACGGTGACAAAGAAAATGAAATCCGAGCCGATTAACTCTGTTTCATCCCCGACTTGCGGAACGCGCCCGAGACGCTCTTCCACAAGCCCGCCGACCGTTTCCACACGCGTGTCTCCCGTGCCGGGATCTCCGAGACGGTCTTTGAAATCATGGAGCGGAAGTCGAGCAGAGACACGCCATCGGCCGTCGGAAATCTTTCGAAGCAAAGGCACTTCATGCAGGTCCTTTGCGGGCAGTCGATCCAATAACGTGTCCGCCCAACGACCTCGCTCAATGATTCCGCTTGCCGCACCGTATTCGTCCACGAGCAATACAAATGGTGCACCACTGGAGCGAAGAAGGGGAATTCCAGATGAGACCGGTGCTAACTCAGGAAGCAGCGGGACCGGCAACATAGCATGGCGCACACTCTTCCCTTGAGGCAACCGGGTACGGTCCAAAATTCCTGATATCTCCCCGTCCTCCATCACTGCGGCCCACGCCATACCATGAGTCTTTAATTGATCCAAAGCAACGACTAAGGGAAGATTTGAGTCCAAGCAAAGAACTTTGTCTAAAGGCCGACGCAATGCACCCGCTCTGAGCGTGGACATTTCCAGCATATGGCGGACCAAGCCTTGTTCTTTCTCTTCCAATAAATGCGCACCTTCGTGCGTCAAGAGGTCCGTGATCTCCCCCCCATCCAGCACTTCATTCTTTGAAGCAGGCACAACCCAACGTCGGCCAAATGCCTGGGCAGGACGTCCGATAATTTGGTGCAATAAAGCCACCGGTAAAAGGACCACACTGCTGACGCCTCTCGGATGTCGATGCGCCACAACTTTTGGAAGTATTTCCCCGAACACGACCAATAAAGCAACGGCCGCCAAATTCAATGCAGCTTGAGTTTCCGGATCTTGTCCTGATGCAAGGCGACTCACCCAAGCAAACCATCCTAGGTTTACTAACAGATTGGCAAACAAAATAAGGGTGAGAGAGCCAACCGAATCCTGTAGCAGGGTCACTTTCCATCGAGCGAGATGAAGAGGCTGATGAACACGAAGAGTAAAGAGAGATGCCTCCGCGCCTGAGAACATGGCCGACGCAAAAAGGAAGAAGAAGGACGGGAGGAAATCCATTAGCCCTCTTCGGCAAGAGGAAGACGAATTGTGATTCGAAGGCCTCCTTCGGATTGGTTTTGCGCTTCGATACTACCCCCCAATTGACCAATCGTTGCGTGCGCCAAGGCAAGGCCCAAACCCGTCCCCTGGCCGACGTCTTTATTGGTCACAAATGGCTCAAAGATATGCGAGAGCAAAGAAGGCTCTACGCCAGGACCGTTGTCTTCCACGTAGCAAAAAATCTCCTTGCTCTCGGGGCTCCATTGAGCGGAAAGGCGGATCAAGCCCGCGGCGTGGCCGTGCTGATCCAAAGCATCCACCGCGTTTTGCAGTAAATTAAGGAATACGGGAAATAAATCTCCCTCGCTACCAAGGACCTTGGGGAGATTCTTCGGCAAGTCCAAAACCAAACGATGAGGGGGTAAGCGTTTTCCCAGAAACACTTGTAAGTTCTGGAACACAGTTTCCAAAGAACACTGGCCGGCCTCCACTCTTGACGGGGCTAAGCGAAGAAGTTGTTGAACAAGATCCCGAATTCGCTCTAAGGCCTCTTGGGTCAGCCCGCCATGCATTTGTGCGCGCTCACTTCTCACCTCGGCACGTAAGGTTTCCAGCCCTTGAAGCGCGCCGGCCAAAGGGCTATTGATTTCATGTGCCAAACCGGCCGCCAACGTTCCCATTGCAGCCAAACGTTCTCGTTGCGCAGCCCGACGTTCTGCCAGGCTCGCTCTGCCGGTGGCCTGCTCCACTTGTTCCTTCATTTCCTGTTGAAAGCCCTGGATTTGAGTCATCATTGATTGAAATGCCCCGTGGAGGGAATCCATTTCCTGAGAAGAGGCCGTCGTTGGCAGGCAAGGAGACTTGCCATCCCCAAAATCCTGAATGGCCTTCGCAAGGCCCTCTAAGGGCTGAACAATGGCTCGACCTAAAAAGAAGAACAGCAATCCGGCACCAAAAAGAGTAGCGCCACCCGCAACAAGAAGCACGCGCAGCCAAAGAGGAATTCCCATGGGGAGCGGTGGGAGTTTGACGAACACTCCACCCCACACAGTCCTCTCTTCGGAAAATGGTGCGCGCGTGACCAAAGGCATGGCCAAGCCCCCCGCAACCTCAACTGTTTCCATATGAAGTGCTGCTTTCTCTAGCGCTTGAAAAACTTCGCTTAAAGGAAAATCTGGTAAGCGGTGTCGACTTCCTTTTGGGTTTAACACAGCGCCGACAGGAACGACCACTCCATCCAAATTCAACATTCGACGATCAATCAATACTGCTTCTTCAAATTCCTCCCAGAGTGGCCAATTCAACATTGCAGGGATATCACCAGCCCGCGACGGGTCGAAGCGTTTCGTGAAACTCTCTCTTACCTGTTTCTCTAAATGAGCCCGTCGGCGGTGCATGTCCGCCGTGCTTTGAGATTCATCTTGCCAAGCCCAAAACGCTAACGCACCGAGCACGGCCGCGTTGACAAGAAGAAGGACAAGGGAAAGTCGAAGCCGAAGCCGCATGCTAAGCCGCTTGACCGAACTGTTTCAGCAAGTCGAAAAGCGGAAGAAACAAAGCCATGGCAATAACTCCAACTACCAAAGCCATGAAAACAAGCATCAAAGGCTCAATCAGCTTGAGGCCGATATCTAGGGCTCTTTTGAATTGTTCCTCATAAGCCGCGCCGACACGCAAACACATCCGGTCAAGCTCACCGGTTTCTTCACCGACCTCTACCATGGACACCATGACATCATCGAAACATTCCGTGGATTCTAAGGCCGATGCAATGGCCTCTCCCTCTCTCACTTCTTCACGAATTTCTTCCACGGCTTCACGGTAAATCTCATTGGAAAGCGCCCCACGCACAATGTCAAAAGCTTGCAGATGAGGCACTCCACTGGAGACCAGAGTTCCAAACGTTGTGGCAAAACGAGAAACTTGACTCTGCTTCACCAAACCACCCACGACCGGGACACGAAGAATTAACTGATGATTCCATCGGCGGAATCCCAGAGAGCGGTAATACATCATTTGATAAACGACGATAAAAACTGTAGGGACACCCGTAAAGAGATACCAATATTCCACGAAAACTTCACTCAGTGAAATGAGGACTTGGGTCAACTTCGGGAGGACCAAGCCCATCTCTTCATAAAGGGACTTGAACTTGGGAATCACAAAGCCCATGAGTCCACCCACGACCACCACAGCAACGAAGAAAATCACCATGGGATATGTCATGGCGCTCTTTGCCTGGTCTTTTAGTTCTTGCGCGCGCTCTTGGAAATCTGCAAGGCGGTTTAAAACGGTGTCCAAAACACCGCCAGCCTCCCCTGCGCGCACCATGTTCACATACAACTCATCAAACACGTCCGGGTTTTGAGAAAGCGCGTCAGAGAGAGGTTGCCCCTCTTCCACCATGTCGGCCGAATCCAAGATGGCATCCTGGAATCTCCCCGACGGCCACTGATCTGCCAAAATGCGTAGATTGCGCAAAACGGGTAAGCCTGCTTCGGTCAACGTGGCAAGCATGCGGGTGAAGCGCGTAATGTGCTTCAGGGGGACTTTCCGGCGAACGCGCATAGCTTCACCGTCCGGAGAAGATGGAGGCCGCGCCGAAGGGCGAGCTTGAGGAGCAACACGTCGTTGAATTTTTGCCATCAGTCTGCTTGAGTTTCGCGAATCACTTCGTCGAGAGTCGTTTTACCAGCGCGCGCAAGTGCCATGGCGCGCTCGTGGAGCGTTGTCATTTTGCGCTCGCGCGCCATTGCCCGCAAAGCCAATGTGCTGGGATTCTGTAAAAATTGTTCTTTTAAACTCTCATCTAAAGGAAGAAGCTCATAAATTGCTGTTCTGCCTGCATAGCCTGTGAAATGACAAGTATCGCAGCCTTTGCCGCGAAAGAAGGCCTCATTGCTAGAAAGGTCAAGGCGTTTGATTTGATCTTCAGAAGCCGGGACAGACTCGCCACATTCCGAACAGATACAGCGCAGGAGACGTTGCGCAACAATGCCTTCCATGGTTGCCGCCAGAAGAAACGGCTCTACACCGAGGTCCACCATCCGTGTCACAGTAGATGGCGCGTCATTCGTATGCAACGTGCTCAAGACTAAGTGCCCAGTCAAAGCCGCTTCCACGGCAATCTGTGCGGTCTCGGGATCTCGGATTTCCCCAATCAAAATAATGTCGGGGTCCTGACGAAGCATGGTGCGCAAGACTCTTCCGTAGGTTACACCAATATCATCATTCACCGGAATCTGTACGATGCCGTCTAAGTCATACTCCACAGGATCTTCTACGGTTAAAATTTTCCGCTCTGCCGTGTTGACCTGCTGCAACAAGGAATACAGCGTTGTTGTTTTTCCACTTCCGGTCGGGCCAGTCACCAATACAATGCCATGAGGACGGCCAATGAATTCCATGAGTTGGGCCTCTTCGGAAGAACCTAAGCCTAATCGGCTCAAATCCAAACGCAAAGATTGGCGGTCCAAAACTCGGAGGACAACACTTTCCCCCCCTTGCGTTGGCACTGTGGAAACACGGAAATCAATGGGGCGGCCATCCACAACCAATTCGATGCGCCCATCTTGCGGCAAGCGTGTCTCTGAAATATCCAGGTTTGCTAAAACCTTAATCCTGGAAACAATGGCTATGGCCAAGTGAGCTGGAGGCGGATCCACTTCATAAAGAACACCGTCGACTCGCATGCGAATTCGGAAGTCTCCATGATAAGGTTCAAAATGAATGTCGGCCGCGCCGTCGCGCACAGCACGCATTAGCAATGATTCTAAAAGTCGGACAATGGGTGCCGCTTCCGCAGCATCTGACTGCTCGGAAGCCACTTCCTTGGCTTTTGCCTCATAGGCCTTTTCTACCGCTTGTGCCAAACCTGCTTCACTGGCCATCACGGCAATGACGGGGTAACCTGTAAGACTTTCTAGGTCTCCTAATAACGGCAAAACATCCGGGTCGCCGACGGCAACGCGGAGGTGCCCTTCCGACAAGCCCAAGGGCAAAGCTCCAAAAGCACGTGCCGTACCCGCGTCAAGAAGCCCCAAAGCCTCCGCTTCTGGGACCAAGGATTCATCCGGCAGAAAATCCAAGCCCTTTTGTATAGCCAATGCATGAGCCAAATCCACCGCACTCACGGCTTCTCTATCCAGCAATAACGTACCCAACTTCCCGCCAGAGCGGCGTTGCTCTGCAAGAACTGCCTGTAACTGGCCCTGGCGCAACACACCGATATCAATCAGAATGGCACCAAGCTGACGAGAATCAGGTACTGGCATCAACCTCCAAGTCTCATAGCGAAGTCGGAAGGAAGTTGTGCAGCGTCCATGGCAACTTCCCGAGTAATCGTTCCCTCTTGAACCAATTCCAAGAGGTGGTCATCCAAAAGTTGCATCCCCAACCGGCGTTGGGTTTGCAAGACGGAGGCAATCTTGAAGGTCTCTCCTTTACGAATGTGATTTTCAATGGCAGAGTTTCTCACCATCACTTCAAATGCGGCAATCCGACCATTTCCATCTTTTCGAGGCAATAAGACCTGAGACACCACTGCTTGCAAGGACACCGCTAATTGCGCACGGACCTGTTCCTGCTGATTTTCTGGATACTGGTCAATAATGCGATCCACGGTGCGCGCGGCTCCTGTCGTATGCAAAGTCCCCATTACTAGGTGGCCCGTTTCCGCAGCAGAAATGGCCGCCGACGTCGTCTCTAAATCTCTCATTTCCCCCAACATAATGACATCGGGGTCCTGACGGAGAACGCGGCGCAGGGCTTCGGAGAAAGAGGAGACGTCCTCACCGACTTCCCGTTGATTCACCACGGCCTTTTCAGATTGATGATAAAACTCAATGGGATCCTCCAAAGTCATGATATGGCATGCACGCGATAGATTAATTTCATGAATCATCGCCGCCAAAGTCGTCGTCTTTCCACTGCCCGTTGGACCTGTGACTAAGATCATTCCACGAGGAAGTCGTGCAAGCGCACGAAGAACTTGTGGCGCACCAATTTCATCAAAGGAAAGTCTATTCTCGGGAATGCGGCGCAGGACCATAGCCAACGACCCTTTTTGACGAAAAACACTTGCGCGATAACGATCTCCATCAAAGTCAAAAGAAAAGTCTGTACCGCCGACTTCTTTCAATTCTTGGAATTTGTGTTCCGGACAAAGTTCTACACAGAGTTTGTCAAGAACCTCGGTGGACAAAACGTCTTCTGCAAGAGGAACAAGTTCCCCTGAATTCCTTTTTGAAGGAGGTCGACCTACTCCAATATGGAGGTCAGACGCATCAGAGGCGGCTACTAGACGAAGCCAGGGCTGCAGTAATTCAGGAACAGAACTCATTCAGGATTCTCCGGGGTGGAGGGTTCAAGGGAAGCCGTTTCGGAGGACGCGGATTCCGATTGATTCACGACTTGCGTCACGCGTAGCATTTCAGAACAAGTGGTCTGCCCGCTCAACACTTTTTGCTTCACGTCATCGGCAATCGGGGACCAAGCACCTGAGTTTCGAGCAATGCGGTGAAACTCCGAAGCATCTTTGGAATGAAATAATGCTTCGCGCATGGCATCATTCATACTCAAGCTCTCGAAACCGCCGACACGACCTCGGAAGCCTGTCCTGTTGCATGCGGAACACCCCCGCGGGTGACCGAGCTTTAAGTCCCCCTCCACCTGTAACACCTCTTTCTCAAGGGCTGTAGCCTCTTCTGTCACGGAACAATTTGGGCAAAGCCGACGCAAAAGCCTTTGAGCTAAGACACCCTGCAAAGATGTTGCGACCAAGTAAGGAGGAACGCCCATGTCCAACAACCGTGTAATAGCACTAGGGGCGTCATTGGTGTGGACCGTGGAGAAAACAAGATGCCCAGTCAAGGAAGCCTGAATGGCAACCTCAGCTGTTTCTCGATCTCTGATTTCTCCCACCAAAACAATGTTTGGAGCTTGGCGTAAAAATGCACGAAGTACTTTCGAGAACTCCAAGCCAATCTTGGGTTGAACTTGCACTTGATTGATGCCCTTAATGCGATACTCCACGGGGTCTTCGACCGTCAGGATTTTCCGACTGGGCTGATTCAACGTTTGCAGAGCTGCGTAAAGGGTGGTGGTTTTCCCCGACCCCGTCGGACCGGTTACTAAAAAGATTCCATTGGGACGGTCAATGACCTCTTGAAACCAGGCCAATGTCTCTTCACCCATGCCCAGGTCCGAAAGAGAAAGGAGGTTCGCCTCGCGGTCCAAAAGGCGCATCACGACGGACTCTCCATGGTTTGTGGGCACAACGGAAACACGAACATCCAGTTCTCTGCCACCCGCACGATGTTCAATTCTTCCATCCTGCGGCTTTCGTTTTTCGGCAATGTCCAAATTTGCATTCACCTTAATGTGCGACAAAATTGCCGGGTGCAAATCCTTTGGGTGTTCTGCAGAAAGTAAAAGTGTGCCATCCACGCGAATCCGAATCCGCACGCGATTATCAAACGGTTCAATATGAATATCACTGGCCCGCGCCTCCACAGCTTCTTCAAACATTCGGTTTACCAAACGGACAACCGGTGATTCCTCCGTGGACTCGAAGGCCTCCACGCCTGCATCTTTCTCAGTATTTGGCTGACCGTACACCTTTTCCATGGCTTCGCGCAAAGCCGTCGGCGTTGTAAGGGCTAAAATAACTTCTCCATCCAATAAAAAAGTAAGTGTGTCTAAAATGACCACTTTCTCCGGATCTGCCACGGCAACCACTGTGCTCTCTCCTTTTTCTGCAACCGGAATCGCCTCGAGCTCCCATGCGGCACTGGCATCCAAACGGTCTGTCATTCGCTCTGGCGGCGTCTTCCCGGCCAAGTTCACAAATGGCATTCGCGCCTGTTTTGCCAAAGCTTTTGAAATAGGGAGTTCTTCACAAGCTCCTTGCTCCAACAATATCTTCCCCAAAGGTAAAGACCTTGTCTGCTGCACAGCAAGAGCGCTTCGAAGTTGCTCCTCCGTGAGGACACCTTGCTTCAGCAGGAGTTGGCCGAGCGAATCTCTCAAGTGGCAGAGCGGACGATGGCAGAAACAAGGATTTCGTGGTCGTCCAAACCCGAACCCTCCGGATAATGAAGTTTCAGTTTTCCGCCATGGCGACCAAGCGGTGCATCCGTGGAAAGCTTGACACGAACCACGAACTCTTTTCCGGGCTTCTTCTCAGCAAGAACAAGGCTAAAAACTTCAGCGCCTTCAAAACTCACCTCTGGAAGAACTAAAGGTTTGTCGTCTAAAGTCGCCACGACTTTCAGCACGCGGACCGGCGTCTGCCCTTGATTCACTGTGCCAAACCAAAGCCGTTGCTCTGGGTAGTATTTAACAGGACCGAGGACATTGGCGTGAAGGACGACTTCCAGAGTATTCCCCAAGGAAGTCGTGGCGATAGCACTTTGATAAAGGACGCCGGGGTTTAAATCTTTTCCAAGAGTAACCTCAAACCATCGGTGTTGTTCCGTGCCATTTGCACCCGTTTCCACCCGACCCGTATCCTGAATGGTAACGCCCTCTGGAAGGCGCTTCCAATGGAGGACCTCGAAAGGCTCTCGAGCAACCACACTCACGGTCAAAGAAGGCGCTTCGGCTTGAAGGTCCCCACTCATGACATCCCCAAAGCGCAATTGAGAAGGTTCATATTCGAAAACCGGACGGACAAAAGCATGCAAGGTGAGCTTCTCTGGAAAGTTCGCAGCATTGCCCCGCAAAGTAATGACGGAGTTTTTATCTTTTCTATACTTTGCCGAAGTAAACGTGGCACGAACTATACCCTTTGTGCCAGCCGGAATGGAATCGTTCAAAACATAAGGTTTCCCTTCAACCTCAATAAATACGTCAGTGCAACCGCAAGAAGATTCTAAGCCGGTAATAAGAACCGGGTCGTTCCCATCTACCTGAAACGGAAAAGCAAGAGGAATTTTTTCATCTTGGTACACTTCTTTGAGATCCATATCGTAGGTTTCGAAAATGACTTTGCTATCCGAAACGCCTGCAGCAAGCGTCTGAAACGACCCCTCTGGGTCTGCCGCGTCAAAGCCGTCCATCACAGAAACAGGGCCCTCTGTGGAAGCCGGCAAGAGATGAGAGTCAGAATTAGAATCACCCTGGCTACAAGCAACCAGCGTAAACGAAAGAAGGAGAAGGAAGGTTTTCATTCAGAATGACTACGAACCAGGCCGTAAATTGAGACTTCCTTTTCCACTTCAACCGTCTTGCCGCGGCGCGTCCAAAGGAAGCGCACCTGCAGTTTGCCGGAAAATGGGCCAGGCTCTGGGTTTTCTAGGAGTTGCAACCGTATGAGGTAACGACTTTGCTCCTCTAAGGTTACGCAATCGGCAGTCGCACCGGAAATGCCTTCCACCTTGATTTCGGGCTTTTTCATCCTTCCCTCTCTAACTCCGACCTCCACAGACGTTTGCGCCGAAATTCCAGGCTGAATTACCCCCAGAAGCAATTTGCGAGGGCGAATCCAGGTTAACCCTGACGTTTCCCACTCCACAGGAAGCAAAAATCGGTACTTCTGGTCTGTCTCAAAGGACAGAAATACATGGTGAAGCCCCTCTTCGGAAGCATCAACCGGGAGCACCACACGGAAATTTTGCTCGGTGGACGAGACCAAGTTAGGCAATCCACGCACTTCCAAAGGGGGTGCCGATGCACGCAACTTGAGTAAACGAAAGGGTTCCGGAGCAGATACGCGCACCAAAAACTCAGCCTCAGTTTCCTCCGTCATCACGCCCATCCGAAGAACTTGAGGCGTCGACTGAAACCATGGCTGAAGATCTCCATCAAAGGCCAGTGTTTGCGGAAGGCCTGGACCATTCCCTTGGAGGACCACCGTGGAATGCTTCATTCCACGGAAACCGGCGGTGTCCCAATCCACCTCAATGACACCTTGCGTCCCCACCGGAAGTGTCTCACCCCAAGAAACTGTGGAGCCGTGGACCACAATCCGCGTTTCCAAACACCCACAGCTCCCGTCGGAGGCATCCAAACGAACCGCCTGCCCCATAACAGAAAACGGGAAAGTCACAGTTTTCAGCTCTCCAGCGACCAAGGAACCTAAATCTTGCTTCAAGACAGAAAAGTGCAATCCATCCGACGAAGTCGACCTACCACAGGCTAAAGCAGCAAAAAGGAGAGGAAACAAACGGAGGAAAGGTTGCCCGAGCATCAGGAACTCCCCAATATACGGATGTGTCCCCCCATTCCCTGCCTACGGCCTGTCTTCTTTTGCTTGGCCTCCTTTCTTGTGCTGGACTTCCCCCCGAAGCCTTGGCTCTTGCAGAGCGTCCCACATTTCGTACTCCAACTGACGGCGCCCGCAGTTTCCTTGCCGCCATTGCCACGAATAACGCCTCTGCGGAATATCTTTGTTTCAGCGAATCCCTCAAGAAAAAGCACGGAGCAACTTTGGACGCCTACCTCCTTGCCCGCCCCACGCTCCTCAAAGACCTCGGCCAAGCTCAAAAGCATGCCTTTGACTTGCAACTCCACACCCAAAAAGAGCATCCCGAAGGCACCTTACTCTGGTGGTCTCACGACGGCGTTCCGTACCTCGGTCTTGTGATGACTGCTCAGTATTACTATGACCTAGAGGCCGCCGATGGCCGCCGCATTGGGAATTTCCTTCCGCAAGCTCCAGGACATTATGTGCACTTGGAAGGGCGTAGCCTTCGTGCAGAAATCCAAGATTCCGGGGTGCGTGGTGCTCCAGAAGGTGATGCCCTCACCCGATTTGAAGTGGGCACAGAATGGAAAATTGCGGACATCCTCTCAGCTGAGGACGCTGAAAACTAAGCGGGCTGCGGCAAGACACTCTGCAAGAATGCTTGCGCCGAGACCAACGATGCGTCCGGGCAAACCCCCACTGAGGCTTCCCACTCCACGGTTTCACTCATCAAATCCTTCAAGCCAAGCTTCTTCAAGCCCTGTGTAACACGCTCCGCGAAAAGCGCTACGCCGGCGGGTCCAGTATGCGGCAAGAGAGCCACAAAAGTTCGGTGATCCCAACGTGCTGCAACATCCACGTCCCGAGTGTCCAAGAGAATAACGCTAGCAACTTCTAAAGCGCGCGCGTCAGCGACTTCTCCGTCCATGGAAAAAGCAACCAAACCCAAAGGAAAGCGAAAACGGTTGGAGCGTTTAAATTCTTCATCCAAACGATGCTCCCAATAATCAGAGGCAAAGAGACCCGTCTCAGCATCGGTAATATGACGCAAGAATACTTCTCGATCCTCATCGATACGATTCCCCAGCATGGCAGTTAAGCTTTTCCCTAAAGTCTCTGCGTCCACCGACGGCGCAGGCGCTGGCTTTACGGAACACGGGGCACCAAAGGGAGATGCAAGCAAGTCTGCTAATGCCTCTGGCTGAATAGGAAGAGACACCGCACCCTGAGCACCAACAAAACGAGCAAGGCCGTCGGCGTCGGCCAGATCTCCTTGTGTGAGAAGAAAAAGAAGAGCGCGGTGGTTGCGGAGAAACTCCAAGCTCCACTCCTGCACACTAAGCGGCGCAAAAACGGCAGGGTCCACCACGACGAGGCCATCCACCGTTTGCTCGGCAAGTTCCATCAGAGAGGCGCTCACCTGAACATCACCGATGGCCTCCGGAACCAAGGCAGCAGCTTTTTGACAGGCGGTGACGATATCGGCGTCGGCGGAAAAAACAGTAAGGCTTCGTTTCATGCGGATGGGAATTCTGCGTTGTGATGAACACCTTGTACATCTTCGTCATCTTCAATGGCGTCGATGAGTGCTTGAAATTTATCTTCTTGCTCCATCGGTAATGCAACCATGGTATCCGGAATGTACTGAAGGCTTGCATCTACTAAAGTCCAACCTTTGGCGTCAAAAGCCTCTTTCAATTGAATAAAGGAGGCGGGGTCTCCTTCAACACCAAAAATCTCAGTTTCATGCGTAGTGATGTCCTCCGCACCGTTCTCTAAAGCCACTTCCATTAAATCCTCTTCATCCACCCCGCCTCTCTCTAGAACGAATACAGACTTCCGTTTGAACATCCATGCCACCGAACCAGAATTAGCCATGCTGCCCCCTTTCTTGGTCAAAGCTGTCCGCAAATTTGGAGCAGTACGGTTCCGGTTATCCGTCAAAGCCTCAATCAAAATGGCAACGCCACCTGGGGCATACGCCTCATAAGTCACTTCTTCCGGGGGTGGACCATCTAACTTACCCGCACCCTTTTTCACCGCCCGGTCAATGGAGTCGTTCGGCATATTGTCTGCCTTCGCCCGCTCAATGGCATAGCGAAGAGGCAAGTTCATCGCTGGGTCACTCCCTCCTGTGCGAGCCGCCGCCATGATGAGCTTGGCCCACTTTGAAAAAACTTTCCCGCGCTTCGCGTCAACCTTTGACTTTTTGCGCTGGATGTTGGCCCAATGAGAATGTCCTGCCATGGTCTTTGAATTCTAACGACTTCGAGGGGTAGAAAGAAAAGAGGACCGTCGAAATAATTCGACGGTCCTGGAAAACGAGGAAAACGAGATTAGCGCTTGCCCCACTGATGACCGCGACGAGCCCCGTGGCGACCGTATTTCTTCCGCTCTACCATGCGTGAGTCACGGGAAAGGTGACCTGCGGACCGAATAAGTTGTTCGGCATCGGGGTAGAGCGCCATAAGTGCACGACCAAGACCCATGCGGACTGCACCAGCTTGTCCGGTGACTCCACCCCCATGTGTATTGACGAAGACATCGACCTTTTTCCCCACCTTCAGGGTGGTGAGAGGTCCCGTAGCCATGCCGTGGTCGAGAAGACGGGTGAAATACACCGTCATGTCTTTCCCATTGACCTGAAAAACACCAGCTCCTGGGCGAACCCGAACGCGCGCGACGGATTCTTTCCGGCGCCCCGTGCCCCAGTGGTAATGGGATTCTCCCGGATTGTCTAAACGGCCAGTCGGGTCCACGACCGCTTCCACGGTCTCTTCTTCCCCAGATTCAGACGTTGTGCCAGCATTGGTACCCAGTGCTTCTGCCACGGCTTCTGCCATGGCGGTATCCGCAGTCTCTGCGGGTGCTTGCGTGTTTTCTTCCATAGAATTAGCTAAGATCCGGCAAAGGGGCCGGTTGCTGAGCGGCGTGAGGATGCTCTCCGCCGGCGTAAACAAAAAGGTTCTTCCTCATTTGCCGACCAAGCTTGGTCTTTGGCAACATCCGCTCAACCGCCTTTTGAAGAAGGCGCTCTGGATGCTTTCCTTTGACGGTGGCGTAAGGGATTTCCCGACGACCACCGGGGTATCCCGTGTAATGCACGTATTGCTTGTCTTCGGCCTTGCGACCAGTCACAGCAACCTTTTCACAATTCACGACAACTACGGAATCTCCGCAGTCATAGTGCTCAGAAACCGTGGGTTTGTGCTTCCCTTGAAGGACGTAGGCAATGTCACGAGCCAAACGACCAAGGACTTTGCCGTCGGCGTCGGCGAGAAGCCACGCACGATCCTGGGTTTGGGCGTTGTTATGGGATGTTGAAGGACGCATTTTTCTTGCGGGAACCCCTGAAAATGGGGCGTGGCATTCTAGCGGTATGCCGAGGCTAGGGCAAGAGAAAGCCCTATAAGGCAATCAATCCTTAGGGACATGGAGCAAAACCCCGTCTTGAAAAGGAAGGGGCGCTCCTTTTGAATCCAAAATCCGAATCGGAAGGCGGTCCAAGTAAACCCTCGAGATGGAGGCCAGCCCAGGATATTGCCGCACAATACTGCCCAAAATCCCCATTTTCACGACAAATGTATTCCCTAAAGGGTCCCGCGTTAGCGAAGAGCGACCCCAGAAGAGTTGGGTGCCGTCGGCCAAAACTATCGTCATTGCAGGAGGAATCTCTTTTGCGCTCACCGGATACCCCTCTTGCCTCTCCAAGCGCAACACCTTCAAGCCGGTCACTTCTTGAACCTTCAAAGCATCCACGTGCATCCGAATCCCCTCTTGCACTAGCGCGTTGGCAAGGCGTCGGCCTGGAGCGGGAAGAGAAATGCCCGGGTCTAGGGGAAGATCTAAAACATGTTCGTGGAGTGCGCCCTGAACGCCCGGGGGTAGAAGGGTGGCATCTACGGAAAGATAAACCGGGGCGCCTTCGGGAGGCAAGACACGAAGAATAGGCCAACGGGGTTGATAACGAATCCGCAACCCTTTCGGAAATGCTATGTCTACCTTGACCGATTTTGGATCCATCCAAGTCACTTGTTTCAAGAGATGACGGACGATGGTTGGCGCGTTGGGGTCCGTCAAGGCCAAAAGTGGCGCTGTTTTTAGAACTTCGGCCAATTCATCATGCCATGGTTGGGAAATGGGAAATGCCAAAGTGCCATGCTGCCACTTGGCTAAAGATCGAGGCTGGTCCGCCGCGCGAAGAGGAGCCTGCAAGCCCCACCAGGAAACAGCCGCAACCAAAGCCAGCAAGACACAGAGGAGGATGGCGCGCGCGTTCATTCCCCTTGTTCTATCTTGTATGTGGACCTCATACTAGGCACACTTTGCCCATGCATTCTCCAGAGCCGACGACCTTTAAAGGATTTACCCTATCCACTTTTCAGAGGAAAGCAGCGCGGGCCCTGGACACCGAGAAAAACATCTTGGTCGCCGCTCCCACGGGCGCAGGGAAAACGCTGGTTGCGGAGTACGCCATTCACCGGGCCATGAAATTGGGGATGCGAAGCATTTACACCGCCCCCATCAAGGCACTCTCCAATCAGAAATTCCGCGACTTCCGCGCCGACCCTGCGATTGGAGATGCTGGATTGATGACGGGAGATGTCACGGTGAATCCCCATGCCAAGGTATTGGTCATGACGACGGAAATTTTACGTAATACACTCTTTGAAGATCCGGGGAAATTAAAGGATGTAGGTTGTGTCGTTTTTGATGAAGTGCACTACATGGACGATCCGGAACGAGGGTCGGTCTGGGAAGAAACGTTGATGTTTTTACCGGAAGAGATTGTGGTTGTGGCTTTATCCGCAACAATTGACAACTTAGGACAGTTTGCCGCTTGGCTGGAGCGCGTACGAAACCGGCCGGTGGAACTTGTTCAAGAAACGAAAAGGCCGGTTCCACTCAAACAATTTCTATACCACCCAAAGGCGGGTATTTTTCCACCTTCTCGCCTTAAGCCCATTCGGAAAAACTTCCTTTCGCAGCGGCGCAACCCACAATTTAAAAAGAGAGATGACAAGCCGCTGGTAGACGAACTCATTAAGAAAAAGCAGGTTCCTATCTTGTACTTTTGCTTTTCTCGCAAACTGTGTGAACAGAAATCACAAAGAGCCAGTCGGCGCCGCCTCCTCCACGAAAAAGAGGAAGTTCGTGCGCGAAAAGTCTGGGAGGAAGGGAAGAAAGAGTTTCAATTTCAAGACAAGTCGGGGGCCATCGCTGAGTTGAAACACATGGTCCTCCGTGGCGTTGCCGCACACCACGCCGGCATGCTTCCATTGCACAAAGAAATGGTGGAGCGCATGTTTGCCGAAGGACTGATCAAAATCCTATTCACCACAGAGACGTTTGCATTAGGTATTAATATGCCTGCGCGGGCAGTTATTTTTGATTCTCTCACAAAATTCGACGGTGTTGACTTTGACTATATGAAAACGCGTGATTTCCTGCAGATGGCCGGTCGTGCAGGGCGCTTAGGGATGGACAAAGAAGGATTAGTTTATTCCATTTTAGAAATGGATGATGTCTTAGAAGCACCCATACACCGGATTCAATCAGGAAAAGTAGAGCCGATTATTTCTCGTTTCCATTTGGATTATGCCACTCTGGTCCACTTGCATGGCCTTGCTGGGCAGGAAGCCGCCATGGAAGCCTGGGGGAAAAGCTTTGCTGCATTTCAAGCAAAGGAGCACTCTAAAAAACGCGAAGAGATTAACCGCATGAAAACGCAGTCTGTTCTAAAAAAACGTTATGCCTTTTTGGAATCCATGGGCTACATTACAGGAGAAAAAGAAGTTCTTGCCCGAGGTCGTACTTGCCAAAAACTACACGGGCTTGAAGTCGAGCTTACGGAACTTCTTTATGACGGCGTACTGCAAGAGGCGGAAGCTCCGGCACTTTGCGGGCTGGTCGCCGCCGTCGTTCATGAAAGCCGTCGGCGAGAAGAATATTGCCAGAATGCTTTACGGCCCATGCGCGGGCTCCTTCGGCGAGCGTCCCACATTTTAGATGCCGTTGCAGAAACCGAAGTTTCACATGGACTGGCGGCCTCGTTCCGGAATATAGATGAGGGCATGGTTCCCGCCGTTTTTGAATATGCAAAAGGAACGCCGTGGAGAGAACTCGGTGACTTCACCAATGCCGCACCGGGTGATTTCGTGCGGACCGCGCGCATGGTGGTGCAGTACTTGCGTCATTTGCAAAACGTCAGCCAAGAATCCACCCCTGACTTCTCGGAGACCTGCGCCGAAGCCGTGGAGTGCTTGTACCGCGGCCCCGTGGATGTGCGTGCCGAGCTCCGCCTACAGGACAATGACAAACCAGAGTAGGTCAGCTATTTTGCCACATACGGCTTACGCTCCTCCTTCCCACTCTCTTTCCTGTTCAAACCATCATGCAAAAAAATGGGGCTGTCTCACAGGCATTCCACGTTCGCTACTGCCCCACGAACTATCTCATTCGTCAGGACGGAAATATCCTGTACCGCCGTGTTGGTTGGAAGGAAGAAAAAGCGAAAGACCTTCTTGGCGAAACCCCTTAATTCAGAGGTAGACTTCAAAACATGACTCCTCCTCCCGCCAACGGCGCCAACCCAGGCTCTCCGCGAGCCGTGGGCGACTTCCGTTTACGCCGGAGACTTGGCGCGGGTCCCCACGGCGCCACCTGGGAGGCCGACGACCTTCGGCTCGGCCGCACCGTGGCCTTGAAAATACTGGATGAAGAGTTGGTAAAGGACCCTAAATGTGTGGAAGCATTCTCTCGGCAAGCCAAGGCAGCAGCACGGATGCAGCATCCTGCGCTCTTGCCTGTCTATGGCTCGGGAGAAGATCAGGGAAAAGTTTGGATTTCCACGGAACTTATTCCCGGCAGCACGTCCCTTTCCACGTGGCTCCAGGAAAATCCGCCGTCAAAGAAAAGGGACAAACTCACAATAGAATGGATTGGGAAAACATTTGCTTCCATCGCCGACGGATTGGAACAAGCCCATCAAGCGGGGATTGTGCACCGAAATATTTGTCCAAAAAACATCCTGTTAACCGCCGAACACTTCCCCAAAGTTACGAGCTTTGACTTGGCCTTGGTCCGTGACATGGAAAACTGGGAACAACCCAGCGGCCAAACGGTCATTGGAATGACTCAACTTGAAGGGACCGATCACCCGGACGCAAAGCCCAAAGGGAAAGTGAAGCTTCGGCCCTACCACATGAGTCCGGAACAAGCGTCGGCGGACCGGGCTTCCCTTGATTTCCGCACAGATATTTTTTCTTTAGGCGCAACTTTGTTCGAGGTCCTCACCGGCGTTCGACCTTTCCAAGGCTCCACCACTTCCGCGATTCTTCAAAAAGTGATGACGGAAAGCTTGGAAGCACATCCGTCCTTCCAAGCAGTGCCAAAAAAGCTTAGGTCGGTGGTCATCCGGGCAACGCAGAAAAGCCCGGACAACCGCTATTCCAGCATGGCTGAATTTGCGAACGATTTACAGAACTTTGCTCAAAATACTTCCGCAAAGCCTAACAAATGGGCATTGGCATGGGCTGGATCAGCGGCCATTGCAGCGCTTTGGTTCGGTCTACTCCCCCCCAGTATCGGAGGCGAAAAAATCCGGGGTAATGACACAGCACTAAAAACCCCAAGCGCGGTGACCGCTCGTCCCGACCTTTACCTCGTCACGCTTTGCGTAGAGGACTATGACGAAGATTCCATGGACCTCAAATTTGCTTCAAAAGATGGGGATGACATCGAAACTTTTTTCAAAAGTCAAAAAGGTCGGCTCTACGAAAAAGTTCACGTACGAAGCCTACGGAATGAAGAGGTTTCTACGCAATCAATCAACACGTTACGCCATGAATTCCTGACTCTTGCGAAACGAAATGACTCCATCATTGTTTTTGTTGCCGGCCATGGAGTCAATCAACACGAGGAATATTTCTTCCTCACTCCTTCGGCAACCGAAGAGCAGTACGCACAAGGCGTGACTTACACAGATTTAGAAAAAATGGTCACTTGGGATAAACTTTATTCGGAACGCTCCCTCCTCCTCTTGGACACTTGCCAAAGCGGGCGACCAACGGCGGGAAACCGAGGTGGTATTTCCATTTCCCCCTTTACTTCGACCTTCCGTTTAGGGAATGGCACCTTCGTTATTTCGGCGGCCGGTTCCACGGGAGCTGCACAAGAGGCTGACGGCAATGGCTTATTTACGGCGGCTATGCTGAAGGGCCTGCGTGGTGAAGCGGCGGAGAATGGGGAAGTGCGCATCATCAAACTCCTTGATTTCATTCGAGATGAAGTCCAGGCTACTTCGGGTGGAAACCAGAAAGTTCAGTTACGCCAAGGCGGCGGCGATGACTTTCTCCTAGCGCGGCCAAGTACCAAGTAGAATCTTCGGGCTTTATGAGCCCTTCACCCCGAAAACCTCGCAAACCCAAAGTCCTCCCGACTCTTGGCTGGCGAGAATGGCTGTCTTTGCCAGAGCTCGGTATCCAAAGGATTCGCGCAAAAGTAGACACCGGTGCACGCACATCGGCTTTGTATGCAACCCATGTCCGCGTGATTGACAGAAACGGGATGGAATATGCACGCTTTCGCCTGCACTATGGCCTCAAAGGAAACCGTGAATTCCAAATGGCCGAAGCCCAACTCATGGAGTTTCGTACGGTGCGAAGTTCCAGCGGGGAATCCGAAGAGCGCCCCGTCATTCGAACGCGTATTTGCGTCGGAGGCCGATGCTGGCGAACAGAAATCACACTGACCTCTCGCCGAATGATGGAATTCCCGATGCTCTTAGGTCGCAACAGTATTGCCCGACGCTTCCTCGTCAACCCCGGTGCATCCTATTGCAACGCTCCAGAAACTCCGGTCTCATGAAAATTGCCATCCTCTCTAGGAATCCTCAATGCTACTCCACCCGTCGTTTGGTTGAGGCGTGCGAACAAGCTAACCACGAAGTCGATGTACGAGATTATTTGCGTTGCACCATGGACATTGCCTCGGGTCGCCCCCGCGTCTTCCATCAAGGAGAACCCGTAGAAGCCGACGCCATCATTCCACGCATTGGTGCGTCTTATACTTTTTATGGAACGGCGGTCGTCCGTCAATTTGAAGCAGCCGGGATCTTGACGGCTAATCTATCCGATGCCATTAACCGATCCCGTGACAAACTGCGATGCCTGCAACTCCTTTCCCAAGAAGGTGTGGAGACTCCGCTAACGGGGTTTGCGCATGACATCCGAGACATCAACGCGCTCCTCAAAACCGTCGGAGGAACTCCCGTAGTCATCAAGTTACTGGAAGGCACACAAGGCAAGGGAGTCGTCATGGCGGAAACAAAAAAGGCCGCGGAATCTGTCATTACGGCATTCCGACAACTCGACGCCAATATTTTGGTGCAGGAGTACATCAAAGAAGCGGCAGGATGTGATATCCGCGCCTTTGTTGTAGGACAAGGCATTGTCGGCGCCATGGAACGCAAAGCCGCGCCCGGCGAATTCCGCGCCAACCTTCACCTCGGTGGCACGGCTAAGCCCCTTGAACTTTCCAAGGAAGAGCGGCGCATAGCTTTAAGGGCTGCGCGCGTTATGGGTCTTGCCGTTGCCGGGGTAGACTTAATTCGCTCGGAACGTGGTCCCCTTGTTCTTGAGGTCAACTCCTCTCCGGGTTTGGCTGGAATTGAAACGGTAACGGGTAAAAATGTTGCCAGTAGGATTGTCAAATACCTAGAAGTCCAAAAAGAAAAACAACCGCAACGTCGCCGCCGCTCCTCATGAACTTTCCCACCTCTCCCGAAGGCTGGGTCCGCCTGCAAGATCGCTTGCGCGGCCCGCGTATTTTCAAAAAAGACATTCATTCTCATTCTCCTGGTCTGAGTTCTGGGGACATTGTGGCCGTCAAAAGCCGTGATGAACACCACATCGGCTGGGCCTTGTGGCATAGCAAGTCTCTGATTTCGGCAAGAATCCTAAGACGCGGAGAAGAAGTCCCTAGTCAAGATTGGTTTGAAGACCGAGCCCGCCTTGCTGCAGAACGTCGGCTCAACGATCCGGAAATTCCGAATGACGCTTTTCGCGTAATTCATGCAGAAGCCGACGACTTCCCTGGCTTGGTAGTAGATCGCTACGGAGACACTCTTTGCGCAGAAGCCTACACGACATCGGTGGAAAAAATCTGGGACGTCATTCACCCCGTCTTACATGAGGTCTTAGGCACATCACGACACCGCTTGGTCATGGATAAGGCGTCGGCGCAAGCAGAGGGTGAAAGCGTTTTCCAAAAAGTCTCCCCGGGATTTCCGGACCGATTGCATATCGAAGAGCATGGCATTCGCTGGGAGCTCGACATGAAAGCAAGTCACAAAACGGGTTTCTTTTGTGACCAGAGAGATAATCGGAAACGAGTCCAAGAATTGGTTCGGAATCTTAAAAATCAAGGGCGCACCGTCCGCGTGCTTGATATTTGCACTTACACCGGTGGCTTTGCACTCAATGCTGCAGCAGGCGGTGCCGATGAAGTGCTTGCTCTGGACCTTGACGAAGTTTCCATTGCCCAGGCGAAACGCAATGCCAACCTAAACGGTTTTCGACAGGTCAAGTTCCGCCATGCCGACGCTTTCTCCTTCTTGCGCCAGCAAGCGGCCAACGGGAACTTGTATGACGTCGTAATTGTGGATCCTCCGAAGTTCATTGGAAAGCGCCGCGAGTTTGAAGAGGGGCAAGCCAAGTATCACGACATCAATAAACTGGCGATTCCCCTTGTCGTGCCCGGCGGAATTATGCTGACCTGCTCCTGTTCCGGAATTTTCCAGCAGCTTGATTTCCAAGAGACACTCCGACGGGCGGCACGACTTCGGCCACTCCAAATTTTAGCTGAAACCGGTGCAGGATCAGATCACCCCTACCGTTTAAGTTTTCCCGAAGGCCACTATCTCAAGGCTTTTTGGATGCGGGCGGACTAAACGTTATTTGGCGTTTGGGCTCAAAATCCAGCCGTTGAGTTCAGAAGCCAAAGTCGTACCATCATCCTGAGACAGGGGCCGTCTTAACACAAAGATCTCATCGGCGGCATCACCCGAGAAGTCTCTTACGATCATGGCATGAGGCTTTTTCCACGAGTCGGGGAGTTGATAGGACCAATCTGGCGAGAGGCCCTGTGTTAAGGAAACCAACGCCGACGTCCGCCCCATGGCCCAAGATGTCAAAGTCCCCAGGTCCACTTCCATTTCCCCACTATCCGCAAAAGCGTCGCGAAGGAATTGGTTCGCAATTTCAGCCACGCGGCCTGTGCTCTTCGCGATATCAAACCAAACTGATAGCATTCCATCGGGGGAAAGCAGAACAATATCAGTGGAAACACCATCTCCATCAAAGTCGGCCAAGCGCACAATAGACTCTCGTTGTTCTTGAAGACTATCCTTGCCTTTTTTGATTTCATCCTGGATACGGCCGGACTCAAGCACCACTTTTCTTTCTTTGTAGAGTCGGCGCTGAAACTTCCCATCCCCCTTCCCTTTGAAAACCATAAACCGAAATTCGATTTTCAATCCGGTCAAAGCCGCTTTAATTAAATGACCGACGCCCACATCTTCCACACTCATTAATATCAAATCCAAGTGCTCATCTTCATCAATATAAGACGTCGTTAGATAGAATGGATTTCCGGCCAACTTCAGTGGGGGCATCTTCAAGTCAAGGTTAATGCCATCTTCGTCACCGAGGAAAACACGCACTTTCCCTCCACCTAAAATCAACAAGTCAGTGGCGCCATCGTGATTTATGTCAGCCCACTCATCCACAACAACATACTTTAATAATTTTGCCAAATTCCCGAAGTCCAACTCATCGCTTTGAAATTCAGGGCGAAATTCATCCAAGACAACCTCTGTGGATGGCAAAGAAGGAAAACCGTCTGCCTGCGCAATGTACTGTCTGACCGTGCCTTGTGAATGAAGGAGTAAATCCAATCGGTCATCACCCGTCACGTCTTGCGTACGCGGATAAGGCAAAGAATAACTCCGCTTGTACTCTGCCAGCATGCCGCCCCCAGCCATTTCCATCGTACGCAGTTCTAATTGTGCCAAACCATGGAGCAATGGCCCTTTTGTAACTCCGTCTGCACCGCCTTGCCAGATACGCACCTGATCGCCGACGGGAATCAAAAGGTCCAAATACCCATCTCCGTCTAAATCCAAGATGAAGTCAGCTGGATGTAATCCGAGAGGTGGCGTGCCTGCAAGATTTTCTAAAAGTGGCTCGCTCAAAACCAATGTATTCTCCTTGCGAATCACCTGAAAGAGGGTTTTTCCATCCTCTAAGATCAGAAGTTCTTCGACTCCATTTTGATTCCAATCCACCACGGCCCAAAGTGTCGCCGTTCCTGGAATGCGCAAGGGTTCACATTCTTTTGCGCGTAGAAGGACGATGAGACCCTCGTGCACCTGGACCAAATCACCTTTTTGATCTCCGTCCAAGTCCACCACTGCAAGATGCTTAGGCACCCCTGGAATCTGAACAGGCTCCTGCAAGAAAGAAGCCAAGAAAAATGTGAGGAGTATCATCGGCGAAAGGTTAAAAATATTTCCCAACTATCAAGGCGACGCACAAGGATATCACCGACGCCGTCGGCATTTAAATCCTTGACTTCCACGACGGAGCCCAAAACATCCGCCGGGATCTCCAAACTTTTCTTTCCGAGTGAAAGTGTCTCAGACTTTTCAAACGGAAGAACTTCTATCGTGCCTTTCCCGGAGCTTCGAAGTAAATCCAACATGCCATCCCCGTCTAAATCTAATGATATGGCCGGCGCCAAACTAAAAGTTTTTAAATCAGATAAAGGGTAATCCACAGACAAAGGGATGTGAGCTCGTTTCGAAAACCCACCTTCTTGATCGGCCAAGTAAACCAAAAAATCAAATGTGATGTGCGGCTCACTCAAAGAAAGGAGACCGGAACTTCCCCAAGAGGCAAGGCCGACATCCTTTCGACCGTCTCCATTTAAATCTTCGAAATAAGGGACGACCAAGGTCCCTTCTACTTTCCGAAAGAAATCCGGCGCTGCATCGGGGGCGCGTTGTGCGGCATCAAAGTAAAGCCGGATCTGCCAATCTGAGGTCAGCTGTAAGCCTTTGCTCACGCGCATCACCAAGAGGTCTGCGGCCGGGCCACCTCCAGCCTGCACCCACTCTAAATGTTTTTCTCGTCGCCCTGATTCTGGAGGAATATTTCGAACCTGCTGCGCCTCTGCCGTAACCCCAGCGTTCTTCGAGAAAAAATGCTGGTGCAAAGAACGATCACGATACCAACTTATATCCAGTAAACGATCTCCATTCAAATCCACAAAGCTAGGGATGGGCAAGAGTTGCTCCGAATGTAAAACTGGAGGTCGGTCCACAATACCTAACTCCACATTCGGTATAAACAAATCGGACAAGTCCTGGCTTTCCAGTTTTGCCGTGACTCCCTCCGAAAGAACTGCCGAAGCCACTGGAGGGCGGGCGTCAGTCAAGGAAATAGGGATTTCCCCGACGAGCGTGCCATCTCCGCGAAGAATGAGAAAGCCCTCACGCGTAGGCAGGAGAATTTCATCCAAGCCATCTCCATCCATATCCGCGACCTCTCTCCACAGTGGGGCGAAGTCAGAAGAGGGAAGGTCCAGTAGCATTTCTGCTTCATGGATTTTCTTCGGCCGCTTTCCTGTAAAAGGCTGCAGGTAAACCGCATTTCGCGTGGTGTAAATGAGATCCGCGCCGGGGAAGTCCACCGCGTCAGAGAAATTGCCAACAGCCCATGCCACTACCGCGGGCGACAAGCGGAAATTCACGGTTGGGTCCGCGGGAAATCCACCCTGCTTCCCCTGTTGATAGCATTGAATAAAACGGTGGCCGTCTTCTTTCACAGCCAACCACAAATCCGTACTTCCATTTGCATTGGAGTCAAACCAAGCAGATTCCATAATCTCTCCCGCCGGGTCAATGACATAGCGGTCATGACCAATCTGTTGCGGCAACAACAAAAGAAAGGCAGAAAGAAGCATTAGTTTCCGCCGACCTCTTCGAGGCGCGCCTCCCCAGTCTCCCACTGAAAGAACGTCAAGAGAGACCACCGAGTCACACTTCCAACCTGATCCATTCGAAAAAGGGACGCTAGGAAAAAGTTGCCGACTACAAAACTTTCTCTGCCCTCGACACGATTCCAAGACCACTGAAAAAGAGGCCACAAAGCAAGGCGTGTCAATTCACGCGCGGGTGCCCAAGCATGAATCGTTACTGTCCACTCCTCTCCTTCGGAAGAGCTCATCCTAAAAGTAGCTTCGGCACCAGGTGTGAGCTCCTTTTGAATTCGCCGCACTAATTCCTTGGCCGACCCGGGGTCTTTTCCTTGAAAAGATAAAATACGATCCCCCAACATGACGTCCGCGTCATGAAAGGGGCTGTCCGGTGCTAGGTAGGCTACGCGGGGATAAGCACCGCGCCCGGTGCTGTCTTCAAACGCCACACGTAATAATGAGCGGTCCATGAAGTATTTTGTCTGTGGACGGGAACCGCCACGAACCTGTACGACCACATCGGCATGCATGACCTCAGAGCCTCTTTGGATTTCAAGAGGTATGGCTCTGACGGAATCAATACGTGCAAGTAGAGCCTGTAGACGTGCTGGGTCATCGACCGGAGTTCCATCAAAGGTCAATAAAATATCGCCCGGCAATACACCGGGCGCAGCAGCCGGCCCCATGGGAGCAACCGATTCGATGCGTACCCCCGGTTGATAATCCAAGGATTCTAGGCTCTGAGAATCGTTATAGGTCACTTCAATCCCAATCCAGCCATGCTTTGACGGCTCAATCACCACGGATTCAAGCGCTACAAAGCCTTCTGGCAATGGCAAGGGGTCTTGATGCATGGCGCAAGAAAGCGTCATGCCCAGCAACAAGCAGGGGAATAACCGGAACATTGAAGAATTAAAGAGGGCGTCGGCGGAAGGTGAGCAAGGCCAACAATGCAAAACAAAGAATAGCAGGCCATGAGGCAATCCAGCCAATTTCTACGATAGCGTCAAAATCTGCTGGGTAGGCTTGGGCGATTGCCGAAGCAAATCCCGCCGCTTCCGCCAAGAAAGAATCTTCTCCAAAACCGGCCAAAGTATCTGCAAAAAACCAAGGGGCGATAGAGCCCAAAGTGTCGTGGAAAATCCCAGGAAGCAAAATAAGTCCGAAGCAAACGCCTGCGGCAACCACGCCTCGGCGAAGTGCGGCCGAGAGAAGCGTGGCCAAAGTGGCAAGGGCAAGCATCGGCGGTAAAGCGTGCCAGAATGCCGCATAAATTGGCCCGGTGACTTCGGACTCTTCTAAGTACAGATCTCCCCCTTCCATGATGTCTCCGGCCTCAAAAAGTAGCGAGGCCGTCAGCCAGGCTGCACCCAGTGCAACCAGCCAAAATAGAATAGCCACACAAAGACTCGAGAGAATACGGGAAGTCATGAATGCCGAACGAGAAATGCGTCGGCTGAATGGGTCCCGGGCGGCCCCACTGTCCACTTCTCTGGGCAAAGCACCCGCAACCAAACCGAGCAAAAGCAGTTCTGCAAAGAACAAAGCCGTACGCGCACCGTGTGCCAATTGTGGCCAGAAGTTCCAAGTAGCGTGGTCTTCGGGGCCTCCATTTCCAGCGCTCTCGCCGAGGCGGAAAAGTAAAAGTGCAACCCCGATGCGAAGAATCGCTGCGAAGGCCACCAACAAGATTCCAATGCGGAACCCCTTTCGTTGGCGCAAGAGATAGAGCTCTGCGGAGAAAGAACGCCAAAGACCCGTCATGCCTGCACTGCCTTTGCGACTGCTCGTTGAAAAACATCCACCAAATTTGCGCGATCTCGCGTGAAGTCGGAAAGGCCGACGTCCGCCTGCACCAGGGCGTGGATCAATGGGTTTGCTTCGAACGTAGAATCCACTTGTGCACGTAAGACTGACCCTTTTTGGCGTTGCACATCACGCACTCCGGTTGTGGTTTCCAGAAGAGCTTCGGCGCGGTCAAGGTCCTTACACTCGAGGCGCAGGCCGTCACCTGCTTCTTGAAGAAGAGAATCCACCCGACCCTCCAAAACCGTCACCCCTTGTTCAATCATGCCGACGCGGTCACAAACATGTTGGACCTCGCGCAGATGATGACTGGAGAGCAAAACCGTCACGCCTTCTTCATCTGCGAGGCGTCGGAATAGGGCAAGGAGAACCTCCACGCCTTCAGGGTCTAACCCAGAAAGTGGTTCGTCCAAAAGCAATAAACTGGGGCGACCAAGAAGTGCGCGCGCCACCGCAGCACGACGAGATTGACCGTGAGACAACTTGTCTCCCGCATTGTCCGCCCGATGAGAAAGACCGACAAGCGCCAAAGCTTCGTCCACACCACGTCCCGCGCGCAAGCCACTCCGAATCCTGGCTAACTCTAGATTTTGACGGACCGTCAGGGTGTCATCCATTCCTGGTGGGTCTAAAGCGACACCAAGCTGCTGGGAAACAAGATGAAGTTCTTGGGCGGGTACACCAAAAATTTCTGCGCTACCGCTACGAAAAGGTTGAAAACCTAAGGCGCAACGCAACGTGGTCGTTTTCCCGGCACCATTTCGGCCCAACAAGCCGTAAACCTGCCCCTGCTCTACTTGAAGGTTCACCCCCTTAAGGATGTCCATCTTTCCGAATCGAAGCGACAAGCTCCGTGTCATGAAGGCTGGTTTTTCAGTCACTCAATCTGCGTCTACGCTGGTGGAAGGGGAGGCGGTGTCAGTCCACCCAAAGCTCCATTCCCAGCCGACACGGAAGACCCACCTGCTGCAGAAAACATTTCCTTAATACTTCCGAGGCTGCCGAGAACCCCGCTCGCTTCATAAGGCATAAAGACCGTTTTATCTCCGCCCTCACCGGTGCCGATCTCACCCAAGGTTGCCAAATACTTCACCGCAATGAGATATTCTGCCGGGTTCACGTGTTCCTTTTCGAGTGCCGCAGCGACCACAGCAATGGATTGCGCCTCCCCTTCGGCCCGAAGGATATGGCTCTGCCGATCTCCTTCGGCACGGGCAATCAGAGCACCGCGTTCTCCTTCGGCGCGGAGAATTTTTGACTGTTTCACACCTTCTGCTTCCAAAATTGCCGCCCGACGCTCTCGTTCTGCACGCATCTGCAATTCCATTGCCTCTCGGACTGTAGGAGGCGGCTCAATGTCTTGAATTTCTACCCGGTTTACCTTGACGCCCCATTTATCTGTAGCCTCATCCAACACGGTCCGCATTTGCGCGTTGATTTCATCTCGGGAAGTCAAAGTCTGGTCTAAGGCCAATTCACCAATGATATTCCTTAACGTCGTTTGCGCCAATTTCTCAATGGCGTTGGGCAAGTTAGCCACTTCATAGACCGCGCGCTTGGGGTCTGTGATTTGATAATAAAGCAAACCGTTAATTTCAATTACTACGTTATCGGCCGTGATGACGGATTGCTTAGGGAAGTCAAACACTTGTTCCCTGATATCTACGGTGCGGGAGTGTTTTTCCCTTACCACATCCTGTCCCTTTAAATTAGTCACGCGTGTTCGCCAAAGAATGGCCCGCGGCTTATCCACCATAGGAATAATCAAGTTAAGGCCTGGGACCAAGGTTCGATGGAAACGCCCCAAACGCTCCACCACCATGACTTCGGCTTGGGTTACAATTTTTAGTCCTAGCGCCGCAATGACGAGGACAAGAACAACAAAAGTACCAACAATAAAACCCATGATTATTTCCTACTGTGCAGATTCAACGGTGACGGAGTTTCCTTCGACGCAAGTTACACGCACTAAGGCGCCCGCGTCTAAGGGTGTTTCTGAATGAGCGCGCCATTCTTCCGAACGAATGCGCACTCTTCCTATACCGCCCACCGTAATAGCCTCGGTGACGGTAGCCTTCTGCCCTACAAGAGCATCCACATTGGAAGGCTCTCCTCCGGCTTGGGCCTTCTTGACCCATATGGGTCGCAAGAAAAACAAACCAACCAAAGTGCCGCCCACAAAACCCCAAAGCTGAGCTTCCATACCCAAACCGAGGGCGGCCAACAAGGTCGCTAACGCGGTACCGGGAACGAAGGCACCTACCAAAAAACCCGCCGTAATGACTTCGGCCACCAGCAAGACGACGCTCAAAATGGCCCAGAATTCCCAAGACAAAAGGGTTTCCGGCGCCATGAATTCTGCGAGCTGAGAAAGAAAGCCCAAAGACTCTTCATTCTGTGTGAAGAAGGGGGAAAGCATGTCCCCTACTGTACGAGTTCGAGGCCCACTTGCAGGGCTTTTTCCAGTTGACGGTCGAGGCCTTTTGCAAAATCGCCGGGAAGATCTTCCACCAAATAATCTGGAGGGCAACCATTTAGTTCCATATTCGTGTGGTTTGCGTCATTCACGTACCAGCCTCGAAAAGGCATCCGCACGAAGGAGCCATCCAAAAGAGTGACACCTCCTGTAGAAATCACCGCGCCATAGGTTGGCATTCCAACCAAAGTGCCCCGCTTTAATGTTTTGATGGCCCAAGAGAATATTTCAGCATTGGAATAAGAGTTCTGATTGCACAACACAATGATGGGTTGGTTCCACGTGCCAAAAACCCGGCGGCCTTGCGGGTAACCGACCCCCCCACCGCGAGGAATCGTGAAGGCATGGTCGTTCACTTGGAGCATGCTCAGCAACATGTCCGTCGTCCAACCTCCCCCGTTTTCCCGCACATCAATGATGAGTGCCTCCCGCCCTTCGGCGGCGGCGTAGAGTTCTCTTTCAAATTCCAAAAGACTGGGCGTGCTCATGCCCTGAATGTGGATGTAACCGATTTTTCCATCGGTAGCATCCGACGCCCGCGCGCGCAAATCACGCTCTCGTTTTTCATAGAGCGCTTCCCGTAAAAAAGAAATGGAGGTGGGTCGAATGAGCACTTCTCTTTCCTCACCCGAGGCATCTGCTACATGCAACAACGTTTCTTGCTCAACCGTTCCAGCTAAGAGTTCATCCAACCCGACGACTCCCTGAATGATTCGTTGATTCACACCCAAGACAACATCGCCTGCCCGCAACGAGCTATCTACACGACTTGCGGGAGACTGCGGGAGGACGTCGGCAATCCGACGACCAGGCCCTTCAAAACCGTGGTCCCAAAGAACACCAAGCTCTCCCGTTTTGGTGGAGTCCGTTTCTTTGGCACCACTAGTTGCACCTCGGAAGTAACCCATGTGACTGGCGTTCATTTCGCCAAGCATCCAATTCATCAACTGATTGAAATCCTCCGGCGTGGACGCCGTCAACAAGACTGGAGACCATTTCTCTAAAGACCCCAACCAATCATGGCCGTGGAAAGAAGGGTCATAAAACCATCGGTCTAAAACGCGCCACCCTTGATTCATCACCGTCCTCCGCATCGCAAGACGATCTTCGCGAAGGTGCACCGAAAAATCGTGTGCTTTTTCTTTCTTCCCCCGAGACCGAATTTTTTCGTCACGAACGTACCAAGCCTCTTTGTCATGCCTGGTAAATGAAGAAGCCGTTTTATCCGAAAGATTCTTTTCTTCTTTTTCCCAGAGATCGGTAGAGAAGAAACCCGTTTCTGCTGTCGTGGAGGTGGTCAAACGCGTCCCTGTGAAAGCATTGAAGTAAATAGTTTCGCTGTCTGCTCCCCAGCCAAGCGCTGACTCATTGCCTTCCCGTCGGGTCAAACGGTGGATTCGCTGCGACAAGCCCTCAAAGTCAATTTGGATGGGGTCCATC
>JAPKBM010000019.1 GCA_026421205.1 Planctomycetota bacterium
CCATTCCGGCGGCTGGAGAGAGGCGTAAACTCTTGCAATCCATTTTTCTTCAAAATACCCCGTGGCCAACAAGTCCTCCTGCGTTCGTCCTTTTAGCCAATGAGTGAGGCAGCCCCGACCAGCGTCGGCGTGGCCGAGAGACCGAAGGAGGGTAAACCCGGACCAGCCATGCATCGGGCCATGGGTTTTGCTTCGGCCGATGTCATGCAGTAATGCCTGAGTTTGAAGTTCGTCCTTGGACACTCTTGGCGCGGAATCCGGTAATGCTGAGGCTACAGTGCCAGCAACTTTAGCGACTTGGCGGCAATGCAATGGCCACTTCTCTCCAGGGGGAGAGTGTTGGTCCAATAGGTTGAGAGCGTCTTGAGGCGTCAGCATGCATTTTCCTCTTTGGGAAAGCGCACATTTTAGGACGCCTAGGGCTGGATCGTTTCCGTAATTACGGCAGACGTCCAATAATCTCCATGGGCGTCTTTCACCACAGCTTGTCCCCAAAGTTGTTGGCCAATTTCGTCAATGTTGGGGCCGATGGGAATGATGCTCATTGCTGTACCCGCATAATTGGTTTGAGCGTACGCGGCCTTGAGAATGGGTGGAGCCAGGTCAAGAATGAGCCCGCTTCCCGCATCGAAACTACCCGTGCCGTTTCGAGAATAGACAAAGGCAACAGTTTCTTGGGGGCCTGCACCGGTCAGAATGGCCATAGTCCAACTTCCCACGTGGAGCGGATCAATGGAAAAACTGAGATTGCTGTTGGTGTTGGAGGCCCAGGAATTGCCATGGGAGCCAACGAGCAAGGCAAGCAGGAAGAGGCTTGCTGTAAAGCGGGTGGTTTTGGTTTTCATCTTTATTTCCTCGCTTTCCGAATCGGCCACGGGGCCGGGGAATCCTCAACAAACTATGAAAAACCGTGGTCTTGTGGTCGAATGCCCTAACTCACTACTAGATATGCTGCCAAGGTGAGCGTTCGGATGAGATTTTGGTGCTTCAAGATGGACTTAGCCTGTGGAAGGGTGAGCCAGGCTAGCTCGTTGTGCTCGTCGGAAAGGTGGATGGCCGTGTCAGTAGGGATTTCAGCAAGAAAATGAACTGCTCGCTTCCAATAAGTGGGCATGGGTTGATAAAGAGAGGCGTCGGCAAAATCGGGGTGAAGGTCCTGGGGGAGCAGGTTCACGCTGGTTTCCTCTAAAACTTCGCGGCAAGCCCCAGCTTGGAGGCTCTCTCCCTTTTTCAGTTGGCCCTTAGGAAATCCCCAAGATAGGTGTAGCGCATTGCGGAGCATTAAGAACTCCGGGCCTTGCTGGCCGGCTCGCCATAAAACAATGCCGGCAGCAATCACGGGGTCGTCGGCGGTTCCATTTCCTTGAGGCATCCGTTCATTCTACGCAGGGCGGCCTTAGAATCTCAGCCATGAATGAGGCTCGATGCACGCAAGCAAAAGTCTTCGGGAAAACTCCGTGTGGTCCCGATGCTTTTCTTTTGGAGTTGGAGTTTTCCGCCGAGATCGGCCAGATTGACCCTGGGCAATTTGTGATGCTTTCGTTGGCTGATGGCCAAGGACCCGTTTTGGCACGGCCATTTAGTTTTTACGGCCAAACTGCACCGGATCGTTTGACGTTTTTGATTCAAGTGCTGGGCATTGGTACTCAAGTACTTCAAGATTGCCCTTTGGAAGAATTCATTCAGGTCACCTTGCCCTTAGGAACAGGGTTTGCCTTACCCGATGCCAACCGGCCCTTGGTGATGATTGCAGGTGGGGTTGGCTCCGCGCCCTTTTTGCTTTGTGCGGAACAGAGGGTTCAACAAGGCGCCGGCGACCAAACATTTTTTATTTTTGGGGCGCGCTCAGAAAATAGACTCTATGACAAACAGGCCTTTGCTTCTTTGGCCATGCACAGCAGGTTTGCCACGGATGACGGCAGTTTCGGATTTTCCGGAAATGTGATTGCCTGCTTGGAAAATGGACTTCAAGAAGAAACTTTTCCGGAAAATGCAGTTTACTTTGCATGTGGTCCTGAGCCGCTCTTGAAGGCCTTTGCTCGCTTGGTCCAAGCAAAGGGCTTCGAGGCTCAAGTGAGTTTGGAAACGTATATGGGTTGTGGATTTGGGGCTTGCAATGCTTGCCCAACGGCCACGAACCCGAATGGACCTTTGGGTGCATGGCCTTGGGCGAAAACATGTCAAGACGGCCCTGTTTTTTCACTAGATTCCATTCAACTTTAACCTTCGTTCCTCTTTTTCCGTTATCCTTCTCTTATGGAACGTTGGTCCATTGCAGTGAACAAAGAGGCTTTTAAGTTCTCTTCCGCACATTTTTTAATCTTCCCCGACGGCTCTGCAGAGAGATTGCATGGGCATAATTACCGTGTTTCTGTTGCTTTATATGGAGAATTGTCACGCTTTGGGCTCGTTTTGGACTTTAATCGGATGAAGCCCTTAGTGAAGAAAATATGTAAGAGGTTGAATGAGCAATGGCTGATTCCAGGTGAGCATGCTGTTTTAACTCATTCCTTGAGGGCTGATGGTGTCGTAGAAGTGCGTTATTTGGACCGTTATTACGCAGCGCCGCAAGAAGACGTCACGATTCTACCCATCAATAACACTTCGGTAGAGAACCTAAGTGCCTGGTTTGGCCGCACCCTTTTGGAGGAGATTCATACTCAGTTTCCTGATGTCACGGTGGAGGAAATGACGGTTTCTGTCGAGGAAACGGCAGGGCAGCGGGCTCAATATCATTATTCTGCTCAGGCATAGCGCGGGAGAGAGAACCTGTTACACTTTCCGGCCACTTGGCGTAACTCCTTGGATTGAGTTGCTGAGTCAGAAAGATTGGTTCGGGGCGTAGCGCAGCCTGGTAGCGCGCTGCAATGGGGTTGCAGAGGTCGGAAGTTCAAATCTTCTCGCCCCGACCATCTTTTTTGCAGAGTTGTAGCCCTAAGACCCCGGGCTGGGGTATACTCGACATGAAGCCACTACAACCCTTCAGCGTTGTAATTAAAACCCTCTTTCTCCCCATGAATCGCTATTTTTTAAGCCTGATTGCCCTTCTCAGCCTCTTTTTTGCAGGTTGTGGCACGCTTCCTGAGCAGGACCTCCCAGATGACGGAGGTTTTCAGATTTCTGCAGCAGATTCAAGTCGCGGGAATCGCCGACGGCGGGATGCGCGGGACCAACGGCGGGCGGCCAGGATTTCGAGTGCTTCTGTGGATAACGGCGCTGGAGATGAGGGCAGTTCTGGATCTGGTGAAGATTCAGGAGATGGCTCTGGTTCCGGAGAAGGCTCCGGCGGCTCCGGTGGCTCCAGTGGCTCCGGTTCCGGTGGCGGCGGTGGCGGCCTCGGCAGTGCATTCACGTCGGCATTTCAATCCGGGAACTCTTTAGTTGTTACGGTAAGCAATGCAGACTCGGAAGATGCAACTCTCCTCTTCCATTCTCCCGGTGGGTCGGATTCCGAAGTCATTCCCAGTGGCAGCTCCGCGACCGTTTCCTTTGTCATCCCTTCTGGATCTACCCCTTTAGAGTCCATTACGGCTACCATCGATTTACAGCTTGAGGGCGGCATTTCTTTAGAGACGATGGAAGTGGCAGTCGTGGAACCGGTGAATCTTCCAGCGACCGCACCGGTCATGGCCCTTTCCGCTGCGCGGGTTACGGCGCTCAAGGAATTATCGGCATCGAACAATTCCTTCCGCAACAAAGTGAATTCAAAAATCATCCAGGTTTGTGATGGTTATCTTGCGGAAAACTTGGCTATTCCCGCATCCGGGGGGGGCTGGGTTGAGTTGTACATGTGTCCGGACCATGGCGTGAAGTTGAATTACGCCGGTCCAGGAAAACATCGGTGCCCTAAAGATGGCAGTTTCCATTCTGACCCATCCTTTGATGCCGTCATCGCGACCCATACCCACTACCGCTTGGCTGAAGAAGTGCTATTGATGGGCTTGGCTTATCAATTGACGGATACCTTGGCATATGCAGAGCGCGCCCGGGACATTGTGGTTGCTTACGGAGATGCATACCCTGGCATGACTCTCCATGATCGCCTTGGTAACACGGGAGCATCGGCGGGGTCGGCTGCAGGGAAGGCCATGTGTCAAACCCTGGATGAGGCAGAATGGATGATGGACCTTGCTTTGGGCTACGACCTAATCCGGAGTTCAGGCCTTGTGGATGCTGCTGCGCATCAAACTTTGGTGACGAACTTATTCGTTCCCTGTGGTGATCTGCTTGCTGCCGATACCAAGGGCATTCATAATATCCAGAACTATCTCAACTCCGCATCTTTCTTTGCTTACCTTCATGCTGGAGAATCAGAAAAAGCGAAGGCTGCGATTGAAGATTCTGATGGGTTTGAAGCCCAACTCAGAGATGGAATTATGGAGGACGGCACCTGGCTAGAGAATTCCTTTGGCTATCAGTACTTTATGTTGCGCGCGACAATTCCCATGGCGCGGGCTATCCGAAATCTTGAGATCGATGTAGATACGTCGGCTTTGAAATCTCTTTTAATGGCTCCTTATGCCATCGCAGCCCCCGACGGGACTTTGCCTATGCTGAATGATGGATCGCTCACGCGTCTTAGTCCGAGCAATGGAGGCGATGGAATTTATAAAGGTTCTCTGTATGAAGAAGGGGTCAATCTCTTTAATAGTGATGTGCAAATTGCAGAACCTTTGGTGAAATGGAACCGAACTTATGATTTCCGTACCCTCGCTTTCGGTGAATTCGTTTTGCCTGCTGCTTCTGTCGGTACGCAGCAAGACGCGCTCCTCCCCACCATGGGTGTTGGTGTGATGCGCGTGGGTTCGTCGGCAAGCCAAAGCACTATCTTGATGGACTTCGGGCCGCATGGTGGACATCACGGCCATCCTGACAAGTTAGGAATTATTGCTTGGCTTGGCGGTCGTCCAGCCATCGGAGAATCGGGGAATATTGGTTACGGCACGTTACTTTATAAGGGGTGGTACAAACGCACGCTTGCGCACTCCACGATTCTGGTGGATGGCCAAGACCATGAACACGTTGGTGGCGAATTGGTTGTCTTTGATTCAGATAACAAGCGCATTGTGGCATCAGCCAATACGGCGGCCGAGGGTGTGGATTTGACCCGTATGGTTCACTTGACTCCAGATGGCTACTTGTTGGACTTGTATCAAGCTAGTTCTGATTCCAGCCATTTTTATGATTACGTGATTCACGGTTATGGTGACGTCGGTAGCGTAAGCACAAGCCTGGCCCTTTCCCCGACGACATCGACGGGTGTGAGTGAAATCCCGTATAGCGTTCTTGACAATATGCAGTCGGCTAGGACCAGTGATGATTTTGACGTAACTTTTTCCGATGACAACGGTTCTCATACCATTCGTTTCTTCGGGGAAGCTGGAACCCAAGTGTTGTTCGCCGAAGCCCCCTGGTTTCCTGCTGGAGACACACACGTGATGGTCATCATTCGCCGTCAAGGAACGAAGGTTTCTTTCGGAATGGCATCGGCGTACGGCGCAACTTTTCCCGCCGACCTTTCCGTTTCCGTGAGCCAATCAGCACCTTCCATGACATACACATCTGGCGGACAGTCTTCGCCTAAAACTTTGAACTTCGATGCAGAATAGAACGATGAAAGTGTTTTTTTTGAAATTAGTCAGTTTACTTTCCATGAGCGCTTTGCTCTTGGTTGCCTGTGGACAGCCTCCGGTTGTGTTTGAAGATGACCCTGTGCTTGAAAGTGATGAAGTCGTTGTGATTTCCCCAGGGGGCCCTTCTCGTGGTTCCAGGTTAAAGCCTCGTGAGGCACCGGCTCCTCAGGCCGCTGGTGTTTATCGCATGGATTCAGGATTTCAACCGGCACATGTGCGATCTGCCGCAGGCCCCGATGTCCTCTTTGACAATCAAATTGCATCGGGTTATTACATGATGGCTGGCAAAGGGCAAGAGTGGGTGGAAGATGCAGCCGTTTTTCCGGGGACATCATCTTTGACGGCACAATTGAACGGCTTTGAGTTTAGCTATTGTTCAGAAGAAAAAGACGCTGCGCGAAATAAGGGTGAAATCACTCTTCGGTTTTATGATGAAACCTTGCCGGGTCGTGGACCGGTTGCAGGAGAAATTAAGGAGTACCACTTGAAGGGGCTTCCTTTGGGCGGGCCAAAGGGAGAGCTGCGTTGCTGGACCATCGCACTGGACTTGACCGGCGGCGCAGAATGTGACTTGCCATCCCTAGGGGACGAAGGCATTCTTGCGGGTTGGGGTTTAGAATTTCACAATGCTAAGACGGGCCCTATGATTGCAACGGGTGATCCGTCTGCAGATTCAAAAATTGTTTCCCACCAAGGGCGAACGGTCAACCTACGTGGCGACGGTTCAGGGATTTCCTGCAAATTGTATGCCGCTTCCGATGGCACGCAGTCCTACTCGGCTTCAGAGCCCGGTTCCGCCGACTTCCTCCGCCTTCAATCATCTCCCGTGGTTGCCGGCGGCCGCAGTGTTTGGCGCATTGGCAATGTTCGAGCAGGGAAGAATTACTCTTTATTCTTCAGCCAGGCTCCTTTAGATGACTTTCATGGAGAGGGCTCTCTTCTCCTTGAGACCAGTCAGTCTCTCGCTTTCTCTCCGGTTGAAATGATTGATGGAGAGGTAATCATGGATTTAGGCCCAGATTTCCCCGGTTTGGTTTTTGTGCAAGCTCTGGAACATGAGGGTCCACTTGGCGATCAGTATTTCACGGGGTTCTCGAATGGCCTCGTTCATTTTTCAGATTCCGCATTGTTACCGACCACGGGGCCATCGGCCGCGGGCATCGGCAGGGGCGCTTCTGATCGGACTTTACCAGAATTTAAAACCTGGCTTTCTTGGTGGGCGTTAAACAAGGAGCCTTTTCTTCGGCTTCGCACGCGCTTGCGTGGGGGAGATGGTTCTCCCTACACAAAAACTAGTGCGTCTTATTTACCGGACCAAGCCTTGGTGAGCCAAACGGTTCTTCCAAGTCTAAAAGGTGCGTTGACCGCAGATATTTCAACGGAGCTCTACAGAGCCAGCCTCCTTGCTTTGGCCAAGGTCGGCATGGAGCGGACCTCCACGACCTCCTTTCTTCTTGGGGCGTTGAATGCAAAAAATGCCGACGTGGTTGAGTCTGCCGTGCTTGGCTTGGGCATATTGAGTGACCCAACGAACATCCCTGCCTTGATTGCCCTACTTGCGGATACAAAATGGGGCAAAGAATTGGTGGATCGCAAAGATGTACCCTTGCGTACAAGAGTGTTTGCTGCCTATGCGTTGGGGATGATTGGTTTTTCTTCTGCAAAACCTCAAGTGGTTCAAGAGGTGACAGACGCTTTGTACGGCACTTTTGCAATGGATGAAAGTCGCAATGCCGAACTTGTTCACGCCTGTATTTTGGCATTGGGTGTTCTACGTCCGGAAGATCCACGGCATTTGGCCGCTAATTTGACCGCCGTGGCTGTGGATGTTACGGAAACGGAAGAACTCCGGGCCCATGCGCTTAATGCCTCAGGGCGGCTTTTGAAGAACACCCCTGGCACCAAAGCGGATGACTTAGCGGAGTACTGTTTGGCTTTGCTAGACAAAAAACGCGCGCCAAAGCCCATGCAGCGCTCTGCCATCCAAGTCCTTGGGCTTTTGGCCTCACCGTCGGCACTTCACTTGGAAGAGTCCATTGCTACGTTGACCTACTTGACAAAAAAGGCAAAGGACAACTATCAAAGAAGCCTTGCCTTGATTGCATTAGGGCGTTGTGGCGAAAACACCTTTGCCGGATCTCCAGAGCGCATAGGAGTAGAAGAACACCTTGTGGATCGCCTTCGGAGGTCCTCTTCTCATCTCAAGGGTTGGGCCGCAATGGGCCTTGGCGTGATGGCCTCTGGCTTGGAATCCTCTGGAGAAAGCTTGACCGCAGAGAGTTTGGAAACGCTCCATCAGGTATTTAAGCGGACACGAGGGCCTTCCGTGAAGTCAGCGTGTGCTTTGGCCTTGGGCCTTGGGAAGGCGACCCAATCCGTTGAGGATTTGCGGAAGTCGTTAAAGAAGGTAAAGGATCCGGCATACCGAGGTGTGACGGCGGTTGCCTTGGGCTTGATGGACGATCGCGCTTCGGTTCCCCTTCTCCTGGAACTTCTTGAAGGTAATCTCTCAAAACCAGAACTCTTGCGCCGAACATCTTTGGCGCTCGCATTGCTACAAGGGCAAGATGCAGCCAACCTTTTGCTCACAATGTTGACCAAAGGAAGTGGACGAAAGCCAACCGTGGCAACGATTGAGGCTTCGTCATATGCATTAGCAACTCTTGGGAACCAAAAAGCGGTTCAACCACTGGTGGACATCCTCTTGGATGAAGATGCGCAGGACAGTGCACGTGTGAGTGCTGCAACCTCTCTGGGGATTCTTGTCGAGCACCTTCCACAACCTTGGAACGCGTTGTATGGGCAAGAAATGAACTACACGATTTCTCTCTCCACCCTCATAAATGATGACGGAACAGGATTACTGAATCAGGAGTGATTAAAGGTATCGGAGCCAGACATAAACGGCTGCAATTGCAACCGTCATGAGCATGAGAATAAATCCGTGCTTCAGGAACTGAAGGAAACGAATGGGGTGGCCCGCACGTTCTGCAAAGCCTGCCACAATGAGGTTGGCGCTGGCTCCGATTAAACTCCCATTGCCTCCTAAGCAGGCACCCAAAGAAAGGGACCACCAAATTGTGTTTTGCTGTTCCAAAGACAGAGCCTTGCCAGCTAACGCTAATTGTTCCATTGCCGCCTGAAGGGTTGGGATCATGGTGGCGACAAAAGGAATATTGTCCACAATGGCCGAAGCGACCGCAGCCACCCACAAGATGGTCATGGCAAGAACACTGGTGACTTCACCTGTAGTTGTTGCAGAATCCGTCATGCCTACCACTTTGGCGGCCAAGATATCTAAGGCACCAGCACCTTCTAACCCGTGAACGACGACGAAAAGACCGATAAAAAAGAAAATCGTCACCCATTCGACTTCACCAAAGGTGTGGTGCACATTTTCCGATGTAGTTTCCGCATCCTTGCTCATGTTGTCCAAGAGGAGCAGGAGGGCAGCACCAAAAAGGGCAATGGTGGCAGGCTCTAAATGCAGTGGGTGAGAGAGTATGAAACCCACAATGACCAAAGTGAGGACACCAAGCGATTTTTTTAGCAGGAGTACATCGGTTATGGCTTTGCTGGGGTCAAAATTCATCACTCTTTGCCGGGCTTCGTCTGTGGCCACCATCTTTCTTCCCCAAATGAGCCAAATCGGGAGAAGTGTTGCTAGACCAATGAGAGGAATGATGGGCGCTACATGAACGAGGAATCCATTGAAGGTGATGGACTCGACTTGAGACCCAATCAAGATATTGGGTGGATCCCCAATGAGGGTTGCGGTTCCTCCAATATTGGAGAAAAGGATTTCTGCAAAAAGGAAGGGATAAGGCGGGACTTCCAGTTCTTCTGTGATGAGTAGGGTGACGGGTGCGATGAGAAGAACCGTGGTGACGTTGTCCAGTAAAGCGGACAGGACCGCAGTGACCAAACAAAGCATGACTAAGATTCCCCATGGCCTGGCGTGCACTTTTTTTGCCGACCAAATGGCGAGGAATTGAAAAACACCGCTACGCCGCGTAATGGCGACAATGGCCATCATTCCCGTGAGGAGGCCGATTGTGTTCCAGTCAATTCCATGAATGGCGCCTTCTTGGTCAATCACCCCAGTAAAAATCATGAAAGCCGCGCCGAGCATAGCAATGACGGCTCGGTTGATTTTTTCCGACATGATGAAGGCATAGGTGATAACGAACACCACGCCAGCAACCCAAAGTGGGTCCCAGCCGAAAATCACTCCAGCCGATTCAGAGAGGGGGGGCATCATTCTGATTTTTCAGTCAATAAGTGGCGAACCACATCCCAGTAACTAATAATGCCAACAAGGCGGTCTGTTTCTGGATCAATGACCGGTAAGTTGTCATGGGAGTGATAGAGCCCCAAGACGGTACGAGTCAGGGGTGTATCTGGATGAAGGACGATGTAGTCCTTATCCGCAAACTCTTCGACTGGCTGGTCCTCACAGTCTTTGAGCCGTCGTTGAAGATCTTTCATGTGGTCGCTGACCCACGGCATTCTTGGCAGACCTTTCTCCATGGTGGCAATCTTCGGAACCATAAGCCCCAAGAGGCCATGGACACTAAACTGCCCCACCATTTTCCCATCCGAGTCAATCACGGGGATACTGCGGAAGCGGTGCTCATAGAGGAGGGCGGCAGCCTTGGAAACTGTGTCACTAGTTTTCAGGGTCACCGGATGAGGAGTCATGATGCGGGTGCAAGTCATGGACGCACATTTTATGCCTCCCCACAAAAAAAACATCTGCTGCTCTTCTCTTTTTCTGGGGGTGTTTTTCGGTATTCTGCCTATGTGGCAAAGGAAACACCGAAGGCAATGAAAATTACAGGGTCGGGCGCGGTCCGTGGCGCCGCAGTGATGGCGGTTTGGACTTTTGCCTCGCGCATTCTTGGCTTTGTCCGTGATATCCTGATGACCACCATTTTTGGACTTTTTGATGATTTTGTCATGGCGTGGATGGTGCCGAACCTTTTTCGGCGTCTTTTTGGGGAAGGAGCTGTTCATGCCGCCGTCCAACCAGCTCTCGCTCAAACACGGGAAACTCAGGGAGAAGAGGCTGCTCACTCTCTCTACGCACGTTTCCACGGTTTTTTTCTTCTGCTTTTAATCCTTCTTGTGGCTATCGGTGAAGGAATTCTTTTATTTTGGCAAAACCAACTTCCTCTAGGGCACGAGGACTTGGCTGCATTGAAACTCTCGGCTTTACTTTTGCCGTATGTCCTTCCCATTTGCTTGACCGCATTAGCTGGGGCACCCCAGCAGCTTTCTGGTAAATTTATGCCGTCCGCTTTTGCACCGATTCTGTTGAATCTAACCTGGATTGCCGTCTTGCTTGTGCTGCAGAATCAGCACGCATCGCCTGCCGACGCCATCTTTTGGCTCCCTCCAGCCATACTCTTGGGCGGAATTTTGCAATGGGGTGTCCAGCAGCCCTCGGTACGGCAATGTGGATGGCCCGTACGGCCCCGCTTTACGCGCAATGATGCCGAAGTCAGAACCACCATGTTGGCTTTTGCTCCCGCCGTTTTGGGCCTTGCCGCGGTGCAAGTGAACTTGCTTGTCGATCAAGTTTTGGTGAGAGAATTAGCTCCTTCCGGCGCGAATACTCATGTGTTCTTAGCCAACCGCCTTCTGCAGTTACCTCTTGCTTTGGTGGGGATTGCTGTTGCTACGGGTGCTATGCCTTGGTTTTCTCGCCTCTCTGCAGAAGGTCGCTTTGAGGAATTATCTAAAAGTTTTCTGAAGAGTTTGGAATCTTCACTCTTATTGTTGTTGGCCGCAGGCGCGGGGCTTTGGGTTTTGGCTCAACCGATTACCTCAGTTCTTTTTCAACACGGTGCTTTTGACGCAGAGCAGGCTCAGGAATTGAGCAGCACCTTGCGTGCTTACTTATGGTCTCTCCCTGCTGCGTGCATGGTGGGTCTGTTTGCTAGAGTGCGCCAGAGTCGGGGGGACATTAAAGGTGCCGCACTTGCTGCTGCTTGGGTTATTCCCATCAATTTACTCTTAGACTGGTGGTGGTTGCCTATTTATGGGGCGGCCGGTGCAGGGTATGCCACCGCGGTTGCACTTTGGTTGCAGGTATTCCTTTTGTTTCTGGGTCTCAAGAAACTACAGATTCATTTACGCCCGACATTTTCCCGTATGGTGCGCCTGCCTCTCCCCGCGATTTCTTCCACAGTGTGTGCAGGATGGACTTTATCTCAAATGTCGCCCGACATGGCTTTTTCTGTGAAGGGGTTGGCGGCTTGCATCGGTGCCGGCATATTGGGTGCCGTCGGAATGATGACCCTGGTGTTGCCCGACGACTTTAAGGCCTTTCGGGCTACGTTGATGCAGAAGTTTCGCTAAATTCGGTTTTCCGACGGCAAGGTAGTTGATGCGCCGCCAAAAGAATAATCAAATGCTTCAATGTCTTTTTTCCAGTATCTCGCTACGAATTCCTGCGTGATTTTGGTGTAGTACTCTTGATAATCCCGGTGCTTGGTTGCGTTCAGATGGGGGAGTTCGGCTTCGATATTGAGGTGACCACAGACTTTTTGGAAATCCTTCGTGAGATGCTCATATTTTCCAATAAAGTCCATACACAACTCTCCCTTTGCATTCGAGAGACTGGCGTGTTGAGATCGGCGATTCTGCTTTTTTTCATAGGCAAGGTAGTCTGAAAAATCAGACATTTTGTAAACCAATTGATGGCGTGGATGCTCTGGCCTTGCTTTGATGTATTCAAACGAAGAAACTAAGCGATCCCAAGGGTTTCGCACGAATGAGAATTTATACAAAGAGTGGAAGTCCTCGGCGGGAATCCGGCGCTGTGCATGGAGTAATGTTCCATGTCGTTGCCATCGGCGTTTGCTGTAGTCTTTCGGAAGGCGCGCGTAGGCAAGCAGGCGATGAACTCTCGATGCGGGAGGGGTGGTGGTCCACGGCATTAGCGCAGATTCCACGCTATTTCCAGCGGCCTTAGGAATGTGAATGAAGAGGAACTTCTTTTGCTTGGAGATCAACATGGAAGTAATTCTGCAAACTGTTGACATCGGCGTGGTCAGACCGGAGGGCTTCAATGCCTTCGAGGGCTGCCGTAGCGGCAGAAACTGTGGTGAGACAAGGAATGTTTGCCTGATAGGATTCGGAGCGAATCATTCCATCATCATGGCGCGTCACTTTACCCAATGGGGTATTGATGATGAGGTCCACCTCTCTGTTTTTGATGAGGTCCACAACGTGTGGGCGACCTTCATGGACTTTGTTCACGCGTTCCGCCGGCAGTCCATGTCTCTTGAGCAGTTTGTAAGTGCCTTCGGTGGCGACAAGCGTGAAGCCCATGCTGACTAAGGAACGAGCGACGACCACGATGGCCCGTTTGTCACTGTCTTTAACCGTGAGAAACACCTTGCCCTGCGTGGGGAGTTGTCGTCCTGCCGCATCACTGGCTTTGGCAAAGGCCATACCGAAGGAAGGAGCGATTCCCATGACTTCACCGGTAGAGCGCATTTCAGGGCCGAGGTCGGCGCGCGCACCGGGGAATTTTGCAAACGGGAAGGCGGGAGCCTTGACAGCCACGTGATCCATTTCCTTTGGGGCTTTTACGCCAAGTTCCGCAAGGGTTTTTCCGGCCATGACTTGTGTGGCGATTTTTGCCCAAGGAATTCCCGTGGCTTTGGCTACATAAGGAACCGTTCGGGAGGCGCGAGGGTTGACTTCAAGGATGTAAACCACGTCGCCGCGCACCGCAAACTGCACATTCATCAAACCAATGACGCCTAACTCTAGGGCCATGGAACAAGTGGCTTCCTTGATTTCATCCACAATGGCGTCGGAAAGTGTCATGGGGGGAATGGTACATGTGGAATCACCCGAGTGAATTCCAGCCTCTTCAATATGTTCCATGACCGCGCTAATGATGACTTCGGTGCCATCGCAGACACAATCCACATCAACTTCTACGGCGTCTTCGAGGAAGCGGTCAATGAGTACCGGGCGTTCCGGGGAAGCCATGACCGCCTCTTTCATGTAGCGGGCAAGGTCCTTTGCGTCATAGACGATTTCCATGGCGCGCCCACCCAAAACGTAGCTGGGCCTCATCAAGACGGGATAGCCGATGCGCTCCGCAATGGTTTCTGCTTCTTCGGGATTGGTCGCAAGGCCATTGGGGGGTTGCCGAAGGTTTAACACCTGTAACATCTCGGAAAAACGGCCTCGGTCTTCTGCGCGGTCAATGGCGTCCACCGGAGTTCCCAAAATAGGGACACCTGCATCGCGGAGGCCTTCGGCGAGATTCAGGGGCGTTTGCCCACCAAATTGCACAATGACGCCGACTGGATTCTCTCTTTGGCAAATAGCCAAGACGTCTTCATGGGTTAACGGCTCAAAATAAAGCCGATCACTGATGTCAAAATCTGTGGAGACCGTTTCAGGATTGGAATTGACCATGATGGAATCCAAACCCATTTCGCGCAGTGCCATGGAGGCGTGAACACAGCAATAATCAAACTCAATTCCCTGGCCGATGCGATTGGGGCCTCCACCAAGAATGATGACTTTCTGCGTGTCTACTGGGGGAAACTCACTTTGTGTACCGTCATAGGTGGAGTACAAATAAGGCGTGCAAGCTTCAAACTCTGCGGCGCAAGTGTCCACCAAGCGGAAGGATGGATGCACGCCGACGCTTTCTCGGTGTGCACGAAAATCCTTTTCTGGGATATCAAGTGCTTGAGCCAAACGGTGATCACTAAACCCTGCGGACTTCAACGACTGAAGGCGTTCCTGCGTCAAGTCGGCCAACGTGAGTTCTTCCAACTGCGCATCTTGATGAGCAAGGCGTTCCAAGAACACCAAGAACCATGGATCAATTCCAGAGAGCCGCGCCACTTCTTCCACGGGGTAGTCGGCGAGGAAAGCATCATAGAGAGCAAACAGTCTGCCGGGTGCCGGCCGCGAAATTTTTTGCCGCAATTCTTCCGGAGAGAAGTCCCGCCGTTTTCCGCTGAAACCATTTCGGCCAACTTCTAAACCGCGCAGTGCCTTTTGGAAGGACTCTTCAAAAGTCCGGCCGATGGCCATGGTCTCACCTACCGATTTCATTTGCGTGCCTAGCGTAGAGTCCGACTGTGGGAATTTCTCAAACGCAAAGCGCGGCATTTTGGTGACGACATAATCAATCACCGGTTCAAAACATGCCGGCGTAACTTCGGTGATATCGTTTTGAATCTCGTCTAAGGTATAGCCGACGGCCAGCTTTGCTGCGAACTTGGCAATGGGGAATCCAGTGGCTTTGGAGGCCAATGCGGAGCTTCTTGAGACCCGGGGGTTCATCTCAATCACGACCAGCTCACCATCCGCTGGATTGACGGCAAACTGTACGTTGGATCCACCTGTTTCTACGCCGATCTCCCGCATGATGGCGAAAGATGCGTTTCGCATATTTTGATATTCCTTGTCCGTCAGCGTTTGCGCGGGAGCCACCGTAATGGAATCCCCCGTGTGAACGCCCATGGGGTCCAGGTTTTCAATGGAGCACACAATGACACAGTTGTCTTTGCAATCCCTCATCACTTCCATCTCAAATTCCTTCCAGCCCACCAAACTTTTCTCAACTAAAATTTCACTGACCGGGGAAAGTTGCAGCCCGCGAGCACAAATCGTGTCAAATTCCTCTTGGTTGTAGGCAATGCCACCACCACTGCCACCCATAGTAAAGGCGGGGCGAATCACACAAGGCAGCCCAATGATTTCCTGAGCCTGCTTTGCCTCCGCCACAGTGCGCGCAATTTCCGACGGCGCACTACGCAGGCCAATGCTTTTCATGGCCGTGCGGAATTCGTCACGGTCTTCCGCTTTGTGAATGACGTGATAGTCCGCGCCAATCAATTCCACGTTGTATTTTTCCAAAACACCGGCCTCATACAAAGCCATGGCGGTGTTTAATCCAGTTTGCCCACCCAAAGTGGGGAGGATGGCGTCGGGACGCTCTTTTTCAATAATGCGCGTGACAAAATCCGTCGTGATAGGCTCCACGTAGGTGGCGTCGGCCAACTCAGGATCCGTCATGATGGTAGCCGGATTGGAGTTCACCAAAATAATTCGGAAACCCTCTTCCCGCAAAGTTTTGATGGCTTGCGTACCGGAATAGTCAAATTCGCAGGCTTGCCCAATGATGATAGGGCCAGAGCCTATGACAAGGATGGAATGAAGGTCGGTTCTGCGCGGCATGGGGAGATGGGCCGTTTCCCCACTTTAACGTGGCGGCGCCGTTATTTGACCTCATCAGCCAAGATGCCGACGACTTCTTTGGCCTGCACGCCTTCCACCTGCAGGCAGAGCCCCGGCTTGACAGGCAAGATGAGATTGAGTCGGCCTTGCCGTGTTTTTTTGTCCCGCAGAAGGAGGCTTTGGAGGCGCGCTTTGGAGGGGAAAGTACCTGGGAATTGCGTCGGGAGCCCCAATCGTTGCAGAATTCGACGGATTTCTTGCGCCCAGGTGGGGTCGGCGAGTCCATGTTCCACGGAACAGCGCAGTGCGCACAAAATGCCAAGGCCGACGGCTTCTCCGTGGCGAAGCTTTTTGGGGCCCGCGGCGGTCTCAAGGGCATGGCCGAAGGTGTGGCCTAAATTCAGGAGTTTCCGTTCTCCTTGTTCCGTCGGATCTTGGCGAACGATTTTGCACTTATAGCGGGCAGATTGCTGCGCTAATTGAAAGGTGGTTTTTCCAGAACGCCGCAGGGATGATTTTGGAGCGGTTGCCAAAGTTTTGAGGACTCCGGTAGCTCCAAGTAAACCACTTTTCAAGACCTCGCCGAGGCCAGAACTCCATTCTCTCTCCGGGAGTGTGCGCAAAGTACGAATGTCGGCCAAGGTGGCAATGGGGAAATGAAAAGCCCCTACAAGATTTTTCCCCTCGGGCAAATTGATGGCCGTTTTGCCTCCGATGGCGGCGTCGGCCATGCCCAAGAGAGTGGTTGGGACTGAAATCCATGGTATGCCTCGCTGGAAAGTAGCGGCAGCAAAACCGCCGATGTCCGTCGTCAAGCCACCACCGACGGCAACGAGTAAGGATTGCCGGTCTACGCCTGCGCGGACCATTTGCCGCTGGAGGGCTTCCACCTGTGCCGCCGTTTTTTTCGTTTCCGACGGCAACCAAGTGGCGTCGGCGGTGAGGCCGGTGGAAGGGAGGGCACGACGGTCGGCAAAAATAAAAACGGAAGACGGTTTTTGCGAGGCAATTTTTTTATGCAATGCCGCCGCCAACCCGCCTTGAAGAAAGAGAGGGGACTTCATGATTTCTTCCGCCGTGATTGCCGGCGATTGAGGAGGGACGTGGCCGCTCGTTCGGAATTCCGACGATCTCTTTTTGCGAGGTAAAAGAGAAGGACCGCAAGGCCGATGGCAACTCCCGAAAAGAGAAGCTTGATTTCCCCTTCAATTTCTGCGCGGTTGACGGAGCGATGTTTCCATCCAGCAACCACGAAAACAGGTGCGCGTCGGGCGCGGTTCTCTTTATCTTCGTAGGACCAGAGCTGTAAGAAATAGCCCAGCAATTCGCGGTCAAGCCCAAGATCATTCAGTATCAAACTTCCGGGGGCAACCACGCGGAGCAATTGATCGCCTAACTCATACTTGCTGAGATAGGCATGGCTGAGATGAGAAAGGCCGACGGCGTTGTCGGGTGCGGCGATGGACCATGCGTCGGCCGGGCGACCGTAAAGTCGAACGGCCTTTCCCCGATAAAGTTCGGGGTCTTTGGCGATGGAGGCAATCAACGTGCGGTTCAAATGGTCCGCTTGCTGAAACTCTGAATCAAATCGCGCATCGTCCAAAGAAAGGTGATGCGTGTAATTCATGAGATGCCAAAATCCATCATGCTCCAAGTCTTCTTCCACGGAAAAAGCAGTATCCTTCACGTCGGCTAAAATCACGGGGTCAAGCGCAAGGACGGAGTCCGCAAGTCGAACAGAAGGGCGGAGGCTTCGGCCCACAAAAAGCGGGGCGGTGAGACGTTCTCCTCCAATGCGCTGCGCATAATTCTTGAAGAAATACCCGTCGGCCACAACGTAGTTTTCAGCACCAAATAAAACCGTAGGAATTTGCATGCTAACAAAGTAGATATCGTGCCCGGTATCCGTCCGAATTTGACACCAAAACTCTTCCGGAATATTGGGCCCACGCACCATGGCGGTTGCGTGAATCAACTCTCCGCGAATACGGAAAGGCTCCCCGCGCAATTCTGCGGGATTTCCATTGGCGTCAAAAGGGAAGGTAGGTTCCCCGACAGCTTTTAAATGGCCGGGGAGCAAGGCTCTGGACATGCGTGCTAAAGAGGCAAAGGCGTCGGATTCTAAAATAAGTTGTTCGGAAAGCGTTTCATCTTTCACGAACTCAAGGGCCATTTTGTCCACAGGGGGCAGAGCCACTGCAGTCTCTTGGGTTGGTGCCTTTCTCTCTTGAGAACCGGCTTCTTCTTGGGCGGTACTATTCAGTTGAAGAACGATAGCTCCGACGACTACAAGCCCTACGAAAAAAGAAATCAACCGAATTTTCTCGCCACGTTGGAGCGTGCCCGATTTTTTCAGGGCTTCAATTTGTTCTTTTTTGGAGAGTGTTGTCATGCTTGTTTTTCTTGATAGTCTCGTGCGGCTTGGACGAAACCAGAAAATAACGCGCGGGAGGCGTCGGAATCCGGCCAGCGTTCTGGGTGCCACTGCACGCCAAGGGCAAAGGCTAGGTCCGGGCGCTCTATGGCTTCCAAGATTCCATCGGCCGACCAAGCGGAAGCAACGAGACCGTCCCCCGCTTTCCCGATTGCCTGATGATGAAAAGAACGCACGTCAATGGCGTCGGTTCCCAAAAGATCTGCAATTTTTGTGCTGGGCACGGCGGAAACGGGGTGTTCTTGGCCTTTGAGGTGAGCATCACCGTCTTCTAAGTGCTGAATGAGTTCGGAATGATGGGCCAGGCTCATGGCTTGCATGCCCAGACAAATCCCCAGAAGAGGGAGATCTTCATTCATGGCAGCCCGCACCAAAGCCAGATTGAGATTTTGTTGCTCTGGCGGAATTGGCTTGCACTCCGGCAGAGGTTCTGGCCCGCCCAATAGGCTGAGGTCGAAATCATCCCCGCCACAGAGCAAAAGCCCGTCCATCCGCGCCAAGAGCGGGGGGAGGTCGGTGGGCGGGGTATCACCTGGAATCAGGAAAACCACCGCGCCCTCAGCACGGAGGCAGTCCGCGTAATCCGTGAACAATTGATACCGCCGACGCCCCTCGTACCAAGGTGCGTCCAAAAGTTCCGTGGTCATTCCGATGACGACAGGAGAGTCGGCTGACATAGGCGCCTATACTAAGCGGAACCATGTTCGCCCTGCAGTTCTTCGGTGGCTTGTTTGGCCTTCTTCTTGGCGCCGACATGGCGGTGGGCGGTTGCATGCGCCTTGCTCGCCGATGGAATCTGCCCCCTTGGGTCACAGGCATGTTGCTCTTGGCGCTTGGCACCTCGCTCCCGGAATTTTTCGTGGGCCTCTCGGCGTCGGCCGAACACCCCGGCTTAGCGTTAGGCACCGTGTTTGGATCCAACGCCGTCAACGTGGGTGGTGTTTTTGCGTTAATGCTGATTTTTGCTAAGAAAGGTATCCCCCTGAGAGCGGCCGGACTCTCCACCCTCCTCGCTTTAGTCACCGGCAGTGGTCTTGCTTTTTGGGCTTTTTCCGCGCCGACGCCTTCGGTCATAGCGTCAAGCGGGCTGTTGGGACTTTTTGCTTTTGTCATTTGGGCGACACTTCGAGATGGTCGCCGCCGGAAAAACGCAGATCCAGTCTCCAGTCTGAAAGAGTCATTCCCCACGAGTTTGCTTTTGGCCATGGGTGGTTTTGTGCTTCTGGCTTTTTCCTCCACGTTCTTTATTAATGGCGCTTTAGGTTTCGCCGAACTTTTCGGCTGGCGCGAAGGCTTTGTGGGCTATGTGATTGTCGCTTTAGGAACGTCGGCACCGGAAATGTTTACGTCCATCGGTGCCATTCGCCGCGGACATCCTGGCGTGGTCTTCGGAAATATTTTGGGCTCCAACACGTTCAACCTTCTCATGGTGGGAGGGACCGTCGGTTTAATGGCCGGCGCGCCGATAGATGTGGTTTCCGTTCAGCCCCAACTTTGGGTGAATCTTGTGGCCAGCCTCGTCTTGCTGATACCCCTTCTTCGCGGACGCGATGAAAGCCGAGGTCGCACAAAAACCGCCCTGTGGATGGGTATCTTGCTTTTCCTCGCATATCTTGCCGCCGCAAGGTGGATTGGAAGTCTTTAAACTTGGGTATGGCTGAATCCATGACCTCCGCCGTGGGCACCCCGCTTTCTTCTGCTGAAATTGCAGAACAGGTGGTGGGGGTGGCTGAGGGTGATTCCGTCATGATTGACGGCGTGGCCGATTTGGCCTCCGCCACCGCATCCCAAGCTTCCTTTGTTGTTGCCGGCGCCTCCGCAAAACGCGTTACCGAAGCGTTGGAGTCCCAAGCCGGTTTGCTGTTCGCCGATGCCGACGTGGAATTGGGCGGCCGACCTTGTATCCGTGTGGAAAATCCTGCCTTGGCGGCGGCGCTTTTGTCGCAACTCTTTCATCCTTGGTCTCCTGAATCTGGAATTCACCCCACGGCCTTTGTTCATCCGTCGGCCGTTCTTAAAGAAGGTGTATCCGTCGGTCCCCATTGCACCATTTCCGCGGACGTGCATGTCGGCGCTGGAACTTCTTTAGCCGCCGGTGTCGTGTTGGAACAAGGTGTCCAACTTGGGAAAGCTTGTGTGGTAGAAAGCAACACGGTGATTGGATCCAATGGTTTTGGTTTTGTTTGGAGCGGAAAGCGTCATGAGCGCGTGCCGCAAACCGGAACGGTGGTGATTGGCGATCGTGTTTTTATTGGCGCTGGGACCACCATTGACCGAGGTACTTATGGACCTACCGTGATTGGGGATGGTTGCATCCTTGATAATCAAGTGCAAATTGGACACAACTGCCAGTTAGGGCGTTTCGTGGTGCTTTGTGCTCAGGTGGGTTTGTCTGGTAGTACGGTGGTTGGTGACGGGGCTGTGTTTGGCGGAAAAGCATCCACAACAGGCCACTTGACGATTGGCGCGGGTGCACGGTTGGCGGGGGCTGCCGTGGCCACCAAAGATATTCCTGCGGGTTTGACGGTGGGCGGATACCCTGCGTGGGATTTACGCAAAGAGCTCAAAGCGCAGGCGCGTTTGCGAAAAGACCTTTAGCCGTTTTAGGCTAGGCGCAAAGTCGCCAATGAAGTTGTAGAAGATTTTGACGGTGAGACGATAAACCTAAATGCGCCATGGCGTGGGAAAAATCCCACCACTCGGCGCGCATGTTTTCTGGCGGATGTGGCAAGTCCTGATGGGGAAGAAAGGCCATCGGCCATTCCACCAAACGTAAATCGCCAATGTCCTCCACAATGCCTGGGGCCGGCGCAAAGAGTTCACAAGCCCGACGGAATCCAGTTTGTTGTTTCACCGCTTCGAGAGCGGTGCGACGTAAATCTTCCCGGAAGGCGATGGGGCGGACAATGGGCCTCCAAAGCGATTCTTGTTTAGGGCCGGATTGGAGGAGGAGGTATTCCGGGCCGTTAGCCGTGTAGCGAAAAACAAAAACATTGACCGCGTGGCGGGTGCCACGGTCTCCGAAACTGGCAGGTTGGTCGTTTTTGTGCATGAGAGACTCCGTCTCTTTAGACTACCCCAGAAATGAGCCTCTCGCAACTTTGGAAATCGATTCAAGACCGCACCGATTATGAGAAGTGTGAGCGGCCTCGGGCGGCGCGTTTTTCTTTGGAGTCCATGACGGAGTTGATGGATCGCTTGGGCAACCCCCATTTAGTGGCAAAAACTATTCATGTGGCGGGTTCCAAAGGTAAGGGATCGGTGTGCCATTTTTTAGAGAAAGGACTGCGCGCGTCAGGGTTGCGTACGGGTTTGTATACCAGTCCGCATTTGACGTCTTGGAAGGAACGAATTCAAGTGAATGGCTCCTCGGCGTCGGACGCTGCATTGGCCGATGCTTTTGAACAGGTGTTGGCGGCGTCAGTTGGTGACGAAACTTTTTTTGACCTTTTGACGGCTTCAGCATTTTTGGTTTTTAATTCACAGGCTTGCGACGTCTGGGTGGTGGAAACGGGGTTGGGCGGTCGCTTTGATTCCACGAATGTGTTGAAGCCGATGACGGCTGTTGTGACGAGTATTGAGGGGGAGCATTTGGATGTACTTGGCCCCACTTTGAAAGAGGTTGCTTTGGAGAAGGCAGGGATTTTCAAAGTGGGAAGTCAAAACTGGTCGGCCGTGCCGAACCTGCCCACGGAAGAGGAGTATGTTGTTTGGGAAAATGAGGAGGCCTGCCCAAGGAAGTTAGGGCATCCCCAAGAACATATGCAGGAGAATTATGGACTGGCACGCGCGGTCTTAGAAGCATTGCCGTTGGCGGGTGTGGCCGCAGCCAAGGCTTTGGATGAACTCACTCCCCAGCAGTTACAAATACCTGGGCGTTGGCAAAAGGAGGAGACGACGGCGGGCCAGACGGTCATCCTAGATATTGCCCATTCTGAAAAATCATTGACAGCGGTGCTCCAGGCCTTTCGTGAACAATTCAAAGACTCTTCCCGTGGCGTTTTGTTGGCGCTTCGAGACGATAAAGACGTGGTCCAATTAGCGAAATCTCTGGGCCCCGCACCCGAAGGGGAACGCTGGTGGGTGACTTTAGCTGGAGACCACCCTCGGTCGGCCGAACCCGCTAAAATTGCCCCTCTGTTTGGCGCTCAAATCCTGAGCGCCCCCTCATTCCCCGAAGGCCCTGATGTCCTTCTCGTCACCGGCTCTACTTACCTAGTAGGCTACCTCCTTTCGCAACTCTCTTGATTCGCACCTACGAAGATTCCGATGTCCGCTACACCTATCGTGATGCGTTGGTGGAGTCATTACGAAGTACCGGGGAACTCAAGGTGGGGCAATTACACTTGTTGATGTCGAAAAGCTTGGGGTTTTGCTGGGGGGTGGACCGTGCTCTTGCCATGGTCAAAGATGCTTGCAGAGAATATCCAAACCGACCCAAGTGGCTCTTGTCCTCTTTGATTCATAACCCCACGGTCAATGAAGATATGTTGAAGTTGGGCATTGGTTTTTTGCACGGGCCATATGCTGTGCAAGGTGCTTATGAGGATTTAAGTGAAAAGGATGTCGTGATTGTGCCGGCTTTTAGTGCGCGGGTGGAAGATATGGAGATTTTGCGCGCTCGGAATGTGACTTTAGTGGACACTACATGTCCTTGGGTGATTAAGCCCCATAAGCGTGCCCAGCGTTACATCAAAGAAGGCTTCACTACGGTGATTCATGGAATGGTCGGGCATGATGAAACGCTTTCGACTTGTTCTTTGGTGGAAAATTCAGGTGGGCAATATTTGGTTGTACACGACAAAATGGAAACGCAGTCTCTGGCGGCGTTTTTGCGGGGCGATCTTTCTGGGAAGATGTTGATGAAGTGGTTGCATCGGGATGCCGCTTTGCCTGGCTTTGACCCCGATGTACATTTGAAAAAAGTTGGCATTATCAACCAAACCACGATGCTAGCTACTGAATCACGTGAAATTGGGGACATTATTCGATTGGCATTGTTGCAAAGAGATGGCGAAGAAGGGTTACAGGACTCTTTCCGTGATTTCGACACCATCTGTCGTGCTACCCAAGACAATCAAGATGCTGCCACGGAAGCGGTGAAGGAAAATCCAGACTTCTTCCTTGTAGTTGGTGGCTATGATTCGTCAAACACGAAAAACTTAGCGCGTGTTGGCGATGATCGAAACATTCCTTCGTATCACATTGAGGGGGTGGAATGCTTGCAGGGTGTTATCACGCATCGAGATCGCGTAACCGGGGAGATCCTCCAAACCGCAGACTGGCTTCCTTCGGCGCGTCCTCTTAAAATCGCTTTTTCTGCGGGTGCAAGTACGCCAGACACTATTTTGGGTGCGGTGGTCCGACATATTGCAGAGCTCGTCGGCGAATCCTTACCGGTCTTTGAAGAGCCGACGCCGAAGGCTTAGTGTTGTTGCTCATAGTCTTGAATCTCTTCTAAGAGATTGAGATATGACCGATAACGAGATTCTGGAATGGTCCCTGTTTCCGCAGCTTGGCGTACGGCACAATCCGGTTCTTGGTGGTGGAGGCAGGCGGGGAATCGGCAATCTCTTCCGAGGAAGGACATTTCAGGCCAATGGAGACGGAGTTCGTTGGCGGGGATATTGATGGGGCGGAAACTGCGTACGCCTGGTGTGTCAATGACATGTCCGCCAGCTTGAAGAGCATACATGCGTGTGAAGGTGGTGGTGTGTCGGCCGGCGTGCAAAGACGCAGAGACTTCTTTAGTCTTGATGCCCAAACCGTCTTCAACGTAATTTAAAAGAGAGGATTTCCCAACGCCGGATAATCCGTAGAGCACACTTTGCTTTCCCTGAATGCAGCTTGCAAAGGCATCGACACCTTCTCCAGTTATTGCTGATGTTGGAAGGACGGTGATTCCAGCATTTCGATAGGTCGTCAAAATGGCCTCCATCTTTTTTCTCTTGGCGCAGTCCAGTTTATTGAGCACTAAGACCGCTGGGATTTTGCTGGAGGAAGCGGCTGACAAAATACGGTCGGTGGTGATGGAGGAAAAAGGAGGAACGCCAAAGCAGGCTACGATGACGATTTGATCGACATTCGTGGCTAATATTTGGCGTCGGCCATCGTTTCCAGCGGATCGTCGAGAAAAAAGATTCCGGCGGGGGAGAATTTCAGTGATGGCGTAGCCGTTGGCCTCTTGGGTTACGAGGCAGAGATCGCCGACGGCAACGGGGATTTTGTCTTGACCGCAGTTCTCGAAAATCCGGCCACGCATGGCAGCAGGGACAATTTCCCTCTGGACACGGATTTCACACTGGCGGGCGTCCACGCGGACGACCACAGCTTCTTGGGTGTTTTCCTTTGCCATCTAGGAGCATTCTACGCGGAGCAAGAATTAGAATGGGGGGGTGGAGTTCGAGGAAGTCATTCAGTCCCCCCAAAACGCAAAGTTGAAAGCTGTGCGTGCAGTCCGGCGTGGAAAAGACGCTGACCACGTATTACTAGAAGGGCATCGGGTTTTCGCCGACGCGCTCCGGGCGGGAGTTACGGTGTCGTGGCTTCTTTTTGATGCTGAGCGCAGAGATGAGCGGATGCAGGCTACGTTGGCGTCGGCGGAAAAATCTGGAGTGCGCGCGGTTCCGTGTTTGCCCGCTTTGCTTCAAGAGGTCAGCGAGTTGAATTCGCCTTCCGGGATTTTGGCGGTTGCGCCTCGTCCGACGACTTCCTTGGCCGAGGTTCTTGGAAAACCAGGGCTGTTGTTAGTGATAGCCGGCGTGCAAGACCCCGGAAATGTTGGTGCCTTGGTGCGTTGTGCCGCGGGTTTGGGCGCTTCGGGCGTGGCGACTTTCTTTGGCGGTGCCTCAGTTTGGCATCCCCGCGCAATCCGCGGCGCCAGCGGAACCACCTTTCGTTTACCCATTGTGGACCGCGTGAACCCGGAAGAGTTTTTTTCCGCCGCATCGACGGCAGGATTTTCTCTTTGGGCTACCGCTACCGATGGCCGTCGGCCGATGCCTTTGGAGAAAGATCAGTGCGTCGCCTTGTTGTTGGGTGAAGAAGGCCGTGGATTGGAGGCTTCTTGGCTTGCATTTTGCGAAGACACTGTGGGGATTGCTTTGAAAAATGACGTGGACTCCTTGAATGTGGCCACGGCGGCGGCAGTGTTGATGCATCAATTGGTGCCTGCATCATGAGCACCACGCCCTTGGCTGAGCGCATGCGGCCGACTACGTTGGAAGAAGTCGTCGGACAAAATCATTTGGTGGGTGAGGGCGGTTCGTTACGGCGAATGCAGATAACCGGAGATCTAAGTTCACTCATTTTTTGGGGGCCTCCGGGAACGGGAAAAACGACTTTGGCGCAAATCATTGCGGAAGGCGCCGACATGGAGTTCTGTTCTTTCTCCGCAGTTTTATCCGGTATTAAAGATGTCCGCAACGCCATGGAAGAGGCAAAGCGGCTTCGGCAAACGACGGGCCGTGGCACTTTGGTTTTCGTGGATGAAATTCATCGGTTTAATAAGGCGCAACAAGATGCATTTTTGCCTTTTGTGGAGCGGGGTGACATTGTCCTTATTGGCGCAACCACGGAAAACCCATCTTTTGAGGTCATTGGCGCGCTCTTGTCCCGCTTGACGGTGTTGGTGCTAAAGCCGTTGACACAAGAAAGTTTGATACTCTTAATGGAGCGTGCGCTTCTTTCCAAGGAAGGCTTGGCCGCGCGGAAAGTGTCGGTGACTTCGGAGCAGTTACAGAGCCTTTCTCAATACGCCAGTGGGGATGCGCGGCGGGCTTTGGTGGCATTAGAAGCAGCGGTGCGTCAGATGGACGTCAGCCAGGCTTTGAGCGAAGCAGCATTAAAAAGTGTTTTTGCGGGGCGAGCCTTGTTGTACGACAAGAGCGGAGATCAGCACTATGACTTGATTTCTGCACTGCATAAATCTATTCGATCCTCTCAACCCGACGCCGCGCTTTATTGGTTGGTGCGTATGTTGCGAAGTGGTGAAGACCCCAACTACTTGGCGCGCCGTTTGGTGCGGATTGCGGTGGAGGATATCGGCTTGGCAGACCCGAATGCTTTGCGATTGGCGAATGCTGCTTGGGAAGCGTATCGATCCTTAGGAAGCCCAGAGGGGGAATTGGCTTTGGCGGAAATCACGATCTATTTGGCGGTGGCTCCCAAGTCGAATGCTGTCTACCAAGGAATGAAAAAGGTAGAGTCTCTCTTGAAGAAAGGTTTTGCCTATGAAGTGCCCGTGTCGTTGCGCAATGCGTCGACTTCACCTACATCGGAAGAATGTTTGCCGGACGCACTTGCCGGCACAACCTTTTATGAGCCGACCGATTGCGGTGTGGAGACGCGAATCCGTGCACGCCTAGAAGAGATTAAAGAAGAAGGAATGCGTCGAAAAAGTTCAACGCCGACTTAACCAAGGCGGTGCCCGTGCTCTAAAGTTCCGGCTAAAAATCCGAAGCCTTGGTGTCGGCCTGATCCGCGTAAGGCAAAGCCTTTGCTGGCGAGATTTTTGAAAGTGCCTTGGAGGTCATCCTCAGGAAGCCCAAATAAGAGGAATTGTCCTTCTGGTTTGAGTCGTTTGACCCACGCGGCGCAATCTTGGGTTTGTACGGATTGCTTTCCGCCTCCGCAAAGTATGCGGTGGTAGTGCCGACCTGTGGGGACGTCGGACTCCTCAGTGAAAAAATCAAACTCTGTTTTTTGATTCCGTAGAGGTTGAAGGGCTTCGCGATCTTCCGGCAAGCAAACAAGATGCACTTGAAGGAGATTCATTTGCACTGCAGCTACGGCGGCAAGGGGGGCGCCGGGGCCCATAGCTAGGAGCTTCATGGTGTGTCGAATATTTGGTTCCATGGCAGCCACAGGGGCCAAGGCGTGGAGAGCTGTTGCTCCACCTTGTTCCATCCACGCGGTGAAAGCCGAGCCCCATGGTGCAGGGTCAAGGTGGAGTTCGCCGATTTTGAGAAGGTCAGTCATGAAGGAATAGGATAGCCGTTAGAAGGGTTCTGTTGATACCTTTCGCCGTGCATGAGAAAAACTTTGGTCCAATCCGCGGCGTTCTAGTTCTTTTCCCAGTTTCATGTGCGCGAAGATCTTTTGAAAGCATGTATCCGAGTCACTCTTGAGGAGGTTGGGCCCTTCCCATTCATTCAATCCACCGGGTAACTCCTTGAGGAAATCAGCATGTCGCTTTTCAAGGACGCGTCGGTCCAAAATCAAGATAGATCCGCGATCTGATTCTTGGCGAATGAGCCGGCCACATCCTTGGCGGAACATCGCTAAAGCCCGTGGAAGATAAATGCGGTTTTTTTGTGGGCCGAACCCCATGCGGGCCGTTTGACCGAAGTGATAGTCATCAAGTGCGGCGAAAGGAAGTTTGGTGATGACGACGTGTTCACAGGTTTCTCCCGGAAAATCAACACCGTACCAAAAGGTGTCAACGCCAAAAAGAACGCTGTCTGTTTGTGCGTGAAACCGGCGAAGCAAATCTTCTTTTCGGAAACCGGGCATGCCTTGCCAATAAAACGGAATACCGAGGGCCTGGAAACGAGGTGCCATGCGTTGCCCGACACGTTGTAAAACTTTTTGATTGGTGAATAAACCTAAAGTGCGTCCTCGTGTGCGTTCGGTAAGGTAAACAAAACAGTCTTCCAAATAGTCCATCCAGATTTCATGATCCCCCCCCGTGTGGGCGTAAGCCGGCGCGTCTTCTGGAATGGCCACGAGCGCGGCCTTTGGGTCAAAGGTGGGTGGACCGACGAATTCCTGCACTTCTCTTCCGGGGCGGTCAAGGGATTCTTCTTCTGCAATATCCAATCCAAGGTAACCTTTCATAGCCTTGAAACCGCCACGAAGTTGTGCGGTTGCGCTGATAAATCCCGCGTTACGCAAGGAAGGAATATAAGTTTCTCCGAGCCATTTTTGCGGAAGTAAGCACTTCAAAATCAAAAGAGGGCGTCGGTTTCCAAATTCCACCAAACCAAGCAAGTCATGGCTAAGACCTTCCTCTTCGGAGCCTTCATCGTGGAGCCATTGATCCAAACCTTCTCGCCAATGTGCTAGATCTTCCAACGGCCGACGTAAGGACCATCGTAATTGGCGTGCGGTTTTATAGGTCAAGTCACCAAGCTCCTCAATGCAACAGCGCAATGCACTGTCCGTGGTGTCAATCACTTGCCGGAGATAATGAAGTGCGGTGGCTAAGCCGTCTCCAACACCAATTTCTAGGTATTCATGTAAGAGAAAGGCACGCTCTTCGGCAGTACACGTCCCCGTTTTCTCATTGCGCCAGGTTTGAAAATGCTTCAGTTCACGCGTGCATTCATGGGCCGCCGCATCTAACTTCTGAGCTCCTTCTTTTGCTGTTTGTGCTTGTTGAAGAAGATCCTCACTCCTGTCACCGGCAGGGAGTTTTTCTAAGAGCCGCTGAAGCCGTTCCAGGGGTGCCCGATCTCTTCCTCGGCTAGATAGGAGCTTCTTAGAAAGCTCGCCGACTTCATGAAGATCAATGTCAAAACTGCGTGCCGACAAAGCGACATCATGCAAGTGGTCACATTCGTCAAAAAGGATATGTGAGAAAAACTCGGGTCTTGCTAGAACAAAAGCATGATTGGTCACCACAAGATGAGATCGTTCTGCGCGTAATGTCCGAATTCCTGCACCACATCGTTTGGCCGCTCGTCCGTGGCAACAACGAGGAAGTGCGCGAACCTGTTGCATCACGGCCGACGCCGTTCGGAGGGTACGTTGGGAGTTTCCGCAGGGCAAGCCGGGGTCGGCGGAAAATCCGTCAAGGTCTGTGGTTGGATCTTCATGGTAAAAAAGCGCCAGGCGCATCCAAGTGGCGCGGGCAACGAGGGAGCCGGAGCCGAGTTCGGGTGCGGAATCTCGGATTGCTCGGCCACAGATGTAATGTGAGCGTCCTTTGAGCAAGCTGACGCGTGGGAGCTCTTGGGGAGGAACTCCAGCTTGGCGCAGAAGCTCTAACGCGCGCGGGACTTCTCGGAAGTAGGCTTGCTCTTGAAGCGCTCGGGTGTATGTAGAAAGTCCCACGCGAATGCTGTGGCGTCGACCCCACAATAAAAGAGGAATGAGATAAGCCAACGTCTTTCCTGTACCAGTGGGGGCGTCGGCGATCAGGAATTGACTTCCGGCGAACATATCGGAAATAGCGTTGGCCAATACACGCTGGCCCGGACGTTCTTGCGCTGTTTCCCCTTCGCGTGCGAAGAGCTTGGGCAGAAGGTCGTAGGAATTTTCTAAATATTGCGCATCTTCTGCCAGGAGTCCACTTTCCTCTTCAAGGCGAGACTCCAGAGGCTCATACTCCGCAAAAAACATTTGATAGTCCTCGGCGAAGCGGGGGCGCAAGTCGGCGATGAGCCGATCTGCTTCAATGGGCGCTTGCTCAAGGTCATCGGAAAATCCGCCGTCATCAATGGGCGCAAAGAAGAGATCTTCTTCGGCGGCTCCGAAGCGACTTGGGTGGTCCAAAAGGCGTCGGGCCAGTTCTAGCCATTCCCAGGCGTCGGCTGTGGATTCGGTGCTAACTTGCATCTCTTCCATGGAACGCGCGACAAGCTCTCGGGAAGCAGTGGGGCGGTCAAAATGAGCACGGACCAGTGCCTCGCAGAGTTGGCGAATATGGTCGACGGTGGGTTGCGTCGGAGGTATTTTCTTGACCCACTTTTGGAATGAGTCTTGCCAAGTTCGGCAGGAACGGGATGGGTGGAGAAACGTGGCGAAGGCTTCTAAATCTAAAACAACGGGCGTCACTGCGTCAGGGCAGGCCAAGGCGAAGCGCGCAAGGAATTCCCGTCGACCGTTGAAGAGAACCACAGGGCGTGCGGCGAGCGAGGAAAAAAGTGCTGGGAGGGTGTCGGCGGCCGCAGGAAGCGGAGCCAACTTCTTTTGAGTTAAGCCGAAGTCCGCGAGTCTGCGAGAAAGCGGTGCGTTGCGGTCAAGATTGGGATAGGGGTGCATCCACGTTGCCGGGATGACCGAGCTCTTGCCCTCATCGACAGGGAAGCCCGCAGCTTCCACAAAATAAGCGCCATCTTCATGAGGGTCTGCACCCACTGTTTGAAGAGTGACGAAGACGGGGTCGGTGGAGGGCAACATGGAAAAGGCTGGGAAATGCCGTTTAAGGGGGAGGAGCGGTAATTTGCCGATGTTCCACCGCCACGCGATAATACACGGCTGTTTTCCCCCCTGAAGACCCATTAAGAATACGTAAAACCATGCTTAAAATCACCGACATCCCTGTGGAAGGCTATGAAACCGTCAAGCGCGCAATTGACGCAGAGACAGGCCTTCATGCCATCATTGCGGTGCACAGCACGGTTCTTGGTCCGGCTTTGGGTGGAATGCGGTTGTGGTCTTACGCTTCGGAGCAGGAAGCACTCACGGATGTTCTTCGTTTGTCTCAAGGGATGACCTACAAGGCTTCCTGTGCAGGTTTAGATCTGGGCGGCGGAAAGTCGGTGCTGATTGGTACGCCAGAAATGAAGTCAGAAGGTTTATTTCGTTCCATGGGGAAGTTTGTGGAATCTTTCGGTGGAAATTACATCACGGCTGAAGATGTCAACACGAAGCCTGCGGATATGGCCGTGATTGCTACACAGACGAAATCAGTGGTAGGGCTAGAAGGGAAGTCTGGGAATCCGTCTCCAAAAACGGCATGGGGTTGTTTTGTGGGTTTGCGGGCTTGTATGGAAGAGGCTTTTGGCTCCGCAGACTTGAAGGGCAAAGTGGTTGCCATTGAGGGCGCGGGCTCGGTGGGCTCAATTTATGCAAAATTTATTGCAGAACAGGGCGGGAAAATTGTCGTGGCAGATATTGTCGAAGAAGCCGCACGGCGTGTTGCCGAAGAAACAGGCGGCACCGTTGTTTCTCCCGATGCCATCCGCCAGGTGAACTGTGATGTCTACGCGCCCTGTGCGTTAGGCGGTTCCGTGAATCCAGAAACGATTCCTGGAATCCAGGCTCGTGTCATTTGTGGCGCCGCAAACAATCAGTTACTGGATGAAGATGCCGACGGCTCTGCCTTGCGAGAACGAGGCATCCTTTATGGTCCGGATTACGTGGTCAATGCCGGTGGCTTGATTAATGTGTACAACGAACTTGTTCCAGGCGGTTACAACGAAGAGCGTGCTGTGAGCGAAATGGACAAGATTTATAATAATCTCAAAGATATCTTCGCAATTGCAAAGGATCGAGGAATCTGCACTTCCAGGGCGGCCAACTTATTTGGAGATCGCCGTGTGGATGCAGCCCGCGCGTTGATTTAAGCCGTAATGGCTTCGCAGCCGTCGGCAGTAATGATGAGCGTGTGCTCTGTTTGAGCTACGCGGACTGACGGGTCGGGGTCAACGAGTGGAGGGAAAACCATGAGGCATTGTGTACGAATAAGACGTGCCAAGGTGGTCTCGATGGCTTCTGGGGGAAGCTTTGTGAAGGTGCGCCGCGCAAACGGTAAGCCTCGCATTTTTTCAATGACTTCCCAGACGGCTGGGTCAAGGCCCTTCATTTTTCGTGGCTCCCGGCGGAGCATGAAAATCTCTGCGCGGCCCTGCTCGTGCATCACGCCTTTGCCGTCGGTCACAAAAGGTTCGATGGCAATGACCATGCCTTCTTCCAAAATGGCGTGGTCATGTGCATCGGGGACAGCAGGAATTTGTGGAGCGGTATGCACTTTCCATCGAGCGACCCCGTGGCCCGTGAGATTGTAAACTGGAGTGTAGCCCTTTTTACGAATGGCTTGTTCAATCGCTGCCGAAACTGTGCGAACGGGGACGTTAGGGCCGACGATTTCGATGGCCGCCGCCAGGGCCTCCGCGGAAGTGTCCACCATGCCTTGATATTTCGGGAGTGTGCCAAGATATTTGCTTTGTGCGTTGTCCGCGACGTATCCATCGACTTCTACGCCAACATCTAGCTTGACGACGTCTTCCGCTTCATAGCGCATTTCGTCCGTAGGGGAGGAGCAATAGTGGGCTGCAATTTGGTTTCGGCTGGTCTGGGCAGGAAATGCAGGTCCCCCGCCTTCCTTTCGGATGAAGCTTTCTACCGTTTCTAAGACGTCTCTGAGGCGTACCCCAGGTTCAATCATGGAAATCCCTAACTTACGCGCATCACCGGCGATACGACCAGCTTCTCGGAACTTTTCAGCAGCACCGGGTTCAAGGGCAGGGGGAGTTTTTGAGGGCATGAGACTGGAGTAAGCATGACATTCTAAAAGAGTTACAGGAGAGGCGTCAGTTTTGCCGAAAGAGAAGTGGAGCAAAAATCATGTTGCAAATCACAACCGGACAAATCCTCGCTAACTACCGCATCTTGGCCTTCATAGGACGAGGCGCTTTCGCTCAAGTTTTCTTGGCAGAATCCACCGACGGCCGGAAAGTGGCCCTGAAGGTGGGAGACGAAAGTGGAGGTGGCCAATCAATCCCTCGCTTCGGCGAAGTGACAGGCGAAAGAAACCCATTGGGAGTAAGTCCTGATGAAACCCCTGCAGAGGCACTGTTTCTGGATCCTCAAGAGGGGGCTCGTGCAGAGGTCCTTGATTTTCATGAGGTTGATGCCCTCTTGGTGAAAGAAGCAGAAATCCTTCATTCTGCAAAAGGGCGCGGTTTGCCAGAGCTGTACGAAGTTGCCGATTCCAATGGCCGACCTGTCTTGGTGATGGAGTACATCGACGGCTCGACTATTCGTGAGAAGATTCGTTCTTTGGAAGGAATCAAGTTGGGATGGTTCGTAGAAGTCGCCCGTACCTTGGAACGTTTGCAGGCCTTGGGATGGGATTGTCATGGAGACGTCAAGCCCGAGAACATCATGATCACAGCCGATGAGCGTGTCGTTTTGTTGGACCCTATGCCAAATGTGGCTCGTTCCGACGAAGTCTTGGCGACGCCTTGGTACAACCCTTTCCTGAGGAAAGATGAAAAGGGGGACACCCAAAGCTTGGCCATCATGATCTATGAGTTGTTGTGCGGCGCTTTGCCTTTCGATGAAGTGCCTTTCCGCTACGCGAGAACTCCAGGGGCTTTGAGTAAAGAAGATCAAAGCATGGCCTTATCTTTGTACTTGGCATACCCAAGGCCAAGAGAGTTGAATGCCCATGCACCTCGTGAAATGGAGCGATTGATTTACCGCGCTCTTTGTGATGAAGCGTATGGAATAGAGAACCTTCGTATGGATTTAGAAGATTTCCTTTCCCGCAGATGAGCAGATAGAGGTCGTTCCTAGTTTTAATGTCACTATTTCTAGCAGCTGGGCTTCGCCTCAGCTGCTTCCCGTTATCCAGACCAAGTCAAATTCCGAGTT
>JAPKBM010000020.1 GCA_026421205.1 Planctomycetota bacterium
CTTAACCCCTCGCCGACGTCCTAAATGGCACGCGCCATCGGATTTCATCTCTTTGCCGGCCATGTGTCCTATGCGCTTGTAGAAACGCTCTCGGATTCCGGCCCACAAATATTAGCTGCGGGAACTTCACCAGCCGACGCCGTCCCTTCTCTTGTTCAAAGACTAAGTGCAGGCCGAGAACTCCCCTGGTGTTTCGCGCAAGAGACTCAACCGGGCAAGGCCCTTGCTCCCCAAGACTTACCCCTCTCACGTCCTCGGCCCCAAGCGCGCATGTTACCGGCTGTGGCTGCTGCCCTTTGGGAATGGGAAAACGGGCGTATTGACACGGCCGACCTCTTCCTTTGGTTACTCCCAGGCCAACTTCACTACTCCATCGGCATACCTGGCGAAGGTCAATCGGGCACCATCCCTCGACACGGGCCACTGCGTGAAGCACTGGGGCGAGCTCTTTCTCGCACTCAAAAAAAATCTGGCAATGTGGCGATTCGGGTGGACGGAGAAGCCCCAGGCGGTGAAATGCTCCGAGAAGCCGCTGAGGCCAGCGGACTTACGCCTCATTTCCTCTTCCCGCCTGCAAGTGAACAAGGCGCCGATGCCGCCGCCGCCGGTGCAGCATTGGGGGCCCTCGACCCCACCCGGCCTGGCACTTTCCCGCCATTTCCTCCTCCGGTGACGCCGTCTTGGCATTGGAGTGCCCATGTAGTCACCGTGCTTGCATTAGGCGCCGTAGCTCTCTTTCCTCGCTTCGCCGCAAGCCCTGCTGTACACAAAGACGCACCCATTGTGCAGTCTTCCGAAAAACGCTCCCTCGTTCAACCGTCGGCAAAACTGGAACGCGCCGTGGCGCATCGCTTGGGATTTCTCAAAGAGTTAGAGACCTGGTCTGCCAAAGGAGAAGCATTACAGGAGCTTGAATTGCTCTCTTCCCCCGAAAGCGATGCAGTGCTTTCATACGCCATTTCCGCCGAAGAGGGTGCACGGTGAAAAGCTTCCTCCTATCGCTCACCTTGCTCGCCGCAAGCATCCCTCTTTGGGTCCAAGCGCAGAACGAGGGAATATCGGCCAAACCCTCAATCCAGAAAACCCCTCCTACGGAAGCGAAAAGAGGGTTAGGCAAAGACGACGTATGGCTGAGAGAACTTCTAGGCGTCTTGCCCCCGACTTCCCCAGTAAGCAACGCAGCTCAATTTGAACTCTTGCGTTGGCAAGAGCACCCGCTCCTTGACGGGGAAATCCTTCACCTTGAAACCCAAGAGGCCCCGTCAGGCGCATTCTCCATCCAATTGGAGGCCGTCGGTGCTGCCCCACAAATCCTCCCTTGGATCCAGCACCTCTTGCGAGCACCCTATTCCCAGGGATATCTCGTGGACCCCACCCTGCTCCGAATCGAATCCACTGACGACGATCGGCTTCATCTCTCGTTCCAGGTTCAAATACTCCCAGCTACCGTTTTCCTCATGGGGGTTCAAAAGTGAACTCCAAAACGGCCTCTCTCCTTGTCTTCCTCGAACTTTTCAGCGCCGTCGGGCTCCTTCTCCTTCTGCTCTCGAAGATACCGATAGCCCATGCATCTCTCACTCCCATGAAAGTGCCGGGAGATACTGAGGTTCGCTATAACCCTAGCGTCTTTCAAAGTCATTTCCGCAAAGCACATCGCAATCAGAACCTGTCCCTTTTTAAGCTTTTTCCAGAACGCGCCCTAGAGGCTTCAACCCCTGCATTAGGCAGTTTCCCGTCTCTTTACGCGCCTAGGGTTTTTCGTGCCGTTCTCCAAGAAGGAGGCGTTCGCCTGAGTTGGAGGCCTCACCCTAAAAACCCCGTGGAAAGCCTGGAATACCACCTTCAACGTTGGCGTGGAACGGAAGCCATGCAAGACCTCGCACTCACTCGTGGGCTGGAATATGTCGACTCAGTTCCGTGTGAGGGAATTCCTTATCACTATCGATTGACCGCAGTGCTGGAACGAGAAGTCCCGACATCCGGAGATCAGTCACGGAGGATCCGTCGGGCCTCCCCGGCAACCAATCTTCGAGTCAACATTCCTCGTCAAGGAGCGTGGCAATCCTCAGGGCTTCAAGAAGTGGATGTTCTTCTCCTTCAATGGACGCAACCTGGCCTCCCCACCCAAGGCCCTTTCCCTGTTCAGCGTGGAGAATCGGTGGGCTCCACGGGGTGGACGCTCCTCTCTTTCAGGAAGGAAGAAACCGAGGAAGAGACCGTGACTAGTATTCCTCGCTTCGACAGCCTTGGACGACGCGTCATTCTTGATGGCCAGCCGGCCTGGCGTCAAAAGCGAATTCTTCGTCCTCGTTCCTTCGTAACTGCCGAGCTGCAAGACCCTTGCGGCAATCTCTGGGTCGAAACTTTGTGGCTCAAGACCGCCTCCGGCACTCATTAATTCGAAGAGCTGAAATTGAGGGCTTTACTCCCTTAAGTCACCACGGCACAATCCTTTCCGCAGTTCTTGCACTTCCCCCCACGTCAGCGGCCCCCCCAGCTTTCCAAAATTCTCGCATGTCCATTCCCAAGAAGAGCCTCCTTCTTCTCTCAGCCGTCCTCCTTGCCGCATGTGCGGGCAACGGAACGGACTGGGGTTTCTCGCCATACCACAGCTCAGGTGTAGCGCCACCAGCAGACAATGCGAAACAGGTCGGCGAAATCATTTACGCCGAACCGGTTCAGGATTCCGCACAAGCCAACTCGGTGGCGGTTGTCCAAGACCCTGTCATTCATGCCAATGATGCCATTGAAGTGCGTAATCAAAAGCGCCGCATTCTTTCCAAGAATTTCTTAGACCTTGGTCATGGTTTTTTTGAACGTGGAGACTATCAAGGTGCTGCTCTGCACTACGCCGACGCCTTTCAACTCAACCCAGAAAGCGTCGAAGCTAGAGACGGTATTCGTCGGGCGCAAGCGGCGATGGGCGGCGAAGCGTGGACCTATCTTTCTTCCGAAGCCGTTGTTGAGCAACAGCAACTCGCTTGGGCGCGCCAACGCCTTCAGGTAGAGGGAATGATGAATGACGGAGACCGCGCCATGAGTTCCGGGGACTTTGACACGGCCATCGGCCATTACCGGACTGCGGGAACCACCCTCCGCTATTCCCCCAATATTGCCAGCGATAGCCTAGATGCAAAACTGGTTGCCGCAAAATTACATTCCGCCACACAGGCACGCAATCAGGCAGAACAGGCCGTTCAAGCCTCAGAAGCCGCCGCAGCAAATGCGGAAGCGAATGCAGAAAAAGACGCGCGCGCGGCATACTTTGAAAACCGCCTTCGCACTTTGCTAGAAGAAGCGGATGACCAATTCTCCATGGGTTTCTACGGCAAGTCCATCGCGACACTGGACCGTGTCCTGGACCTCTCCCCGCGCAATGCCGACGCCGTTCAATTGCGCTCTATTGCCAACGAAGCTTGGCACCAGCAACGCACCCGCAACACCACCGACGCTTACCGAGAACACTGGAAGCGCACCTTCGAAGAACTGCGCACGCTCTCCCTTCCTCCTAAGTCCACCATTGAGCACGATGTGGATTACTGGAATACTGTGGTATCTAAGCGTCAACCCTTAGATGAAGTTGCCACGGAAACGATGGAGGATCCTGAATCAGCGCAGATTTTCCATGCTTTAGCAAATACGCGGATCGAACCACGCTTTGACAATCCGATCGAAGAGATTGTCAATAACCTTGCAGCCTACACTCGGGTCAGTTTCGTCGTCTCCCGCGCCGTGTCCGAGGACATGGACGAAGACGTGAAGCACATCAACATGGCTTTTAATAAGCCTATGCCGGTCTCCCAAATTCTCACCATCATCGAGGACATGACAGGTGGAGAAATGAAATTCAAAGTTGAAAACGGCGTGGTCAATGTCATCACCGCCGAAGAAGCGAATACCGGCCATGTGCTTCGCCAGTACGAAGTGCGATCCATCATCCGAAGCCTTCCAAACTTTCAAATGGAGGAAATCGGCCTCTCCCCATCGGGCGGATTGGAATATGAGGAAATCCCTTTGAATGAAGATCGCGAAGCCAGTGTCGTCACAGAAGACACTTTGCTTACTATCTTGGGCGCCGACGACTTTGAAGAGCCAGCGATGGCACGCGTGGAAGAAGGCACGCTGATTGTCTACCACCGCCCAGACGTCCATGAGCGCATCAGCCTCGTTTTGGCCGACCTTCGTCGCTCCACAAACACTTCCATTGAAATCAAAGTCCGCTTCCTCAAGGTCGAAGACTCTTTCTTGCAAGACGTCGGCATTGATTTCCGTGGCCTTGGCGACCACGCCACCAAAGGCATTGGCGGACTTGGATCCAATGTGGTCTTTGATGACTTTGGCAGTGACCCAGGAAGCCCCGGCGCTCCCGGGACCATTGGTCAAGACAATCGAGCGGGTGTGTTCTACTCCGAGGCGGACAATAACTTCAACATTATTGGACGTACGGAGAACCTGTATGACCTCGGTTTGGGCGGAGGGCGCCAAATCAGCCGGTCTTTAGGCTCAGAAGCTGGCGCCCCAGTTTTCATGGATGAGTCCGACGCAAGGGACAAACTAACAAACTCCGGTGGACTCTCACTGCAATGGGTTCTTCTCGATGACACTGAAGTAGAAATGATTCTCCGCGCAGTAGAAAAATCAAAGCGGAATGAAAAGGTCACGGAGAAAAAGCTTGTGGTTTATAACGCCACACGCGCCACTCTTTCTGTCGTCAACCAAGTCTCCTATGTGGCTGACTTTGACCCGGAAATTGCACAAGCAGCATCCATTGCGCGGCCGATTGTTCGCGTAGCGATGGACGGGGTCTTTTTAGATGTTCTTCCCGTTGTGACTGCGGACCGCCGCTCTTGCGCCATCGACCTCCGCCCCACCGTGGCCACCTTGCGCCGACCCATCAAAACATTCCAAACATCACTGGGGTCAGGGTCGCCGGTCAACATCATGCTTCCAGAGTTGGAACTTCAAAAGGTACGGACCCGCGCCACTGTCCCTGACGGCGGCACGCTTCTCGTCGGTGGCTTCAAAGTCATTGAGCACCAGGACATGGAATCAGGAATTCCTTTCTTAAACAAAGTCCCGGTACTCTCCTTCTTCTTTAATAGGAAGGGCACCTACGAGTCCTACAGTAGACTGGTCATCCTTTTAACGGCCAAAATCATCATCCCCGAGGAGTTTGCGCCAACGCCAACCGTCGGGGCGCTGTCTCACTAATCTCCATGGACGCCGGAGGGGTAACTCCCTCCGGCGTCTTTCGTTACCCCGACTCTTCCCCCAGATACTAGGTCGCTGTGATTGTATTTCAGGCTGGAATTCTCCTCTTCACTCTTTTCCTTCCTCAAGAAGGAGAAGGGTCCGCTTCTATTCAAAAAGAAGCAAACTTTGCCCTTGCCCTCACTCTAGAGCTCGGCTTTGACAATTTCGCGGAACAAGTCATCGAGTCCAGTCTCAAGAACGCAACTGGCCAAGAAGACCGCGGCTTGCTTCTCCTCCGTCGCTGCGAAGTTCGGAAAGTCATTTCCGGGCGTTCCGCCGATGCAACGGAGAGGATGAATGCTCTGCACTCCGCGGGAACTGCTTACATGGAGTTCCTCAACTCCGACCCCAGCACTTCCCTTAAAACTCAGGCGCAAACCGCGCTGGGGGAAATCGCCTTTCAATTTGGAGCTTCCCTGACGCAACTTCTTGCGGACGGAAAAATCCTTGGCGAAGAGAAAGCCGCAAAACTTGCGGAGGCCGAAGTCCTTTTCACCGAAGCTCTGTCTGGCCTCAACGATTTAATTCGTTGGTGGAATGCAATTTCGGATGAAGAAGAGAGGGATTCTTCCCGTTTCGCTACTTTTTATCCAGCCTCTTTCTATAAGGCACTCATCTATTACTACTGGGCACTCATCTATGAACCGGGCACCATTGAACGATCAGAAAACGCTGAAAATGCGCTCCGCCAATTAGAGGATTTTGCCATCCTCGTCGGCGAAATGTCACGTGCCGGCCTCATGGCCTACAAACACATGGGAGATTGCTATGCCGCCATGGAGGCGTGGGAAGATGCGGAAGTCTTTTTCATGCACGTCATCGACAACGGCATTCCGGATGAGTCCCAATTGGACGGACCGCTGAGTCCTAGAGAAATCACGCAGCGTTTTGAGGCAATCCAAGACTCTTATCTTGGATTGACAAAGATGTATCTTGAAGCGGGGCAGCCCAGTGCCGCAGCCCAAGTCAGCCAGGATTTTCAAGCGCGCGCCAAAAAAGAAGGCTTCAAAGTCAATCATTCTGGATACCGCCTCCTTCTCTCCTCTGCCGATGGCCTGATACTCAATGGTCAATACTCAGAGGCCATCGCCGTGGCCCAAAAGGTCGCCGATGCTAACGAGCAGTCTCTACTTCGCCTTGAGGCAAACGAAGTGATGGCGAGGGCCATTGCTGCTGCACCAAGCAACGCGATGATTGACTTTAATGTGCTCTACGGTGCAGCAGAAGGTGCCTACCACAAGAAGGATTACCGGTCAGCCTTTAATGGTTTTCGCCTTCTTCTTGGCCGCCTCAGCCATTCCACAAAAGCAGATGATTACTTAGGGAAAACCTATTACTATCTTGGACGTACGCTCACAAAAATGGATCGGCGTCTCGAAGGAGCGGTGGCTCATCAGAGAGGCTATGAGCTTGCGCCCACGGACGAAGAGTGGGCAAGTCGAAATGCGAAAGGTTGGCGAACTCTCGCTGAAACTTTTCGAACCAGTGCCCCGGATGACGCTGTACTCAGCATGTTTTATGACAATGCTTTGCGTGCAGAAACGGCAAGTGGGGAAACTACGCCAGATATTGCCCTCATGCGGGCGGCAAAGTCAGACTATAACAACGCAAAGCAAGCGGCAAAACAGGCAATAGGAAAAGATCTTTCTTCCCAGGAAGTCCGAAAAGCTGTGACGGCCTTTCAAAAGTCTATTGCGTCTTTCCAGCGTATTGAGAAAAACAGTTCTAGCTACGAAGATGCTTATGTGAAAATTGCACTGAGTCATTTTCACTGGGGAGACTTTGATTTGTCTCAAGCGAAAAAAGCAGCGGAACTTTTTACGGAGTATTTGGACGTCTGGGTCCCCAACCCAGAGAACAATCCCATGGACGCCAAAGGGCGAAAGGTCCGCAAAGATTCTTTGGTCCGTGCTGATTTCTACCGAGGTCGGGCTTACCGAAAAGTGGCTCGAGCCGGAGATCTCACCGCCTGGAATCAGGTCATCCAGGCCTATGAGGGCTTTCCGCAAAGGTATCCAGATCAAACGGATTTCAGTAACGCCTCCATGACCTACCGTATTGAAGGCTTCATTGCCTTGGACCAGCGAAGGAATGCGGAAGCCGAATACGATGCTCTCTTGGCTACCAAGCCCAAAGCAATTTGGGTCAACTCAGGTTCCTTCTCTATCTACCGTTACCTCAGCGCCAAAATGGATTCTGCCGAAGGCGAGCAGAACGAAGAACTCAAACGAGCTTCGGCCACTTACCTACACAGCGCAAACACCCATGCCGCAAAGCCGAAATGGCAAAACATTGTTACCGAAGCTCGTTACCGTCATGAATTGGGCGAACTTGCCACCACCACAAAACTCTTTGAAGGAGTGCTCGCACGCTTTGGCGATGAGCCCACGTTTGACATGAACGCACGCTTTTTCGTCGAAATGGAGCTTGTGGATACCTATTTAGAGCAGGACCAAGCAGGGATTGCCGGCCCAATCATTAATAAACTCTTAGAGCAAAAGCCAAAAAGCCTCCGCGTAAAATCGGCGGCCATAAAAGTCAAAGCTGGCTTCCCCGTCATCCGCATGCGGCAAGTCGTGGAAATTCCCGGTGAGGGAACCGCGGAAGCCTACGAAAAATCAGGTTCAATTATCGCGGAGCTCCTTCTCCTTGCGGAGGCTTCGGCCAATAACGCAGAAGTGAATAAATGGCTGTTCGAAGGTTTCTGGGAGGCCAAACTACAACAAGCCTATCTTCTTTATCGATGGGGCAAAATTGACAGTTCCTACAAGGGGAAACACACTTCGCTCATCTCTTCCATCAGACTCCTCGCCCCAGACCTTGGCGAATCCATTGCCGGTCCCGACCATGGTCAAATTTTCCGCTGGCTTGAAATTCAACCCTAATTGCTGATGTTATTCCTCGCACCTTTTCTCCTGGCCGTGCCCTTTTTGGCACAAGATCGGGTCCTCAAAACTGACGGCAGTTCTGAAGTCGGCACCTTCGCCTCCGCAACTTTAGAAACTGTCCTTCTCCGCAGGGGGAAGAAGGAAGTCTCGATACCTTCGGGAGATGTTCTTCGAATCACTTTTGGGAAGAAGCCTGATGCTTTCGTCGTTGCCGAGGCTTTTCTGGCTAAGTCTGAGTTCCAGAATGCGATTCATCAATTCGAAGTCGCCGCCGAAAACGCAAAAGCTCCTTGGGTTGCGCCCATGGCTGAACTCCGAGGGGCCGAGGCTCTTCTGGCATGGTCAGCCCATGACGCCAACCGCGCAGAGGAAGCTTTAAGTGCTTTTACAAAATGGACCGCCACCCACCCAGATCATTTTTGGGCACCGCAAGCCAGAATTGGCCAGGCAAAAGCAACGGCCTTATCTGGAGATTTGGATTCGGCAACCCGCCAACTTCAGGAAGTGGTCGACCTTGCATTCAATCAAAAGTTAGGGCCGCACCTTGAAGGACTCGCCAAACTAACGCGTTGCCAAATTTATCTCCAGGCGAATCAAGCCACTTTGGCACGCCAACGCCTCGAAGGAGCCGGTGGACTAATTACCACCCTCCAAGACCAATCCAGTGACACCCAATACGCGGCCTCCGTTCGCGATCTTCTCACGAAACAGCTGGCAAATGCCCAAGTCCTTCTTGGCGATGTCATTGAAAGGATTGACGGCCTTTCTGGCGCACAGCGCTACTGGAAAGGTCTGCTTGCTCACCCTGGCGTTCTATCCCCCGACGTCGAAGCCGCAGGAACCATTGTGTTGGCCTTAGCAGCTCAAGAAGCAGGAAAACTTCGGGAAGCTCAGTTTCTCTTAGCAAAAGTTACGGCCACACTCCCTTCTGGGCCTGACATTCAGGCACGGGCGTTATTCCGCCTCGGAGAAATTTGTGAGAAATTAGACAATAACCCGGCCCCGGGACGCTTCTATTACCAAGAAGTGCTTACGAACTACCCAACCAGTACTTGGGCTTCTCAAGCACGCCGGAAACTAGGCCTGTAATCCCATTTTCCTTGATTGCACGGGGCCGTTAGACTCCTTGTTCCCTTCACCGACGCCCTCGCCTCAGAGGCCGTCCTCCCCCCCACTTACTCTTACGAAAGCCCATCCATGCTTCGCCTTCGTCTCGCAATTCTCGCCCTTTTAGGATTCTTACTCACATCTCCGTCTGCCTTTGCGGCAGAAGGTGGTGACGTCAACGTCATGGAAGCGATTGCCTCCGCTGGCATGATTGGTTATCTCATTATCGGGATGTCCATGGTCGGAGGTGCACTCATCATTGAGCACTTCACCAGCATTAAGCGCGAAAAACTTGCGCCACCAGAGCTGATTGATGAAGTTGAAGAACTCTTTGGCGAGGCAAACTACCAAGAGGCGCTTGAGCTTTGTGAAGCAGAGCCCACCTTCTTCACCAATGTGGTCGCTGCCGGAATTCGCAAATTAGGGACTAATTTCCAAGCGATTGAAAAGAGTGTGGAAGAGATGGAAGACGCAGAGTCCGTGAAACTCCACCAGAAGATTGGCTGGCTATCCCTCATCGCTGGAATTGGCCCCATGATGGGACTGTTTGGAACCGTAACCGGCATGGTGGGTGCTTTCGCCACTATTGGTAACTCCAAAGGTGGAGTAGAGCCTTCAGAATTTGCTGCGGACATCTCCATGGCACTCATGACTACGGTGCTTGGATTGACGGTGGCTATTCCGACCCAAGCCTTTTACGCATTCTTCCGAAACCGTGTCACCATGGTCACCCTTGAAACGGGCGCCATCGTGGAAGACCTCTTCGAGCGTTTCCGTAACGCAGACTAATGTCAAAAAAAGGAACTCCGACAACCGAGATTGAGGTCGACATGACCCCAATGATTGACCTCACGTTCTTGTTGATTATTTTCTTCATCATCGTGAACGACATGTCGCAAAAGCAACTGGAAGACCTCAAACTTCCCGTTGCGCAGAAGGCTGGAAGTGATGAACCACCTCCTGGGCGCCCCATCCTGAATGTACTCGGTTGTACGTGTGAGAGTTCGGACATTGATGCTCATCAGCCCACCTGTCGGCGCGGGGCCATTGTTTGGAAAAGAAAAGATCTTTACTTCCCAGGCATTGAGCCACAAGGACTGGATCCCATACGTAAAAACCGCCCTGATTATTATTGGAAACTGGCGGAAACTATGGCCACTCAATTTGTCCCCTACATGGAGGTCAAAGTGGATCCAGACCATGCAGAATTAGGAGCGCTTCCTGACGACCCTATTTTAATCCGAGCTGATCGTAATACGCCCTTTCGTTATATTCAACGCATCATGGAAGTCTGTGTCCGTGAAAATATCAAAATCTGGCGCGTTCAGCTTGCTGCTTCAGAGCCTTTAGGAGACGAATAATAATGAAAGATCGGGATAAATTTGAAGAAGTGAAACCGGATATGACGCCTATGATTGACGTCACGTTCCTGCTCTTAATCTTCTTTATTGTCACGCTAAAGTTCAGAGTTTTGGAAGGCCGCCTTGATGCCGCACTGCCCAAAGATCGGGGCGCGGCCTCCTCCCAGGTGGACGAGATTGAAAAAGTGGACATCCTCATCACGGTAGGCAATCCAGGTGCGATGCTCCCGGACCCTTCCACATCTACCCCAAATTGGCCGAATGGCCGCCTGCGGCACCTCAGGGGTCGCGTACTGAAAGTGGCCTTGGGCACCAACCAATTCTTGGTGCGGACCGACATTGACGAAAACAAGGATGGTTTCTTAGATGATCTTGTGAAACTCGGCAAGGCACTCGAGCCTTTTGACAAAGACGAAACACCCGTCACGATTGACCCACGAAAAGGCATCGTCTATTCCGACGTCATCGCCATTCTTGATTTGGTCATTCAGCAGGGCTTCCTCAAGGTGTCCTTCGCTGGATCCCTCGAAAACGACTAGCTTCCCCCCTTGGGATGACTGAACTCCCACCCGTTTTCCCCAGCGCGGACCTCGGCCACCAAAAAGAGCTCCAACGGATTCTCCGACGTGCGTCGGACCGAGTCGCCCAATACCTAACCAGCCTTTCCAGCCGGCAGATTTTCCCGGCAAAGGTGCAGGCTCCCCAAGATGACCTTTTCCCACCCTTTGGGGTTGCCATGGAGTCCGTCCTTGATGAAGCCATGGATTGGGCCGAAGCCAATTCCATTCATGTCGGTAGTCCAGGCTACGTTGGACACATGGACTCAGGAGTTGCGGTGGCGGGCATTGTCGGCGACTATCTGGCGTCGGCCTTGAACCAGAATCTCTTGGCTTATGAGCTTGCCCCTGGCGCGACGCTCTTAGAGAAGGAACTTATCCAGCTCTTTGCCAAAGAAGCGGGGCTCCCTGATTCTGCGGGGGGCACCTTTACAACCGGCGGGACATCGGCAAACTTGACGGCACTCCTCCAGGCCCGCAATGCCTATTGCCGAACGGCCAGCACGAAAGGCATGGCCCAGGAAATGCCGCTTTGCATTCTGTGCTCCGAGGACGCGCACTACTCCATTGCGAAATCGGCGGCGGTGCTCGGCATCGGCAGCGACCATGTTGTCAAAGTCCCGGTTGCCGGTCCGGAACGCCGACTTGACCCCAACGCCCTCCTTGGAGCGCTGAAGCAAGCACAGCAGAAAGGGCTTCGGCCCATTGCCCTCGTCGCAACAGCCGGAACGACCTCCTGTGGAGCCATTGACCCACTCTCCGCATGCGCCGATTTTTGTGACGAAGAGGGGCTCTGGTTTCATGTAGACGCCGCCCACGGGGGCGCGCTCCTTCTCCATGCGACAGAAAAAAAACGTCTCCATGGAATTCATCGAGCGGACTCTATTACCTTGGACCCGCATAAATGGCTCTTTGCTCCCAAGAGCACAGGAATTCTCTTAGTCCGCCAAGGTGAAGAACTGGTTACCGCAGAGTACCAAGCCCCCTATTTAGATCGCTTTTCCACCCATCGTGATGCCCTTCCTCTCAGCCAGGGTCGAAGATCTTTGGACGGCAGTCGACGCTTCGATGCCCTCAAACTATGGATGATTCTCCGGCACTTCGGCCGCAACGGCCTTCAAAAAATGCTGGAAGACCGCCTCTCTCTCACGCGATGGTTTCACCAAACATTGTCTGAGAACCCCTACTTCGCTCCTTCCCACCTTCCCGACCTCAATGTGCAGGCGTTTGCCCCTCGCCAAGAGAAAGAGGCCCATGAAATTGCCCAGGCTCACCTTCGAGTGGAGCAAAAAGGCAAAGTTTGGCCTTCTTACACCCTCCTTGGCTCCAAGCCCTGTCACCGTGTTGTCCTCATCAATCCTTCTGGCACCCAAGACCTTTTGACACAGGTACTTGTGGAATTGGAAGAAGCTCATCAACAGTCTCATTCTGCCTTGGCATAGGAAGGTGGAACTGTTAGATTCTTGCTCCCTTGGACGGCCCCCCGCCGTCCCCTTTCGTACATGAACAAGCCCTTTTCTCAGGTTGCCGTCCTCTCCCTGGTTGTGTTATTACCCAACCTAGGCTGTGGCTCCATGTCTCCTTACCCTGGTGACCCACACCCTTCCTCAGAAAGCACGCTCCACGCTACAGAAGAGCCGGATATCCGCTGGGCAGACAGCGATACCCCTGCAGTAGAGTCAACTGTTGCAGACCAAGAACCTGGTGGCACAGAACTTCAGGAAAATGCCCGGGCGGCCAATGAGCTCCGCACGCAAAAGTCTGAATTACTCATCCATGAACGCTTAATCAACGCGCGCGCGGCATTCGCCGACGGTCGCCTTTTAGACGCGGAAAACCAGCTTCTTCTTGCACTGGATTTAGCGCCCACTCACCCTGAGGTCAGAGCCTTGCTCGACCAAGTGCAAATTGCACGCGGCGTCGGGAGTTCCGACTTAACCGGCTCCAGTGGAGATGCTCGTTTGCGGCTACAAGCACGTGTAGAGCGTTTGCGTGCAGAAACGGAAACTCATTTCGATCGAAGTGCGCGCCTTTTGAGCGAGGGGGATTACGAAGAAGCCATTGGTGCACTTCGTTTGGCACAGGCTAATGTTGCCAGCAAAGCACTTAACATGGACTGGAATGGCCTTGATCAACGCGTAGAGCAGGCGCTTGCACAAGCAGCAAAAGCGCAAGCTTCCGCCATGGCAGCGCAAAGAAATGCTGCAAAAGAAGCCACCTTCCATGCCCTTCGTAAGGAAGAGAATGTAAAGCTTGCGAATGACCAACAGCGGCTCCGACTCATGCTCAAAGATGCTGTGCACGCCTTTGAAGCAGAAGACTATGATGAGTCCATTACGCTGAGTGAGAAAATCCTCGAAATTGACCCTTTAGATAGTCGCGCCATGGAACTTCGGGATGCGGCCTACCGAACTCGTCACGAAAGAGTCTCTGCAAACTTCATCAAAGACCGCATTGAGCGCTTTCGTCTTTGGTCGGAGAGTATCGAAGAGTCCATGATTCCGACTTCAGATCTCTACACAGCTCCCACATCCGAGTACTGGAAAACGATCACAGAAAAGCGTGCCGGTTTCGGCGATTTCTTTGCTACAGATGAGTCTGACGCTGTCAATCGACTCCTTCAGGCTCAGGTCAAAGAGGCGCGCATCCCAGGCTTGCAGATGGAAGGGGAAACAGATTTAAATGCCGTCATTGACCAACTGCGCACCTATACCGATATCCCCTTCGTCGTGACTCCGGCTGCCATTGAAGCCGTAGACAACGAAGGCATTGAATTCAACCTAAGCCTTTCCTCGGAAATCTCCGTCGAAAACGCTTTGAAAGTCATCGTTTCTGCCGCTGGCCCTGAAGTCGTTTTCACCTTCCAAAATGAAGTGGTTTATATCACCACCAAGGAGCAGGCATACGGCAATGTGGCAACCCGTGCCCATGACGTGCAAGACCTGACTGTTCAATTCACGGACCACTCAGGCCCGCGTATTGACCGCATCTGGCTTACAGAAATGGAGCCCAATGAAGAAGAAGAGGGCTCTATTTACGGAGGTCCTATCGGAGAGCCCCGCTCTTTAGTGAACCCCGATGAATTGGCTGATCTCGTCATGGCTTCGGTTGACCCAGGAACTTGGGACGACAACACCGCGGAATACGGCAACGGCTTCCTCATTGTGAAGCACACACCGGCCACGCAACAACGGGTTCATGAGTTCCTCCAAACGCTCCGTCGTTACCACTCCACCATGGTTTCTATTGAAGCTCGCTTCCTCACCATCCAGAAAGATTTCCTTCATGAAATCGGTGTGGACTTCCGCGGTCTCGGAGAATTCCCAAGCGCCAATGACCTTGTCACTTTGGATGATGTTCTTTCTGGGCTAGAGGACAACGCCTCTGCAGGATTAGACAACGGTGGGGATGGTCTTCCCGTTGGCGCCGAAGACAACCCATCGGCAGGCCTTTTCTTTAATGATGGAGGTACTTGGGAAGGAAGAGCACGTACCGAAAACATGGTGGGCGACTACGGCACAGACCGACTTACTGCCGTTGGAGGTTTGACCATGCAATTTGCCTTTTTGGACGATGCACAGACTTCCATGATTCTTCGCGCGGTAGAAAAGAGTAGTCGTGCCCAAGAGATGAACACGGCCACCGTGCTCACGCAAAACACTATGCGGGCCTACATGACGGTGCTCAATCAAGTCACCTACATTCAAGATATGGATGTTGAAGTAGCTCAAGCGGCATCCATTGCCGACCCTATTGTGGGCGTTGTCAGTGACGGCATCGTGATTGATGTCCGGCCCATCGTCTCGCATGATCGCAAGTACATCACTCTGGAACTCCAACCTACGATCGCAACACTCTTACGCCCTATCCCTGAGTTCACCTCCTCCCTTGCCGGTCTTACCACCCCTGTCACCCTACAACTTCCTGAGTTGTCCATCTCTTCCGCAAAGACCAATGCGGTCGTCCCAGACGGAGGCACCGTTGTGATTGCCGGACTTCGAAAACTTTTGGATATTGAGCAACGTTCGGAGATTCCATTCTTGGCAAGAATCCCTGTGCTGTCTCTGCTTTTCAAGACCGAAGGGCAAGCCAATGAGAAAGAAGACATCATCGTCTTAATTCGCGCGCAAATTGTAGATACCGCGGAAATCTCAGACATGCAAGACAACGCTTAAGTCCGAAGACTCAAATACGGCCTTTCTCAACCCAGAGAAAGGCCGTATTCCTTTTCCAGAATTTGACGAACGTCCTCAAGATTGGTCACGACTTGATCCGCGGGGCGTGGCTCACGAAGGTCGGCATATTTCCCCGAGCCGCGGTGCCAAATAGTATGAAAACCCGCTTCTTGGGCCGTATCCATATCTCGAAAAGGGTGATCCCCCACATGCAAACAAAACTCAGGTGGGATGCCCGCACGAGCGGCACACTCTAAGTAAAGTTTAGGGTTGCTTTTTGCTATTCCCATTTCATCCGTAATAAAAATTAAATTCGGATCCACCCAAGAGTCAATCCTGAGGCGAAGAATTTTTTCCATCTGCTTCGCGCGAAGCCCCGCAGTAATCACCCCCAAACGTAAATTGGTTTGAGATAAATCATGAAGAAGGGAAATGGCCTCTTCATGCAAATGCAATTCTTTCCACTTCGTTTCATGGTAGGCCATCACGCCAGCCATCACCAAGAGCACTGTGTTACAACCCCGCGTGGCCTCTTGAGGAAGCCGTTGAAGAAGTCGGTTGTAATGGCGTGTGTCGTTGGATCCAAATTCCTTCACCACGGATTGCAGCTCTAGCAAGAGGTCGGTCTTCTCCGCATTCAGGCCACGATCCAACATGGCTTGAATTGCATTCTCTCGCGCTCGTTCCACAAAAGAAGTTGTGGAGAACAAGGTGTCATCAATGTCAAAAAAGATGGCTCGCAGTGGTGTCTGGAGGTTTGCGCCCATCCACTTATGGTAAAGACAACCGAGCCTTCAAAAGCTGAATTGTTGGTACTTCCTTCGGATTTTCCAAAACCTCGCGCACCAGCCCCTCCTCCACGATACGCCCATGATCCATCACGCAAACGCGGTCCGCAAAGGTTTCAACCACACCCCAATCGTGAGTAATCCAAAGATACGAAAGCCCATGCCTCTCTTGGAGTTCCTGCAAAAGACAAAGAATCTCCTGCTGCACCGGGCCGTCCAGTGCAGAAACAGCTTCATCGCAGACGACCAAAGAGGGTCGCAGTGCCAAAGCACGAGCGATTGCAACCCGTTGGCGCTGTCCGCCGGACAACTCGAAAGGAAACGCCATCGCCAATGAATGGGGCAATTGAACCTCTTCAAGAAGTTGCTCAGCAACCTTGCGACGTTGCTGCGCCGAAGTCCCCCCTTGAACCCAAAGTGGCTCTGCAATGGACTCATGAACCCGCATTCGTGGATCTAGAGAAGCGTCAGGGTCCTGAAAAATCATGGCCAAGTGCCGTGCTTGATTTCGCCGTGCCTGGGAATTCAGAGAAAGAAGGTCCACTTCAGAATTTCCTGGCTGATTAAAAAAAGCATTGCCTTCGGCACGCGGACTGAATCCAAAAAGTGCACGACCTAAGGTTGTCTTACCACATCCAGATCCGCCAACCAAGGCCAACGTCTCTTTCTGGAAAAGGGAGAAGCTCACCGATTTCACAGCAGGGTTCCAAGCTTGCGGACCGCGAAAAAGACGTCGACCTTCCGGATGATAGACCGACAGGTTCTCCACACGCAAAAGTGGCGTGCCTTGGGAGGGGGTCTTGGAAAAAGAAGAAGTAGCCTCTTTCGCCGATGCCAACAAAGAGCGCGTTGCCACATGCTTAGGAGCACGAAAGACTTCTTGCATAGCGCCGCTCTCCACAAGTTGACCGTCGGCGAAAACAGCAACCTTTTGACAAATGCTCCGAACAACATCAAAGTCATGGCTAACCCAAATCATGGCTAGTTGACGATCTTTCTGAATTCTCTTGATTAACTGAAGAATCTCCGCCTGAACGATAGTATCCAAAGCCGTCGTCGGTTCATCCGCCAAAAGTATTTCCGGCTCACCGGCCAAAGCCATCGCAATTAAAACACGTTGCCGTTGCCCGCCCGAAAGTTCATGCGGGTACCGCTTCATGAGTTCTTCGGGACGAGGGAGAGCTACCTCCGTAAAAAGCTCTGCGACCTTTTTCAGTTGTTGCTCTTTACTCAGGTTCAAATGTTCCTGGAGCACTTCCTGGACCTGGTAGCCCACAGTCATTACCGGATTCAACGCGGTCATCGGATCTTGGAAAATCATGGCAATCCGCTTTCCAAGAAAAGGGCGACGTTCTTTCATGCTCATCAAATCTAATCGATGTCCGTCAAAGATAATTTCCCCGCTCTTGTGCACGACACCGGAAGGCAACAATCCTGCAAGGCTCGTCAAAGTCAGTGATTTTCCACTTCCCGAGGCACCTACAAAACCAAGACACTCTCCAGCCTCTAAAGAAAAGCTTACCCCGTGAACTAAAAAAGGCGGCGCAGCACTTTCCGTCTCCAACCCTAATTGGAGGTTCCATACGCAAAGGAGCGGGGCTTTGGCCACAGGGAGATTCTAAGGCCTGCAAGCGGTATCCTTCTGCTGTGTTTTCATGGAAAGTTCCCGTCGCCCTCTGCCTTAGTTTCGGAGCGATGTCCTGTACCGAGGAGCCGTCGGCCCTTCGAATTGCAAACGGAGATGATGTAGCCATTCTCGACCCGCTTCTGGCCACGGGAAGCGGGGATCTCCGTGTCATGCAAGCTCTTCACGCCGGCCTGACCCGTTTTCATCCCGCCACACTTCAGCCAGAACCCGGGCTCGCCACTAGCTTCACGTCCCACCAGGGAGGACGACGATGGACATTTCACCTACGGCCAGACCTGAAATGGTCCGACGGCACCGCCCTCACTTCGGCCGACGTCCTCCAATCCTGGAAGAGACTTCAAAACCCCTCCACCGGTGCTCCCTTTCAATCTTGGTTAGCCGACGCTGTCTTCACAGCAACGAGCCCCGACACCTTGGAAGTCTCCTTCCCCTTCCCGCACCCTCAATTCGCGGCCATGTGCTCCTCCCCAGCACTCAGCGTAGCCCCAGTCCCCTTCACGCCAGATGCACCCACCAGTGGCCCCTACCAGCTAGAGTCCAGAAAAATCCGCGACTCTGTGCGCGTCAAAAAAAACGCCCATTACTGGAATGCCCTGGAAGTACAGATCCCTCGCATTGATTTCCTCACTGTGGAATCCCAATTTACCGCACTCAATCTTTTTCTCAGCGGAGAAGTGCACTACACCCCCAACGTTCCAGCACTGGCTATTCCGAAACTCTTAGAAAAGTTCGCCGACGCATTCCAACCGTCGCCACAATTCGGGACCTATTTCATCCGTTTCAATACAAAGAAATCGCCCTTCCATGACCCCCTCCTTCGGCAACAATTCAGTGCCGCCATTCAACGAAACCTCCTTGCGGAATCCGTCGGCGCTGGACGCATGCCGGCTTGGAGTTTTGTGCCTCCCGGAATCCCGGGGTATCCGTCGGCATCCTTGCCTTCTCCCCCACAAAAAGTCATCGACAAAAAGATTCCGACTCACGTGGAATATCTTTATAACTCCTCGGAACTGAATCGTGACATTGCTGAAGTTCTCCAGCATCAGTGGCAGACCAACTTGGGCGTCTCCACCCGTCTCGTCAATCAAGAATGGAAAACATTCCTCTACGCGCAACGCCAAGGAGACTATCAAATCAGTCGTTCCTCATGGATTGGAGACTATTTAGACCCGATGACATTTTTGGAGATTTTCCAAAGCCATCACCCCAATAACCGAACGGGTTGGGCGTCGGCAGAATACGACGGCCTGATTCAAGAAGCTCGGCAAGCCACGCAACAAGACCGACGCTTTCAACTTCTCCACGAAGCGGAAACCCTCCTTCTTCGAGAAGCCCCCATTGCCCCGCTTCTTTTTGAAACTTCCCAAGAACTGGTTTCACCAAAACTCAAAGGCTTTCACCGCAATCTTCGCGGTGTCGTGGATTGGAGTCGACTAACTCTTCAGGAGGAACCATAAACAGACCTATTCTCCGCCGCGCCGGCTCTCTCTTTCTGACCTTGCTAGCCGTCCATGCCGCCGCATTTTTCCTTTTGCGGATGGCACGTGGTGGCCCCTTTGACCAAGAAAGAGAACTCCCCACTGAAGTCCTTAAGCAACTACGTGCGCAATACCACCTCGACGAATCCATCCTCCAGCAGTATTACCGTTCCCTCGAAAACCTTTTTCACGGAGAATTCGGCCCCTCCTTTGCCTACCGAGGCGTTTCCGTTTCCGACATCCTGGCCGATGCCCTGCCCATCTCCTTAGCACTTGGCTTCGGCGCCCTCCTCCTTGCCCTTCTCCTCGGCCTGCCTACAGGAATTCTTTCCGCCTGGAAAAAAAATACGAAGACGGACGCCAGCCTTCGCACGCTGAGCTCCCTACTCCTTGCCCTCCCGAACTTCGTTCTCGCCGGCCTCGCCATCAGCCTTTTCTCGTTCACCTTGGAATGGCTCCCTCCCGCAGGCTCGGGGGGTATCCGCCATCAAATTCTGCCCACCCTTTGCCTGGGCCTCCCCTTCGCCGCACAAATTTTTCGCCTTGCCCGCAATGAAGCTCTGTCCGCACTCCAGTCGGCGCCCACACGCACCGCCCGCGCCAAGGGTCTGCCCGAAGCCAAGGTTCTTCAGCGCCACGTCTTCCCTCGGACTTTGGTCCCCATCGTGGCTTTCCTCGGTCCTGCTACCGCTGGAATCCTGACCGGCTCCCTCGTCATTGAGCAAGTTTTTGCTCTCCCCGGCCTTGGAAGTCATTTTGTGCAATCTGCCCTCAACCGAGACTACACCTTGTCGCTCGGCATCACCGTGCTTTACACCGCCTTACTCGGCACGCTTACTTTTTTCGCCGACGTCCTCCTCGCACGCCTGGATCCCCGCATTCAAAGCCTCCGATGAAACGCGCCGACGCCCTCACCCTTGCCTTCTTGCTCCTCCTTGCTGGAGCCGCCCTTTTCCTTCCGTGGCTCTCCCTTCCCGCACCGGACACCATGGAACTCGGAGACCGACTTATTCCTCCGCAATGGACTCAACACCCCATTCTTGGCACGGATAGTAAAGGAAGAGATCTCTTCGTGCGCACGCTTGCCGGGGCTCGCATCTCTCTTTGGGTTGGCCTCTTGGGCAGTTTTGTGGCCCTTCTCATCGGCCTTCCCTACGGTGCAATCTCCGGTCTCTTCGGTGGCAGAACCGACCGCTTCATGATGCGACTCGCCGATTTCTTCGAGAGTGTGCCCATCACCATTTTGGTGCTCTTCCTCTTGTCCATTCTTGGAGAATATCGAGAAGAACTTCAAGGACTTGGCCTCAGCCGACTTCACATTTTCTTTTTCGCCGTTGGTTTTCTTTTTTGGCTTCCCACAGCACGCATTGCTCGCGCCGAAGCTCTCCGACTTCGCCAAGCACTCTTCGTGGATGCCGCACGCAGTCTCGGAGCGTCACGAAAAGAAATTCTCGTTCGCCACTTCTTCCCGAATCTTCTCCCCGCCTCAGTAGTCATTATGACACTCACCATTCCCCGAGTGATCTTGATGGAAGCCTTCCTCAGTTTCCTGGGCCTTGGCGTTGAGCCGCCGGGAGTCAGCTGGGGGATTTTGGCAAAAGAAGGCCTCGCTGCCATGAATCCACTGGTCCAATCGTGGTGGCTCCTTGCGGTACCCGCCACGGCACTGGCGCTCACGCTCATTTGCCTCAATCACTGGGGAGATAAAATTAGCGACAGCTTCCGCGCCAACACCTAATCCTTACAGGCTGCAAAAAAGTCAATCTCAACTTTCATATCCTTCGGAAGGCGCGCCACTTCAACACACGCACGAGCCGGACGATGCTCACCGAAGTATTCCGCATAAACCTCATTGACCGCGATGAAGTCATCCATATCAGCAAGATAAACCGTGGCCCGCAGGACGTCGGTGCGTGCACAACCAGCGGCAGACAAGACCGCATCTAAATTGGCGAAGACTTGTTTGGATTGCAAAACGGGGTCATTTCCACCGACCGGGAGGCCGTCGGCGTTGAGAGAAATCTGACCGCTTGTCACAAGAAAACCGCCGGAAACTACGGCTTGACTATAAGGACCAATCGCAGGCGGAGCGGCGTCAGTGTGAATTTTTTTCATCACCGTCCAAGACGCACTTTAAGTTGATCATGAATCGAAGGCGGGAGAAAACGCTGAAGTTCGCCACCCGCAGAATAGACCTCTTTGATGAGTCGGCTAGACAAGTAGGAATACTCTTCACTCGGCATCACAAAAACCGTCTCAATCGTACTTTCCAAAACACGATTGGTCATGGCCATTTGATATTCATACTCAAAGTCCGACACCGTTCGCACACCACGCAAGAGAACGCTCGCGCCACACTCTTTGGCATGCTCAATCACAAGGCCCTGGAAATACTCCACCGTAACCGGAAGGTCCTTCACAAGTTCGGTCAACATTTCAACACGTTCCTCTGCGGTAAACAGCGGAGTCTTGGTGTTGTTATTGGCCACGGCAACCACCAAAGGTCCGAACAAAGCCACGCCTCGCCGGATGAGATCCAAATGGCCTAAGGTGGGCGGGTCAAAGGTGCCGGGATACAGAGCGCGGGGGCGGTCAACCATGCGTGGATTCTAGGGTCACGCTCGACCTTGGAAAACGTCTTCCCCCTATGAATTGGCCGACGGCCCCCCGCACCCCCGGCTCTTGGCTTGCTTGTATTCATATCCTCACTGCCTCGGCACTCATCTGCGCTCAAGGACGCCAGTACTGGCTCACCCCTGACGGACTTGGAATGACGCCAACCGTCCGCTTGACCTGTGCTTGGGCAAGCGTCTTGATACTCCTCGTTGGATGCCTCCTCCTTCTTCGTCCCCGCTCCCCCTCCAGAACTTCCAGAACCCGCTTCCTCTCCGTCTTCCTCCTCCTCACTGTTGGAGCCAGCCTTCTCGCTTTTGCACGCATCCAGCCTCGCCTGCCCCTTCACGCGCCTGCCGGAGAGCCCGTTCCCGGCACTATCACGGGGCAACTCTTGCGCTTGGAAAAAAGCACCGGACCATTTGCACAAGCCCACCATTTTTGGGGAATCCTTGGGTTTTCCCAAAGCAAGAACGAAACAGGGCAGAAAAAACAAATCCTCTTTCAAGGCGCCTACCCTGAGAAACCGCCACCTGTGGGCTCCCGCATCAAGCTCTCAGGACTCCTGACCCCATCTCGCAGAGGTGTCCAATTCAAAGAAGCTGTCTGGCAAATCCTTCCCCTGCAACAAGCGCTTCCTTTTTGGGTCCGTCTCCGCAATCAAGTCCGAAACCACCTCAACAGCCGCTTAAGCAATCCATCGGCGGGCATGGCAAAAGCTCTCCTTCTTGGAGAGAAAACCGATCTCCCCCAAGACCTCACCGACGGCTACCGGCGCTTTGGCATCCTGCACCTCCTTGCCATTTCCGGCATGCACTTTTGGTTTTGGGATGCACTTTTCCGACGCCTCCTTCCCCGACGAATCTTATGGCTTCGGATTCCACTTTTGTTTCTTGCTGCCGGACTAGCCAACTTCTCACCCGCCGTGGTTCGTGCTGGATTTGCCCTTGGCCTTCGTGATTTTGTTCATGCCCGTGGTCTTCGGGTCTGCCCCTTTCATCTTGTTGCGGGTGCCCTTTGGACCGAAGCCCTGCTCTTCCCGGAGCGAGCGGCCGGTTTGGGCATGGTACTGACTTACAGCGCAACTTGGGCACTCCTCCTCGTCAAAACTCCTCAGAACGCAAACGGGTTTCAAAAAATACTCCTCTCTTCCACAGCAGCATTCCTTGCAACCGTTCCCCCTCTTCATGCACTCCAAGGAACCCTAGAGCCTTGGAGCATTCCCCTCACTCCACTTTTCGGTCTACTTCTTCCCCTCCGCTTGATTGCCTCACTCCTTGCACTTTTCCCCAGTGGCCCCGCCCTCGCCGACGCCATCTTGCGCACTTCCGTCACCTTGGAATCCACCGCCCTGGATTTCTTGAAACACCTTCCAGGGGCGCCTTGGTTCCTCCCACAATGCTATGAAACACTTCTCTTTTTGGGGTGCTGCGGAGGACTCCTTTTCCTTTGGCGCCCGCCTTCACTCCACCTTCGTTCCTGGATTCACCCTGGGGTGCTCGGCATCGGCGTGCTTGTTTTCAGCCTCCTTGTTCCTCTGCCTGGAAAACCCGGAGTTGCCATGCTCCCGGTTGGCCACGGTTTACTTTCTATGGTCAGTGCGCAAGAGGAAACCTTGCTTTTTGATGTGGGAAGTAAAAGTCTCCCGCCAAAGACCTTGGTAGATCGCTTGCTTCTTCCCTTTTTGGCCGCCAAACGTTGGGCAAAACCAAGTCACGTCATTTGGAGTCATCAAGATGGGGACCACGTGAATGGAAGAGATCGGCTTTTTACTTGGTTTTCTCCCCAAGAACTTTCCTGCCCGCAGGGAAAGGAAAAAGTCTTAGCCACAATGGGGCCTTTTTCTCTTCGTATTTACGGCTGTATTCAGACCGAAGAAGGCGTGAGTAACCAGGGGGGGCACGCTCTTTTTTTACAAAGTAAACAGCAGGCCGTTCTTTTCCTGGGGGATTCCCCCGGCCCCGTTCTAGAAAATCTCCTCGCGCGTTTGCCCACATGTCCCGTTTCCTTGCTCTTTGCGCCCCATCATGGACGAGACACCCTGTTCCTTCCTCAATTCTTGGATGCCTTGCGCCCCAGAGAGGTTTGGGCCTCTACGGCACCCAGCGGTCCTACTCCAAAAATCCAACCTCTCCTAGAAAAAAGGAACCTTCCCTTTTTCGAAACTGAACAAAAGCCCCTGATTTGGCAACCAACGCCAGACATGGAATAAATGCGTCACGGAGGCGAGGAATTTCGTCTTCTCTTTATGGATGACGCCGTTTACTGCGCAACCCTTCTTTCCGGAAAAGCTCAGTTGGTTCGGGTAGAAACAGAACTTGCAAGAGGGCTTCGGCGTATTTTGCTCGTTGGCATGGCCGACGCCGTCGCAAAAGAGGCGCGAGAACGATTGCCGTCGGCTTTTCATGCTCATGGTTTTCCCTTTCCAAAAGGCAAAGTTCTTTTCAATCTTGCCCCCGCACAGTGTTTAAAACGCGGATTCCCCATGGACCTCGCCCTGGGGGTCTCCTTGCTACAAGTACAAGGAAAACTCCCCGGCATTCCACCCACCTTGTTCTTGGCAGAGTTTGACTTAGATGGTCGCTTAGGTGCGCCTGCAAAAGGAACTCTGCTTGCCGCCATCGCCGCGTGTAAACAAGGGGTTTTTCAATGTATCACCACACCCAAGGCTGCGCAGGAGGCATCCATGGCGCCAGGGATTTCCGCCTTCGGCTTTGAACATTTTGGAGAAGTCGTTCAGTTTCTGCAAAACTCCAAGGGCCACCAATGTGCGCAACCTTCTCACCAAGAAGTACCACGGAAAACGTCGGGGACACCTTTACGCTTAGATGACGTTCGGGGACAATTCCAAGCACGGAAAGCAGCCGTGATTGCAGCAGCAGGTCGGCACTCTCTCCTGCTTCAAGGGCCACCCGGAACTGGGAAAAGCCTGCTGGCAAAGAGGATTCCGCTTTTTCTAGAAGACCTCACGGACATAAAGTCGCTTCAGTTAGCACAGATTGAATCTCAACTTGGACCTCTGCATCAACTTCCCCGAAGCCCGCCCTTCCGTGCCCCCCACGCGAGTGTGTCTGCACAAGGAATTTTTGGCGGAGGCAACCCTCTGCGCCCTGGAGAACTTTCTCGCGCACACGGTGGCATCTTATTTTTAGATGAACTCCCTGAATTTTCCCGGCCCATTTTAGAAGGGCTTCGGCAACCTTTGGAGGATCAAGAGGTTCGTTTACAAAGAGCCCGAGACTGGGCTGTTTTTCCAGCCGACATTCTTCTGATTGCAGCCCGCAATCCATGCCCCTGCGGGTTTTTGACACATCCGGACAAGGCCTGCAGTTGTACGCCTGCTCGCCTCCAGCAGTACCAACTCAAAACGAGTGGTCCACTCTTGGATCGCTTTGACCTCTTCGTAGAAATGGGTCCCGTTGTTCCCCAAATACTTCAGGGTGGCCGTACGCCTCCTTTTGACGAGGATCTTACGCAAAAAATCCAACAAGCCAGAGAGGTCCAAAAGGAAAGGCATCGGCAAGGAAAGTTCCGATGGTCCTCCTCGGCAAGCATGGAAGAAATCCAAAGGGAAGGCTTTCATGAAAGTGCAAAAGTACTTCTCTCACGAGCGGCCGAACACTTGCACTTAAGTGGGCGTGGAATCCTTAGAACTCTTCGTGTAGCACGCACCATTACCGACCTAGAGGGCGCAGATAAGATTCAAAAAGACGCCGTGGCCCAGGCCTTAAGCTTTCGCTTTATTCAGGAAGAGGTGCAATCCACCATAAAGAGAACCCCGCTTCTTGTCCCAAACGGTGCGTCGGCAAGGACTTCTTCCCACTCTCAAGTTCCTTCAAAAACTGATCTGGAAAGTTTGGTGGAGTCAAGACTAAAAGAGACTGAGGATTGACCTCTCGAAGCATTTGAAAAAGGGCTTCCTCTTGTTGTTGAGGAGAATCAGTGGAAGTGAAAAATGTTTGAACGAGATCCAGACGAGTTTTCAGGTTTTCTTGTTCGGCATTATGAATTTGCGGTTCATCCACAAAAAGTGCGCGATGAAGCACAGGCGCAAGAGCATTTCCTTGCACCACGCCACCGCTCATGCGGGACCCAGGATGTTGAGCATGAAGAACGAGAGCTGCATCCGAACGCGCTTCGGCCTCCAACCTCAAAAGAGAGGATGGAAAAATAAGTGGCTGCGCCTTTGCATGAATTCCAAGGCGCCCTTGCTGAACTTGAAATGGAAGTCGTGGAGCCTCTTCTCCCCAACGGACATAGGCGGTACCCAAGAACACTGTGGTTGGAAGTGTCCCCACAAGAACAAACCAAGGAATCCAACGAAGCCTGCCCCCCGATGTTTGTAAGTAACTTGCGGCAACGCCCACAGGAAAAGCAAGAAACAAAGCAAACAACCGTGGCATTTTATATTCATTCGCCCACGGAAGATGCATCCATAATGCCAAGAACAACGTTGTAATGATGCAAAGAGTCCATGCGCCTTGCGGTGCCTTCCAAAGTTTTCTTCCCCAAATCGCGCACAATATCAACAAGAAGTTTGCCCCCACAATATTGCGCCACGGGTCACTCTGGAATGCCACATGACCGGTTAAATTGAGTCCCGTCGGTGCCGCATGAAACAGAGGCAGGAGAAAAGGTAAAGCGAGCAACACGGCACCCATGCCTGCAAAAAGCCAAGGAACCCCCTCCTTCCAAGCACGGCGCCAAAGTAGAGGTGAAAAATATATACACAATAAAAGGCCTAACCATAGTCCAACCAGGGGATTCAATGCCAAAGCTAGAGCCGCGGGAAGAACAAAGCGCGGTGGACGAGCGTTCTTGGAAAAGGCTTCGGCTAATGCAAAAAGAGCGGGAGCAAGGGCTAGGGCAAAAGAACTGACATTCAAAAACTTCGGGAGAAATCCCTGGAGACGGGCATCCCAGAACCCAAGAACCGGAAGGTGTGTCATGGAAATGGAAAGCGCAATTGGAGGAGCCCCCGCCCATTCAAAGCCAGACCATGTCGGCAGAGACAACCAGCCTAAAGCATTAAACCCAAAAATTGCGGCAAGGAAAGCCCATCGGCGTGCGGCAAAAGATATTTGGAAACTCTTCCCCAAAGCATCTAATCCAAGTGGAAACAAAAAGGCGGCCACCATGTTCAACAATGCAAATCCACCCAGAGGCCCCATTCCAAGACGGCCCAGTAAAACGCCTAACGTCGGATACAAAGTGTAGTAACGAAGAGGCGCCCCCGCGTGATAAGGATTCTCCGGAAGCAGTCCATCTCTGAGGACCGCCTCGCCGACGGTAGTGTGGAGAAACCCGTGATAAGACGCAAGGATGGACTCCGAACCCAAGAAATAAAGAAGGCCGACCACTCCTGAAAAGAGGAAGGCTTCCAGCCATGGGGCCCGCGATTGCATCAAGGGAGATCTTCGGCCGACCAAGGCTCACACGGATTATTCTCAAAGCCAGAGGTATAACCAAGTTGTTCCAAAATGGATGGATCTATGCCAGGCGGAATTCCAGGGGGTGCCAGATTCAGTGCTCCGTACCATGTATGAAGTGCACCCAACATGGCGCGGACGACTTCGGGATGTTCTTGGGCGACATTTTTCTTCTCCAAGGGATCCGTCGCACGATAATAGAGCGCGAGAGCAGGATAAACATAGGGAGTGTCATGGGGCTTCTCATTAGGACCTTGTTCATTTTGACATGGATTGTGAATGAGCGTCCACTCTGCATTGCGTGCGGAAAAGAACTCTCCTTGCCAAGCTGAAAAAACAAAATCCTGATCCGGAAGTTCATCACGAAGAAGAAAGGGAAGGGCGTCGGCTAAGGACATCAGAGTGTCGGACCTTGTGTGCGAAGGAATGCCAACCCCTGCCATCACCAAGGGAACCTGAATGACTCCGGAATACAAACTCTTTGCGTGCATGAAATAGCCGAAGCGGTCTCCAAGTTCTTCTCCGTGATCACTGAAGAAAACGACACGTGCATTTTCTAGAAGAGAACCTCGGCCAGAAGCTTGGTACTGCGCATCCAAACCTTTTAAGAAGGACTGGATGGCGTCGGCCGACCACGCGACTTCGCCGTCATAAAGCCCCAGTAAATGTTCGCGAAGTTCCGGAGTTGCCCGGGCAGGATTCCGATGTAAATCCGCCAAGAGTTGATTCTCTCCTTTGGGACCGGAGCCCGTGTATTGTCGATCATAGGGCGGTGGCGGACTATAGGGCTGGTGGGGTGCCATCCAATGCCCCCAAATCACAAAACGCTCCTCCTGCTGCACCCATGGCCGGGTTGCCTGCAAGAGAGATGGACCAATTTCCTTTTCCTGCTCTCCCCAAAGGACTTCGTAGGTTTCGAAGCCGCGTGCTAATCCGTTTGGGGGGTAAAGAGAGCGGTTTGCCACCCGAGCTGCCGTTTTCCAACCAGCTTGGTTCAGCCGTTCACTCTCGAGAGGGGCTCGCACCGAATGCTTGTTGCTCAGTCCACCGTGTTCTAGAGGGAATTGCCCCGACCAAAATGTCCCCAGGGACGGGAGCGTTTTTCCCGCAGGAGCCCATGCAGAATCCCAGACTAAACCCTGTTCCGCAAGCCAAGTGAGGCTGAAAGGGTCTGAGGCTAGGCCGTCGGGCTGGCGAGAAGCACCGTAAATACCCAAATGGTCGGCACGTAACGTGTCCACCGAGACCAAAATAAGGTCAAAATCTTTCGAGCCCGATTGGCCACAAGAAGACAGTACGCAGGCTGCGGCTGCCAGCATCCATGTTTGCATACCAAAGTATAGCCCAACTGGAAGAGGAACCCTAGAGACGGCATTCTATAGAGGAGCTATTTGCTCCCCTCCCCTGTGAATCTCTTCGACAAACTCGCCGCAGCCAGCCTGCCTCTCGTTCCTCGCCCCATCGTGCGCCGGTTAAGTCGGCGATACATTGCGGGAGAACATCGTGCCGATGCCTTAAGAGCAGGGAGGAAATTAGAAAAAGCGGGGTACGCCGTCACCTATGACGTACTGGGAGAAGCGGTGGAAGACCAGCAGGATGTGAACTTAGCGGTCCAAGAGTACCAAGCACTTCTTCAAGACATCGCGGAGGAAGGGTTGGAGTTAAATATTTCTCTCAAGCCAACTCAAATGGGTTTATTACTTGATGAAAAAATTTGTGTCGAAGCCGTCGAGCAACTTGCACAACAAGCGAAAGGACACGGTGCTTTTGTCCGCTTTGAAATGGAAGACTCCCCCACGGTCGATGCCACTCTCCGTGTCTTTCAACAACTTCGTGAGGCCTACGGGGAAACGCTTGGCTGTGTCATCCAATCCATGTTGCGACGCTCAGAGGATGACGTACGCACTCTTTTGAAAAACCCTGGCCCCCTCAACGTGCGGTTGGTGAAAGGCATTTATGTCGAACCTGCAGAGATTGCCTTTCAGTCCCCAGAAGACGTCAACGACTCTTTTCTCCGGATTTTTCGCCTGCTCTTAGAAGGGGGCGCTTTTGTAGGTGCGGCCACGCATGACTCCGTTCTGATTCAAGGCATTCAAAATATCCTTTCCGAATTACCTGAAGCGGCCCATCGCTGTGAAATTCAAATGCTCCTTGGCGTACAAGAAGAACTTCGTCAATCCCTCCGAGAGCAAAATATTCCCGTGCGTGTGTATATCCCCTATGGAACACAATGGCACCCTTACGTCGTCCGACGCCTTCGGAAGAATCCGAAGTTGGCTCGCTATGCTTTCTTCGGAATGTTTAAGAAAAAAGAAAAGTTATAGGCCGGCTTGAACCGCGCGTAAAAGCGCCGCGCGAACATCGTCTAAAGCCTCGGTAAATGACTTGCCCGCCAAGGTTGCACCTGCGGCACGAGTATGCCCCCCCCCGCCCAAACCACGGGCCACTTGATTCACGTCCAGCCAAGACTTGCTGCGCAGAGACAATTTGGGCTCTCCGTTTCGCTCTGTTAATAAAGCGACCACTTCCACCGAATGAACAGAACGAAGGATGTCCATGATTTCATCCGTATCTTGTAATTCTGCGTGGGCCGCAGAAAGGTCCGCAGTGGAAACGGAAGCGAGCGCAATTTTTCCACTTTCAAGGTACTCCACATTTTTCAATGCGGCAGCAATTCCCAAGGGCCGTCCTTGCTCGACTTGCTGGTAAACTTTTTGATAACACGCGTCCACATTGACACCTTCTTGTACTAAGCGTGCGGCCACCGAAAAAGCGCGGGCGTCAGCGTTTGAATACTTAAGCCAACCAGTATCTGTCATTAATGCAACGAAGGCTCCCTCCAAAGATTCCTTGGCTAAAGGTACGCCTAAAAAATCTACAAATTCCACCGCCAATAAACCACTGGCAGCCGCGGTTTGGTCGTGGACCTTTGCGGCCCATGTGGGAGAATCATCACTTAATGGGTGATGGTCCAAAAGGAGAAGTGGGAACTCTGCATTCTTGACAGCCTCCCCCATTTCCCCCAAACGTGACAAAGTATTGCAATCACACAAGATGAAAAGATCGGCCTCGGGAAGTTCTCCGTTCCACAATTCCCACGGCGTTTGTGCCTCGAGAAAACCGTAACGCGGGTCGGGAGCATCTGGCAAGAGAATCGTGACTTGCTTCCCCATCGCACGCAATGCATGCGTCAAAACGATGGCTGCTCCAAGACAATCTCCGTCGGCCCGAAGATGGCCCGATATCACAACTTGAGAAGCTTGAGAGCAAAGGTCGGCGGCAGATTTCATCGGGCCAATTCTAAAAGGACAAGGTCTCAAGGGCCTGTATCTTCCTGTCTTTTCTTAATTCATCCAAAAGTTCCTCTGCCGTTGTTGGAATAGTCGAAGCATCCGAAAAGCCCAATCGGCCAAAGGACGCGGTATTGCCTACTTGAACTTTTTGCGGCGCGAGTGCATTCCACCAATCTGACGGCGCATATTCAGGCATTTCCTCACAGGCCACGCGGAATTCATGAAGTGGGCTGAGCATTGTGTTGGAGGCCATGGAATCACACCCCAAATAGGGGGCGCCCAAAGAAGCCTCTGCAAATTTTGGCTTAGAACGAGAAAAATACCGATGGGTTCCTGGGCACCAGACCAAATTACCACCCAATTTTTCCACCTCTTGACATTCCTGAACGCTTAAGTCTCCTCCGTGCACCACCCACAACGGAGTATTTTCTCCTTGAAGAGCTTCGGCCAACCAGGCAACCGGCGAGTCCCATGTCCTCTCTGGAAGCGGTAAACCCTTTCCACGAAGAAACTCCGCCATGGGCCCCGACTGATACTTCAGGAATTCACGCTCTGCCGTATGCTCCCCGAGGTGAATGGACAATGGGGTCTGAGACCGTGCACATTCACGAAAGACAGCCTGCGCCAATTCCATGGACACGGAGTAGGGTGCGTGTAAGGCCACGCCATAAAGGAAGGGAGCCCATTTTTGCCATGTTTGAAACAACTCACTGGCACATTCTGGAGATGCTCCTAAAAGCTCTAAGTAGAACATTGGACGGCAGGGCGATTCCATGAGAAGCCGAAGCCCATCCGGCCCAAGAGACTGAAGTGTTTCCAAGTGAACATGGCAATGAACTTCTCCTGCACCCGCGCGTGCCAAAGCATCAAGGCCAGGGGTGGCGTCTTGTAGATTCCCCTTCTCCCAAGCCTGTAAATCTATAATCCAATCGGTAAAAGGAGTCCGTCGGAATTGCGCCGATGGTGCAGAAAAGGATTCTAGGTGCGCGTGAAAAAGTTTGAGGGGGCCTGTCCATACCTCCCCATCTATTCTTTCGCAATTCGACGTAAAAGCCCCACGATCAAATCGAATAGAACGAAGGACACCCTCAGCAATTTCTAAAATAGGATGACGAAGCAACATGTCACCATCCACCAAAAGTCCGGCGGGTTGATAATAAGAGGACGGGCGGTTCAATTCACCCAGTCAATCGTCAACTCATCCACATGGAAATAAGCACCCGCGGCATTTCCAATTTGCGCTGCAACTTGATCTTGGTCAAAAATAACCTGATAGCGGAAAATGCGCGGAACAACCACGGCACTATTGATTTCTGCCACGCCACCGGAAACGGCGTTGAAGCCTGGAATAATCCAATCTCCCTCCGTGCCCGCATTGGGCTCAAGAATATTGAACTGATTTGCCACGCCCCAGCCTGTCTGAAACGCAACCCAAATTGGGTCAACGCCAGGAATGGGTGGAGTGGTGTTGTCATACGTAAGAACCCCAGAATTCCCCAAGCCATCACTCCAAGAGCAGGACATGGACCAATCCTCAATTTGATAAAATAGATTGTCTGGGGAAAACTCAATCCATTGACTTCGAACACCGCTGGCATTCCCGTTAATCAAAAGAGGAGCGCCACCTCCCACAATAGGCGTGATGGAAACGTCCCCCAAATCCCCATCAAGGCGACCTTGAAACGTCGTCCAATTTGGACCAGATACGCCGAACTCCGGCCGCTCATCTAAATCCAATGCTTCAATGGGAAGGACAATGCCTTGCATCTCATTCAAGAGGCCTGGCGTCGGCGATTCAATTCTCAATATCCCGGAACCGCCATCCCCGCCATAATTTCCGGCAGAACCTGTGCCACCCTCGCCGCCTTGGAGGTTAAGAGCATTCACACCGAAGGAGATATCGCCGGACACTTGAAGGAGCACGGCTCCACCGGAACCGCCCCCACCACCCGCGTCACCCGGAAGAAGGTCGGTAATTCCAAGAGGGTCAATGGTGGTGCCATTGAACGTGGTGGAAACCATAAAGGCGCTATCGCCCCCATCTCCGCCTTCGACGGAAATAGATCCCGATACTGAGAGATCCCCGCCAACATGCAACTGAAGAGCACCCCCGCCGGCGCCCCCGCCACCGCCATCACAGGAGCGGAAAGTTTCGCCTTTCGATTGGGTCGTGCTAGCCTCCGACTCCCAAGAGCCATGTTCACTCGTGCCCGCGCCTCCTCCGCCTGCACCGCCCAACAAATACCCGAGAGAGGGGTTCAGAGAATAAAAGGGAACACTGCCGTCAGCATAATAAGCATTACCACCAGCCGCATCTGGCGTGGTCCCACCTCCTCCATCCAGCAAAGCATCCCAATGAAGAAGGTCTACATACGGCAATACTGGCTCTAAACCGCTGCCCCAACCCCCCGAATAGTCATGAGGAACTGCGTTCATATCAAAGTTCAGCGCCCAGCTGCCATTTGCCCCCCCCCGATTGACATCGGGTCGAAGAA
>JAPKBM010000021.1 GCA_026421205.1 Planctomycetota bacterium
TTGACTTCAAAAAGACTCTGTCGTTGGGGTTCCCTTTCGAACCGTTCTCGTCTAGGCTGTATTAATATGAGCACCAGTAGCAGCAGTAGTAGTAGTAAATCAAAGGCACACACTCCAGGCACTGGCTCCCTAGGTTCTCCTATTGGAAGTGGGCAAGGTGTTTTGAATCCATTCAATGTTCAACTCATCGTAGAGCAGGCGGAAGTCCCCATTATTTTGGATGCCGGCGTCGGCCAAGCCAGTGATGTTTCTGTCGCCATGGAGCTGGGTGTGGATGGCGTTCTCATGAACACCGCCGTAGCCTGCGCACAAGACCCTTTGCGGATGGCGCGCGCGGTGCGGTCAGCATGCGAGGCAGGAAGAGATTCCTATCTGGCGGGCCGAATTGCCCGCCTACCCTATGCGTCGGCATCATCTCCACAGGCTGGAGTGATTGCAGGGGAATAGTGCGCCGCGGATTTCACGTTCTGATTCAAGCAGTTGGGTACTACCTCCTTGCCCTGCCAGGGTTGTTGTTGCTTTCCGGTTTGCTTTGGTGGGGCTTGGATCAACAAAACCCCTTCGTGATTCCACATTTAGCCGAAGCCTCTGCCCTTTTTTTTTTCTGGGTTCTTCTTTGTGCGCCCGTGATCGAAGAGGTTTTCTTTCGTGAGTATTTACTGACAAAGTTAAGTGGGTCGCCGAAGTTCGGCCCTTGGCGCGCTTGTATTCTCACAGCAGTCCTTTTTGCAAGTTTGCATGGCATAATCGCTTGGCTGCCTCTCTTTTACTTGGGCTTAGTCCTTGGTTATTTGCGCATGAAAACAAAGAACCTCTCTCTTGTGATTGGTATCCATGTTCTTCACAATTTAACAGTGGTTTCTTCTCAACTTCTCTTGTCCAGCTCTTCCTCCATCATTGCACCATGACTCATTCTGAACACCCATTCCCCACCCCTCGCGAAGGACTCATGCGCCGAGTCCCCAGCGGAGCCATGGTTGCCTCGACGGCATTGGTGACTGCCGACGTCCATCTTGCTAAGGATGCCACGGTTTGGTTTCACACAGTGATTCGTGGTGATGATGGCCGGATTTCCGTCGGCGAGCGCACAAATATCCAGGATGGCTGTATCCTTCATTGCGATACTGGAATTCCTTTGGTGATTGGTAAGGATTGCACGATTGGGCATGGGGCCATTATTCACGGGGCCAAAGTTGGGGATGGTGTTTTAATCGGCATGGGGTCAACTTTGTTGGGCCGCTCCGTCATCGGAGATGGAGCCGTGGTGGCGGCCGGTTCTCTTGTGAAAGAGGGCTTTGAAGTTCCTCCAAATACATTGGTTGCTGGGGTTCCGGCAAAGATTATCCGAGAAGTCAGTAAAAAGGAGCAGGCCTTTATGGCTCATGCGGTGCCGCACTACGTAGAAACTGCGTTGAGTTACTTGCCTAAGGAAGATTGATGTAACACAATCCCTGGCTAGCTCCCGTCAAATTTTGTAAGGAGGGAGTGCCATCAAATTCAAGTACCTGAATGTATAGAGGTTGATGAACAGCGTTGTCGTGCGTGAAAAGCGAATCCTTTTGGAGGTGAAGTACACGGCTTTGGGCAGTTTCTTCTACAAGAATCGTCGCATCTCCAACGGGTATTTCGCAGCGAGACTCACTCATCACAAGGAGGTAGTTTCGATCTTTTCGTTTTCCAACGATATCCCAAAGAATGCTGCCGTCTCGATGAAATCGGCTGGCACGAAGCTGAAGGTGGTCGGCGGATCCTGGTTTTTTTGCCGCGTAGGAAGTGACTCCTGGCGGAAGTGTCAGTAATTCCAGGGCAAGGGAAATAGAGGCTTGTTTCTCAATTTTTTGAGTTCCTATATCTATGAGGAGTGCGGGAGCATCTCCAGTCTTCACACATGGGCCTGTATTGGGTTGAAGAGTCTCCATAGACCAGGCAAAGGATTGCTCATTCTGCACCGACGTTTCGAGAAGCGTCTCGTAGCCATTGGTCAAGTCGACAAGAACTTTCCAAGCAAGCAGTTCTCCATTTCTCCCCCCCAAGGGAAGCCCTTGAAGACGAAGTTGACGGTACTTACCGTTTGGAAGTCCAAAGTTGATATTGAGAGATCCAGCGCGCCCAGTTGGATCAGGGTGAGATGACGCATAGGTGAATACAAAGCCATTGATTTGCCCAGGGTTTTCTTGGAGGACGACCTCTTGCTCCCAGAGTTTTCCTTGGGCAAGGGGAAGCCAGCCTAGTATCTCACCCGTGCCTTGGGTAAAGATTCTCTCCGGACCTGAGCGGGCTTCCCGACGATAAGAAAGAAAGCCCTCGGCAGGTCGATAGATCCCCGCAAAACGTGGAATGGGTGCGGGCTCATGCGATGGAGACTGCAGTGGGTGGGCAAGGAGCCCGCCCAGGAAGAGGGGAAGAGTCAAGGTGATCATGGGGCGATGCGGCTACTGCCGTTCTTTCCTTTACGGCGAGGAAACCCCTGACTTGAACGAAAACCTTAGAAATCTTTAGATGAAGTAAGTCATTCTATTTAAACGACTTATGGACTTTGAGACTCACGATGATAGGCTTTAAGCCACTTTTTATACCGCAAAGGGAGTTCCTGATTGGATGCGTTTTGAATCACCTGTTGGAGATGAGGCGGAAGTGCTCCCCAGCTGGATTTGCCGCCGGGAGGGAGAAACAGGGCGGAAAGCTCCGGGTCAGAGGTCGGTATCGGCTGGTCCCCCCCCCGATCCTTCGGAGTATTTGGGATCTGGGGGGTTGGCGTGGAATCTGTCGTGGGTTTAGAATTTGGGGAGGGCTTTTTCTGTTGAGGAGAAGAGCCGCCCCCCCCTTGGCTACTCGATTCTGGAATTAAGGCCAAGAGCGTTTCCATTTCTTGGACAAGTGTGTCGGCTTTTTTCCAAGCAGTATCTACTTCCGCAAGGTAGTCCAACGTCCGCTCTTCGGTCATACGCTCACGAGCGAGAAAAAGAGATCTTCCGAGTGTTTCAAAGCCCTCACGTACTTGTTGAATGGCCTCCCCAATCTCTTTTTGCAAGTTCGGCTGAGGAAGGGCGGGGTCTTGTAATGCGGTCAAGAGAAAAAGTGAGATCAACATTAAAGTTCCTCCTCCTCGGGTGTTGTGTTGTCTTGGGATTGAGGCGTTTGCGTTCCAGCCATTTCGTATCGCTCCAGAACGGACTCAAACATTCGTCGTAGTTTTTCATGGCGTTGGAATAACTCCTCCAGCTCTTCAAATTCTTCTTCGTTGAATGCAAATCCAGCATCGTGTAAAAGGCTTTGTTGGCGATGCAGTATTTTGATTCGGTCTCGAATTTGTATTTCAAGACGCTTGAGAAGTTGAATTTCCTCAGCCATACCAATCAGACGATCTTCGCCAGATCCTTCGCCTTCTTTAGCTTCCGTTTTTTCACGCTGTCGCTCGGCTTCAGTTTCTAGAGCATCGATGAACTCGACCCACTGATCCTTAAGCTGAGAAGAAAGACTGTGGGTAGCAGAATTTTTCTGGTATTTTGGTGGCCCAAGTCGCTTTGCAAGGCGCCCATGGTCCGCTTTGAGAATTTCAAGATAGAAGGGGAAGGCATCGGCTCCACTTTGTTGAATTTCAAAAAGAAGTTTTCCGACGTCCACTTGGAGTTCCCTCTCCGTTTTTGCCCATTTGCGGAGGGGAATTCGTTGGCTGCGTGACAGTACTTCTTCCGGTTTCGTTACTCCAGATTTTATGAGAGATTCATGGACGGTAAGGTGTCGTTTGAACAGTGATTTGGCTTCGGTGAGAAGATGGAGGAGCTCTTTTTGTTCTTGTTTTTGTTGTGCAATCTCAGCTTCGTTCGCAGCATTTTCAGCTGCTTGCTGGAGGCTTTTCTCAACTTGCTCTTGTTCTTGCACCGCGTCATCGTTTTGATCTGATTCCTCTAGGCTTTTTTCAGCACGTTTGGCCGAAGACTCTGCTTGGTTGAGGGAGTCATCTTGGCGGCCTTGTTTTTCAAATTCTTGAATGGCATCTTCGATTTTTTCACGGAGATTCTTTTGCCGTTGTTGTAATTGCTCTGTCGGGAAGTCATCGGTAGAAGGATTTCCTGTAGTGTCCTTCCGAAGTTCCTCTTGTTCTTTCTGTAGCGTCCGCAGCGTCTTTTCTCTTGCCTTAGCTTCTTTGATGATTTCCTGAAGTCGTTGTTCTTGCCGTTGCTGAATTAATTGTTGCAAGAGGTCCTCTAGGAATTGAACGAGTTCGGTTTGCTTTTGGAGGGCAGGTCCCGTTTTCGCTAATAATAAGTCTTGGGCGACTGATTTCAGTCGTTGTGCCAGGTCATTTTTGGCTCCTGTTTCCTGCAATCGAGAAAGAGCTTGCCGGTAAAATATGGCGCGCTCCTCAATGCCTTCTTTCTTGGCTTGTTTTTCAAGCAGGCCTAGGATTTTCTCAAGCCTTTGGGCTTGTTCGGCTAATTGCGCTTGCTGGCTGGATAGGTGCGCCAGGGGAGAGTCTCCGCCAGTTTGTCCCCACAGATTGGCCGCAAACAAAAAGAAGAGGAAGGGCTGCAATAACTTCACGGGGAAACCTCCAGCCTTGTTCGGCGATGAAGATCTCGTTGGCGATCTAACATCGTGCGAAGCAGGCGAATTGCGCTTTCAAAATCTTCCCAAGCGACAAGAACATCAAGCATGCCGTGAATCTGCCGACGGTATTCCTTTGCAACTTTGTTTAAGTCCGCCTTGCCTTGCCGGCTTTTCGCAACCAAATTTGTAGCCGGGCCATCGACTAACGCGGTGGCTCTTCGGGCTAAGTTAAGGACAAGGTGGATCTGTTCATCGAAGGAGTTCGTTATTTCTGGCTTCATGGAGCGGGTAATGTCTCCTTTCTTCGGTGTGCCACGCAGTAAGATCTTTTGCAGAGCCAATTTCCCCTGCAAGAACTTTTCTTCTGGTGTGGCAAAAACGAGTTCGACAAAGGACGTTTCTAAATGAACGAGAAGAGATTGAGTGCGCCGGAGGAATCTTCGAGAAACGACTGACGCATTTGGAGGAGGTGTCGTGGACTCAAAGGGGAGCAGTGCTTGGTCAATGCGTTCGAGCTCCTCTCGGAGTGTTTGCATTTGCTCTGCGAGAAGTTGGCTCATTTGTTCCTTACTGGTAATTTGGATGGCCGGACTTTTTTGGGAGCTAGACTGGTTTTGCGGCACACGGTTGTCCGTTGCGATGACCTCAAGTGGAACACCGGGAGCTGGGAATTGCGCTTCGGGAAGGTCAGAAAAGAGGGATGCTGGCACTGGAACCCATTGGTGCGCCTGATTCGTCAAAAGGTTAGCGTCCCAAGGCAGAGGGTGAAGTTGAAGGGATTGGAGGCCAAAATCATCTTCGCAATGTAGGACAAGAGGAATTACCGCGCCTTTTACGGTTCTCCAGGTCCGCGGGGGCCACGGAAGAAAAATATGAGGTGGGTGGTCGTTAAGCACGGTCCACTGGAGGTGCCCAGCTTGAGAACGAGGAAAACCGTCGGCGCCGAGGAGGTGAAAAGTGACCTCTCCATCTTTTCGTACGGTCAAAGTAGTGCTAAAAACCTTTCCTTGTAGGTTCAGGGTTTGCGTGGTGTCGCCTTGCTGTTGTTGGACTTCAGAGACCGGCAAGTCCGTTTGAAATGAGATTTGAATGACAGTACCCTCGAGGACGCGAATTTCATGTGCATTGGAGATTTCTTTTGGCCGCTCGGTGTAATTCGGCGGAGTCAGGGTGAGACTCCAGTTTTGAACGGAAGGCGCGATTCCGGGGATGAGGTCTAGCTTCGGGAATCCGTCAGTGTCATCACCTCCAGAAAACGAAAGAGTCCTTGGCTGTGTTTGTCCGGGGAGAGAAATTTGAAATTGGCGGCCACCAAAAGATTTAAAGCGCCGCTGGAGTCGTTCCGACTGAACCCAAACAGTTTCTGGGCTACGCCCTTCGGCAAGAATGCGAACATCTAGTGGAGTGTTCTTGGGGATGAGGCATTCATAATGCTCTGAGCCGATACGACGCATTTCCGGAAGCGGGGTGCCGTCGGAAGCGCGAAGGGGGAGAAGAACTAAGTGGGTTGCGCCGGGCCAAGAGAGGGGCTGTCCCCAAAGCCGTCCCCAAAAAACAGAATTTTCTTGAGGAAAGAGGAATGCGAGAGAAAGAAAAACTCCCAAACTTAGCGTTCCCCAAGCAGCCTGCTTCCAAGCAGCCTTGCTAGGGGTAATCGCGTGAATCGGTAGTTGATGCAGGAGTTCTTTCGCTTCTTTGCCGACTTCTTCAAGAAGTTCAATGGAGCAATCCCTCGGGTTTTGATGAAGTTGCACACTTGTGGAGAGCCTGTCTTCAAGGTGGGGAAATTTACGTTCTAATAAAGCAGAAAGATCTTTTAGGGCGAAAGGCTTTCGAAGCGGGTTCCAAAGTATTTTTTTTATTCGGAGGAGCCAGAAACACAAAGTAGCCCCCTCTAACGTGAGTCGGACGAAAAGAGGCGGATTGAATAACCGGTCAATGATGTAAAGGTTCAGCAAGAGCGCAAAACTAACCCAAATCAAATACCCGAACCCCCAGAGAAAAAACAGCCGACGGATGCGTTGCCGTAATTTCCTGAGAGGGGTGAAAAAGAAGTTTGCCGACATTAGCGTTGGAAAATAGGCAGGTACTCTTTCGGGATTTGGAGGATGAGGCAGGCTGTGGCGGTGGAATATGCTTTTCCAGGGCCGGTAGTGTTCGGCCATGACCCTTCTTTTCTTTGGAGGGCTAGAAGCGTACGTTGAATATGCTTGAGGTATTTCCGGTAACGGGCACCTCCGGCAATATGGAATGCTTGAACGGCATAATAGTGGCCGTAATAAAAATAGTAATGCCCTTTCTCCGCTGCTCCGTAGTCCGAAGAAAACACCTCTAACTCAGCCTCTAAGGCCTGGAATCCCTGTTCTATATCTTGATCCCCATAAACTCCTGCGCCGTGAAGAATGGTAATGCCTGCCGCCGTTAAGGCAAAGCTTGCGCGTGCACGATAATCGGGCTGATATCGAAAAGAACCTTGGATGTTCCCGTGTGCTCCGAAATAAGGGTCATCTCTTCTGACGGCAGAGTCGCGGACGTATTTCACAGCATGGTCAATCGTGGAACGAGGAACCTCAAGCCCAATATTCCTTGCAGCACGAAGGGCCATGACTTGGCAGGCAGCCACGGACATATCTGCGTCAGCGACGTGTGGTTGATAGCGCCACCCTCCTTGATCATTTTGACTGGCGACGATGAGGTTGACTGCTTTTTGTAATGTTTTCCGGACATCATTTCTTTGGTTCATGCCATAAATTTCCGCCAGAAAAAGTGTGGCAAATGCATGGGAGTACATGCGTGTTTCGTTCCCCGTGATATACCCATCTGTTCGAATTTGAGAAAGAAGGAATGTTGTGGCTCGTTCCACATTTTCCCCATAGGGCCCGCGTCCCGGAACATGTCCCCCCGCTAAAAAAGCCATACCTGCTAAGGCTGTAACGCCAATGTGTGGCGCCGACGGATTCCATACTTGGTAGCCTTCTTCCAATTTGTAGCCGACGTCGGCGCGCCATGACCCATCCAAACTTTGGTGTTCGGCGAGCCATTGCAGCCCACGGTTGGCCGCCTGAAGGCTTTCTTCATTCAGGGCTGTCGGTGCTTGGGCAAGCCAAAGAAAAAGAGAAAAGGTAATCATTGAGGGAGTTCTCCGAGGACGTGAATCTGGTTTTGAATGCGGAGGAGGATGAGCCCAGGGAGAGAGAGGATTTCGGAATATAACCGATGCATGTTCATAATTCTTTGTGCATGCCGCCCAACTTCCCGGCCTTGTTGATCAAAAAGGAGGAGCTGGAGAAAGGTTTGGTTAAGACCTTCTTCTTGATAGGTCAGTGGAAGGAGAGTATGGGTTTCAGAGAACCGGGACGCGGTTTTTTGATGACTTAAGCTAGATTTCGAAATGAGTAGGTCTGTTTTCCATAGGAGGGTTGGGTCTCCTTGGAGCGGGAAATCCCAGGCTATCGCTTGCATTGAGTCGTCTGTGGAGTTGTGCAGGAGAATACGTGGGTCTTCAAAATCCTGGGGGCGTAGCACATGGGCGACCACTTTCGGTTGCGTAGGCCGAGCAGAGTTCGTCGACCACCACTGAAGCTCACTGGCTTCGTTGCTGTAGGAACTTTGCGGGAGAATCCACCAACCGAATCCGTCGGGTGTGGAGAAGAGACGAATTTTTTTCCCCGAAGGCGCGGTGATTTCTTCAGTTTGATTGCCTCTTACTAAAAAGAAGGATGGAGTCTTGGAGGGTGGACTGGTGATGGCAATGCCACCGGAGTAAGAAACGGCTTGTTGGATATTTTGTGCTGACGGAAGAAATGGCAAGGGGAAGGGGGTGATTGTTTGTCCTGACGGAAGAGAAACACGAAGGATTTGTGTGTCTTTTTCGGAAAGAATCCAAAGTTGATTCTCGGTCAGGAGGAGGCGGTGCTGGCGAGAAGGAAGGATAGGGAGAACTCTTTGGAAAAGGAGCGTTCCTTCTTGAAGGCTTCGGCTTTCCAGAACTAATTGGCGATCTGGTGTTTCTAGAAGGAGAAGAAGAACATGAGGGAGCGATAAAATTTGAAGAATGCGACCGGGAAGTTCCGTGGTTCGGCTGTCCCCGTTTTTGTGAAGATGATAGAGGGATTGAAATTGAAGGAGCGTTGCACCATTTGGGTGCAAAAAGCAGGTGGCATTTGGATTGCGGAGGAGGCCGACGTTTCCCGGCCGACGGATTCTCTGTGTATGGAGAGAATCTCCCGAATAGGTCTTCCAAGACCAGCCCTCTTGATCCTGAAGGAGGAGGGTCAGTTGGCCACCATAGACTTGAGCCCCAAGGAGTTGGCTTTCGCCAAGATCAATCGTGCGGGAAGATTGAAGATGGTTGGGGAGTTCTGGCGGCGTGGAATCTTGATAGAGTGTTTCGGCTTGGAAATGTTGAAGGAGTCTCTTGATTCGGTCTCCGCCAAAGGCATGGATCCATTGAATGTGTTGGAAATATTGGACTGTGTTTTTTTCAATGACTTTCGATTGGTTTTCAAGCCATTGAATTGCTGCAGCAGACCCTGGAAAAAGGGAAAGTCGATACCCTTGATCTTGAGGACTGTCTTCTTTGTTACGAAAATAAGTTCTGGCCAGTTCTTCCCATTCTTGTCGGAAGTCTGCACTTTGCATCAACGTATTCCAATGCTTCTGGACCCAAGGAGTTTGGCGGGGGATGCCGACGGCATGACTTTGGCTGTTCCTCGGAAATAGCGGGAGGATGGCGGAAAGTTGTTGTTGAGGCTGTTCTGCAAGAAGAAAACGTATTTGACATAGAACGTTTGTTTTTGACTCAAGACCTTGGGTCCGCGGCAGTTTTTCTGGTGCATCGGCTTGGATGACAAGAAGGGCATCTTGAAGAATGGAGCGGTATGGAGGAATTTCAGCAAGAGTAAGCCCTTCTAGGGCATCTAAAAAGAGAACCGCACTTTTCCAGGGGAGCTCCAAAGATTCGGAATGGAACAGGGTCTGCATGTCCTTCGCCCATGTCAAAGATGGACCCATTTGGCTCATCAAATCGGCGCGTGCTTTCAACCAGTGCCATGCTGTGGCCAAGCCTTCTTTTTCCAGAAAGTTTGGGGGGTCTTGGAGCAATAGAGAGAGTCTTTTCTGAAGAATGCGGTCATGCGTTGGCAGAGTAGCCAACAATGGGAGGGCATCCGCGAGATCTTCCGGGTTGCTTTTCGCTCGGCGGAAGAATTGCAAAATGGCTGTGGGAGATTGCCAAGCATGAACTCCCATGGAATTCATAACGAAGAGCATGCCGTGGATTGATTGCAGTGCCCCGTAGTCCAAGGCTCTTTGGTAGCCCGCACGATGAGTCGCTTGGTGCTTTGCCGTGTGAGGGTCAATCCACTCCCAGGCTTGCATGGAGGGAATCAGTAGGCCATTTTGTGTGATTGTCCCAGCTGATTGCGCATTTGGATGGCTTACGAAATCAAAAAGAGGAGCAGACTGCCGACGCCGCCCTCCTTGGCCGGGGAAGGGGAGGAAGGTTGTCGTGACGCCAGAAAACCAGGCCCCAGGTCCAACTATGCCAAGGAGGTGGCGCAGTGGACCTGCCTGTGCGTCCATCTGGGGCCATGCCACTTCAAGTGCGCCTGTTTCGGCGTCCAAGACATAAGCAGTCGCGGCATCCATGGGTGCGACTACAAGGAGGTTTTCCGTGGCGGCCATCGGCCCATTGGCGAAGGTTTCTGGGCGGATGGATTCACGCCCGTTTTGAAAGGTGCGTGCCTTCGTGCGGGGGTAGAGCCGAGTCCAACGAATTCTCCCCGTATTTTTTTCAACGGCGCAAATGGCTCCGAGTTGACTGCAGAGAATAACTAAGTCCTTTTGGAGAAGAGGTGGTGCACAGGCCGGTTCTCGGATGAGATTTCCGAAGAGATTGCTGTCCTGATGCGCAGAAACCAAGAATCGTTTCCAGAGGCGTTTCCCCGTCGCCAGGTCAAGTGCCGTCAAGGAAAGGTCTAGTGTGCCGATGGCATCATAGGTCGGAAGGAATACTTGGCCATGCGCAACGGCAGGGGGCCCCGCAACAAGATCTTTGGGTTGGCGATTTGTTTCCTTATTCCAAGAAACTTCTTGCTTCCAGAGCAAGGTACCGTCGGTGGCGTCAAAAGCATAAAGTCGCCGCGCGGGCATGCTTCGGCGGACATCAATGTTGAGGTGGCGTTCTTCTCGGCCAAGGATAACGGGCTCAAGGAGTGTCACGAGAACGATTCCATCTGCAACGACGGGCGCATGGATTTTTTTTGGGTGGACGGATTTAAAGAAACGATTCTGCTCCATCTGTGGAATGGTCTTCCAGTCTGGGTGGCCGGAATACGACCAAATCGGTCGTCCATCAGCCAAGTTCAAAGCGGTAATTTCCAGACCGTTACTGAGAAATCCAACGCCTTCTGAGAAAGACATGCGGTGACCTTGTCGTGCGCTGTTAATCGGGGGTGCTTGAAAAGCGTACGACCAAGTTGGTCGGAGGTCATTGGGATGAAGAAGAGGGAGTTGAAGGGATTGAAAGTCAGAAACAGAAGGGGCACAGAGGAAATCAGTGCCCTTTTTCGTTTTTGCATAGCCCTGATCCCTGCGTATTTCATGCAAAGCATTCTTCGCGATATGACCCGCCGAAAAATCTGGAAATCGAAGGGCAACTTGCCGGAGTTTTTCACGTGAAGGGGGAAGGAGTGCGTTATGAAGTTCCTTGTTAGCTCGTTCTTCCCAAGGGGAAGTCGAAGAGGGAGAGAGTAATTTTGAAATCTTCTCCGCCGCAAAGTGCGCTCCTATAAAAAGGTTTTCTTCCTCTGTCGGAATCAGTAAATGTGGTTCAGAAAAAAGGATCTCACGAACGAGTGCATGCGCAATAGCTTCATGCCCTGTTTTAAGAAGATTTTGCGCATCTTCCAATTGCGTCCCCCAATCTTTTTGCAAGGGGATCGTGACGCCGACAACTTCTGATTGTTGAAAGAGAAGGAGAGAGAAGGCAAGGAGGTTCATTAGGACAAGTCCACCCGCTTTCGCAAAATCCACTCTGTACAGGCAAGACCAAGGAATCCAAAAATGAAGTAGATGGGCTGGAGAGGCGTTTCCTTAGAGGACAAAATCCTGGTTTTTCTTTCCCTTCCGTCAAGGAGGGATAGAATTTCATTTCTTTCCTGAACAGAGACCACGAGGCCACCTGTTGGTTGGACGAGTTCACTCAAAGATTTTTCGTCCGACGCTATCCATTGAAGCTCTTGAGACGGAAGTACTGCCTCAACCAAGGCCGTTGCCATAGTTTCTTGATCTGGATGAAAGTCCAAGGTCAATCGAAAGCGGTGCATGCCGATTTTTGTGGCTCTCCAGCGGCCTCGATAACGATTATCTTCTCCTGGGACGGGGGATAAACGCACGGTTTCTTCACCGTCCTGAAGAAAGACGGGGAATCCTTCGGGAATCCAGAGTGGTTTCCATGCTTCGTCCAAGAGCTCAACTTCCAAAGTAACAAAATCACCTAAAGAGACTTGGCTCGGTTCCGCAAAAAATTGAATGCGACCTTGGTCCCCACGCAATCGTGTTGCTGCAAGCTGTCGAAGCAGTCCACGCCAAAGTTTTTCAAGAACAGCTTCGCCACCGGGAAAGCGCCATCGCCAAGTTTCATCCGTGCCGATCCATCCGACCCAACCGTCTGGGGCAGAGCCGATGGCTGCAACAATGAGGTTATTGTCGGCGAAGTCGGGGTGCGTGGTTTGAAGCAAAGCTTGTGCGCCAGGGCGAAGAGAATCTACTGGTTGAATCCACCATAAGGCCTCGGCACTTTTCCAAATTTTGGTATTTGTTTCCGGATTTGGGTGAAGGGTGATGGACGGGTCCGGCCGAAGTAGGTTGGTCGGCAAAGAGAAAAAAGGGCTCTTTGTGAAGGGTGCGGCCGAAGAAAGAACGACAGGGAGAAGGGGTTCTAAGGCAGATCCTTTGTACGCCGACGGATTGTGGCGGGGGCCCGCGAGCATGAGTAAGCCACCTCCTCGTCGGACAAAGCCAGCAACTGATTCAAGGAACTGTTCGGCGTCGGTGGAGTTTTTAACGCACTGGGCCGGGGAAATGTCTCCAAGGATAATGACGTCGTAATGAGCAAGAAGTTCCTCCGTGGTGAGGGGGACGCGTTGGAGTGGGGCAAGCCCAGCGCTGTGTTCTTGTTCAAAGTCTGCCGATGCTTCGGCAAGCCAACATGTGACGGCAATATCTTTTTTTGCTCGGAGCAAGCGGTTCTTTAGATAGCGGTATTCCCAACGGGGTTCTCCGTCCATATAAAGAACGCGAATTCGAGTAGGGTCGGCCTGGAAGGAGAAAGTAAGTTGATTATTCTGAGTAGCGGTTTCTTCGGGGAGAATTCCTGCTTTGATTTGAAATTGGTGGTCGCCTGCCGTTTCAATGGGTTGTTGGAACTGGAGGTTAATCGGATTTTCCGGAGTTCTCTTGAGGGGAATGCGTTGGACTTCTTCTCCTTGCGAATTGAAGAGTTGAATTAAGAGAGGCTTCCCTATGGCAGTTTCATTGCATCGAAGTTGAAATCGAAAGAGGGCATCATCGCCGACAAGGAGAAATTCAGGTCCTTGGATTCTTTCTAAAATAATGTCGGGCGTTTCTTGTGTTTCGCCGAAAACAAGGGCGTCTACGCGAATGCCTGATTCGGCAAGGAGCGTTCCAGTTGAATCCAAAGGTTCTCTGTTTGTGTCTCTTCCGTCAGAGAGTAGGAGAATTCGAGCAAGATCTTGGCCATGGAATTCGGTTTGTAAGTTGCGCAAGGCACCAGCAATGTCTGTTTCTGGCTCATCCCCTTGGAGACTTTCCCCAAAAGGCGAGGTTGACGAGAGCTGTTTTCCAAAACTCCAAGTGGAAACACTATAAAGGTGTTTGAGGTCTTGGAAATTGGGTGTTTGCAGAATGCTTTGCATTTGAAGAAGGCGGGAGCCATCTGTAGTGTCCGCGTGCTGCATGGATGCTGAATTGTCGAGAAGAATTGCTAAGGCCGCAGGTTCTTCGACGGTCTCGCTTTGTTTCCAATGAGGGCCAAAACTAAGAAAGAGCGCAAGGGCTAAAAGTGAGAAGCGAATGCTCCGAAAGCTTCGCCGCAAAATAGGCTTTGAGTGCGGACGAGCATAAACGTAACAGGAAAATACTAAGAGTGCAGGGAGCACGAGCAGAGCAAGAATCCAAGTTTCAGGGAGGCCGTGAAACTGAAGCGTCGTTTGTGTGTTCATGTGCGCCTCCGGTCAAGTCGTGCAGCGAGGATAGATTCAAACGCTAACGCGAAGAAAACAAGGAGAAACATCCAAAGAGAAGATGGGGGGCGACTCCCAGTAGATTCCTTTGAGGCAGGATTCGCTTGGGAACGAATTTGAGTGTTGTCCGTAATCTTTCGGAAGGAGTTCAGATGGAGGAAATCGGCCTTTTCTGGGTTACTTTCTTCTGTAGGCACGTGGACGGCAACCCGTTCATTCCAGAGGACGTCACCGCCTTCAGGCTGAGGAAGTTGCGCCTCAACGGACCACACTCCTGGGGTCGAGAGAGGAGTGGTGATGCGTTGCTTGACTCCAAGGGGTGAAATAAGATGCACCGCAGAGGGTGGTCGGGGGAAATGGAGAGCATATTCTTCACCACAAAGTAATTCACGAGGATTAATTTGAGTAGATCCCAATGCACGGAGAAGGTCGTAAAGAAAGGGCAGCGTGCCTCCGGGGACTTGTTCCATCAAGTTATGCTCTTTTTGCGGCACCGCTGTCAAAATGGCGCATTGTCCCTGATGAAAAGGCCACTCCACCCAAGCGGCTTCCTTGCTTCCTTTATGTTCAAATTCCAGTGGAACTTGAAATACGGTAGAGTCACTTGAGAGGTGAATCGGAAGCCAACGTTGAAAGGGAATTTCCGTCAGCAGTGGCCGCCATCGGGGGTCTTGGAACAATGCTAGACCGGGATGTTCCGGCTGAGAGAGGAGTAAATTTGCGGGGGAGGTCCTGTTTTCCGTAGGGGGGCCGACGCGGAGAGAACTCGCGTCGAATGTAGAAAGAAGAGCTGCAGTATCTTGATGTTCTTCCGGAATAAAAAGAAGATGGCCACCTTGAGAAACCCAGTCTTCAATTTCAGGCAAGAATTGCATGGCTCGAGGCCCGGGTCCAAAGACAAGGAGCACATCGATGGCCAGGAGGTCGGCGGTTGAAAGAGAAGCACCCGAAAAAGATTGCCACTGGAAGGGGGCATCTTCTCCTAAAGAAAAATATCGGCGGAGTGAAGCCAGAGTTCCTTGGTTATCGGGCACGTCCTCTCCTAGGACGCCCAAAATGTGAGGGGCACGGACTTCTAAAATGGCATGGCGTCGGTCATCGGCAGGGAAGGCGTCAGCCTCAAGCTGAATACGAATTTTCCTTAAGCCTTCCTCGGCCCCCTCAAAGAAAAACGAGACAACTTTTTCTTCTTGCTCCTTCAAAGATAGGGTTTGGCTTTCTTGTGGGCGATTATCGACAAAAAGAGTGAGTTTCATTTCAGCTTCCGGACCGAATCGTCGGACGGTCCCCTGGATCCAAGTACTTTCTCCCGCTGGAATAGAGTCTGGCGTAAGCCGCAAATCCGTGATCGCCGTTTGCGGTTTCGTTCGGCCGACGTCCACGGGGGACCAAGCCCTGCTTTGCTCTTGCAGATGCAGCAAGGTTTTTTGGAGCGTGCCGGACAGGTTCCAGGTCGTTGCTTGGTAATCGGAAAGAACGGTCATCTGGCAGGGCAGGCCAAGGGCTTCAAACTCGAGCGCGGTTTGATGCGCAAGGGTGAAAGAGCGGGAAAGATTGGCCTGGGAAAAGCTGGGGCCGTCTAAATTCTGAAGGACTTGTTGAAGGGCCTCGGGACTTCCAAAGCTAATGCGGCGCGGGTGGTCATCGGCAAGGATAAGGGCGACTTGATCTCCTGTGGCCGAAGAGAGTCCTTTCAGGGATTGAAGTACAGACTGAACGGCACGTTTCCAAGGCGTACTCCCTTCGGCCTTCCAACGCATGGATGCCGAGGCGTCTAGCAAGAAGACTTCACTGCGTGCAGTACGAGTTTGGTTGAGAGGGTCTCCGGATGTTTGCGGATCTGCCAGTGCTAGAATCAAAGCAAGCAGCGCAAAAGTGCGTAAAAAGAGGAGTAGCCAGTTTTCTAGCAGAATCCGTCGGCGTTGCTTGCGAATAGCTTGCCGTAAAAAATCCATTGCTCCGAATTCCACGCTGTTATAGCGTCGTCGGTTGAGGATGTGGATGATGACGGGGATTCCGGCCAGAGGCAAGTAGGACAGAACTTCGGGATGGAGAAAATTCATAGTCCTCTCCGTTTTCGTTGTGCGTCGCGGCGCGCTAAGAATTGAACGAGGGCCACATCCAAGGGTGCATCCGTAGTAAACCTGTCAAAGTCGGCCTGCAAAGCGCGCAGCCCCTGACGAAGCTGCGCCGCATGTTGATTGAATTCTTTGAGGTAGGCTTCCTTGAGGGCGCGTGGGTCAGCGCGGAGGATTTCACTGCTTTCAAGGCTTTCGAATTTTGTGTTTCTATCAAAAGGAAAATCAACCTCTGCGGGATCTAAGACGCGGAGGACGATGAGGTCATGGCCTGCACCGCGGATTTCGGATGCTGCTTGAACCATCTCTTGTGCATCACCAAGGCAGTCGCTGATCCAAACAACAAGTCCTCGTCGAGAAAGGTAGGGAAGGCACGCACGTAACGAGTCGGCAGGATTGAGGGAGCCTTGAGGTTGTGCCTGTTCCAGAAGTTCCCACGCTTGGGATTGTTGGCGCGCCCCGTTCTTCGGTGGAAGCCATTGTGGAGTTTCGACAGCACTTGGAATTCCTACGGCGAATTTGTCATTTTTAAGAAAGAGCAGGTGAACGAGAGATGCGGCAATCCATGTTGCATAATCTAATTTGTTCCAAGGAAGAGATCCATATTGCATCGAGGCGGAGGAATCCAAAAGAAAAGTGACCGTTAAATCCGTTTCCGCTTCGTACTGCCGCAAAATATTGCGGTCTGAGCGCGCCATAAGTTTCCAATCTAAGTGGCGTAAGTCATCACCGGGTACATATTCCCGATGTTCGGCAAAGTGGGTACTAGGGCCTCGTCGACGAGATTGATGCTGTCCGCCGGCAAGACCTTCGACCGCCGTTCGAGCCCGGAGCTCAAGACGGGGAAGGCGGACGAGCCGCTCAGGAGCCGATGCCCGCGGCACGGTCTCCGTCGAGCGCGCTTGGGTGCGCAGGAATATGCTTGAGAAGCCGCTGAATGAGGACGTCGGCAGTCATGCCTTCGGCTTGCGCGGCGAAGTTGGGAAGAATGCGGTGGCGCAAGACGGCTGGGGCTACAGCAATGATGTCTTGCGTGCTGAGATGATGGCGACCGTGCAAAAGTGCGCGCGCTTTGCCGGCAAGAATCATATTTTGAGACGCGCGTGGGCCGGCACCCCATTGCACCCATTGCTGGACGAAAGCGGGTGTATCGACTTCGTTTGGTCGGCTTGCGCGGACTAGGGCCACAGCAAAATCTAGAACGGAATCTGCCACGGGAACCGTGCGCACAAGACCTTGAAGGCGGACCAATTCTTCCGCACCCAAAACGATTTGTACATTCTCTTCATCCGCACCCGTCGTTCGCCGAAGAATTTCAGCCTCTTCTTCGGCAGAAGGGTATTCCACTTGAATCCAAAAGAGAAACCGGTCGAGGGCGGCTTCGGGAAGAGGATAAGTCCCTTCTTGCTCTAACGGGTTTTGCGTAGCTAAAACAAAAAATGGATCCGCGAGTGGGCGAGTTTTTCCGCCGGCCGTGACTTGCCGTTCTTGCATGGCTTCCAAAAGCGCGGCCTGCGTTTTAGGGGGTGTTCGGTTGATTTCATCGGCGAGGAGAACTTGTGTGAATATTGGGCCTTCCGTAAAGCGAAAACTTCTTTCTCCGGTAGCTGGATCCGTATGGAGGACATCGGCGCCTGTAATATCTCCAGGCATGAGGTCCGGCGTGAATTGAATACGCCGAAAGTCAAGGTCCAGCGTGCGCGAGAGTGTGGAAACGAGGAGCGTTTTTGCCAGTCCCGGAACGCCCACCAAAATAGCGTGGCCCTGTGCGGCAATAGCTAGGAGGAGCTGTTCAATGACTTCTTCTTGGCCGACGATGACCCGGCCGATCTCTTTTTGGATTTTCTGGAAGGCGGCGGCAAAGTGTGCGGCAGCTTCGGGGTCTGTCTTTGGGGTGCTGGTCATTCGTTTTCTTTACGTGCTTTCAGCTGATACGTTTCGGAAAGTTTTTCATCTCTTTGAGGATCATTTACAATCCAAGTGAGGTCATTCGCGGCATTTTTCATCTCTTGATTGGCCGTTTGCGCACGTCGACGATCCTCATTCTCTAATTTGTTTGCCGCGATCAATTCTTGAATGGCGGGGAGGAGGACGAAAGCGCCCGCGAGAAATACCAGCGTTCCCGTGGCAGAAATTAGGATGCGCCTTGGGGGGGCAGATTTGGGTGCCGTCATTGAGCGCGTCCGTAGCGGGCGGATTCTCCCAGCCACTCTTCGATGCGAAGAAGGCGGTTGTATTTAGCCACGCGATCACTTCGGCAAGGCGCTCCGGCTTTGATTTGCCCTGCTCCGACGGCTACCGCAAGATCCGCGATGGTGGTGTCCTCGGTTTCGCCCGAACGATGCGAGATTACAGCCGAATATTGCGCTTCTTTGGCAATATCAATGGCGCGCATGGTTTCTGTAAGCGTGCCAATTTGATTGACCTTGATGAGGATGGAGTTAGCTTGATGGCCCTTGATGCCTTTGAGTAGACGTGTTGGGTTCGTCACGAAAAGATCATCGCCGACCAATTGGATTTCGTCCAATTGTTCAGTGAGGTGAGTCCATCCCTCCCAATCATCCTCATCCAGCCCATCCTCAATGGACACGATGGGGTATTTGGCACACCACTCTGCATAAAATGCAACTAACTCTTCCGACGTGAGCTGTTTGCCTTCAAAGTGGTAATGCCCATCCTTGAAGATTTCCGTTGCGGCCACGTCTAACGTGATGGCCATCTCTTTAGGACTCGCTTTGAGTCCCGTATTTTCAATAGCCTCCAAGAGCAATTCCACAGCCGCTTCATTGGAAGGAAGGTCGGGTGCAAAGCCACCTTCATCACCGATACCGGTGGAAAGGCCTTTTTCGCGGAGGAGTGACTTGAGAGAGTGGTAGGTTTCCGCGCACCAGCGGAGGCCTTCGGTGAAACTGGGTGCGCCCCAAGGCTGAATCATGAATTCTTGAAAATCTACATTGTTGTCCGCATGCTCCCCTCCATTGAGCACGTTCATCATGGGAACCGGCAAACGGTTGGCGCCGGATCCGCCGAGGTAGCGAAAGAGGGGCAAGCCAGCGTCGTCGGCGGCTGCATGGGCCGTGGCCAGAGAAATACCGAGCAAAGCGTTGGCGCCAAGACCCGATTTGTCTTCTGAGCCGTCCAGTTCAAGGAGGGCACGGTCCACTTCTTCTTGGCTGTCGGCATCCATGCCTTCCAATTGGGGTGCCAGGATTTCGTTAATGTTGTTGACGGCCTGGAGTGTGCCTTTCCCGTGGTAGCGTTCCCCGCCATCCCGGAGTTCAAGGGCTTCATGGGCTCCGGTTGAAGCTCCTGAGGGAACGGCGGCACGGCCTGTAGCTCCGGTGGAGAGATCGACCTCAACTTCGAGGGTGGGGTTGCCGCGAGAATCAAGAATTTCGCGGCTATGGACTTTGATGATTTCGGACATAGCTTTTTGCAGTTGGGACAGGCAATCTTATCGTGGCGATGCGATAATCTTCCCCCCGAATTGGGTTCCCCATGATCAATATTACCGGATTAGATTACCGTTACGGTTCACAAATCATCTTTGACGAAGCTAGCGTCAAAGTAGAGACCGGATGGACCGTGGGTTTAATTGGGCCGAACGGCTGCGGGAAAACGACGTTGTTCCGGCTCATCACTGGCGAAGAGCAGCACGAAGTCGGGGAGATTGCGCTGCCGACGGGCTCCCGCTTGGGGTATTTTGATCAAAACGTAGGGGAAATGAGTGGTTGTGATGTCGTGGAGCAGGCTGTGCGTTCTGCGGGGCGTGTGGCGGATCTTCGTGGAGAGCTTTCCACATTGGAAGACGCGCTTGCGGACCCTGAAAAGGCTGATGATCTTGACCGCATAATGAGTAAATATTCTGCGCTTCAAGCAGAGTTCCAGGTCTTGGGTGGCTATGACGTTGAACCAAGAGCTCGCGAGATTCTGGGTGGCCTTGGTTTCACCACAGAGCGGATGGAAGCTGACGTCGGTATTTTGTCGGGAGGGTGGAAAATGCGCGTGGCTTTGGCCGGTGTTTTATTGCAGCAACCCGACATCCTCTTATTGGATGAACCGACCAACCACTTAGATTTAGAGTCCATTCTTTGGTTGGAGTCATTCATTCGTGATTTTCGGGGTACGGTGGTGATGACATGCCATGACCATGAGTTTTTGAATGGCGTGGCAGACCGCATCTTGGAGGTGGACGAAGGAAAGTTGCGCTTGTTTCCTGGAAACTATGATTATTACTTGGCGCAAAGAGCACTGGAGACAGATCAGCGGCAAGCGGCTTTTGAACGTCAACAAGGCCATATCAACCGTGAAATGAGATGGATCAATTCTTTTCGTGCCAAAGCACGGTCGGCAAGCCAAGCGCAGAGTCGGCTTCGAGCGCTGGATAAGCTGGAGAAATTGGAGGCGCCTCGCGGGCGTCGGAAGAAAGTAGTGTTTCGTATTCCTCCAACCAAACGTTCGGGGAATGACATCTTCGTTGCGGAAGAGTTGACGAAATCTTTTGGGGATTTAGATGTATTTCTTGGGCTTGATTTGCATATTCGTAGGCAAGAGCGTTGGGCGTTTTTGGGGGTGAACGGTGCGGGGAAGACGACCTTGTTGAAAATGATTCACGGTGACGTTGATCCGGATGGGGGTAAGTGGAAGTCAGGCGCTTCCCTAGAGATGGGCTATTTTGCACAGCATTCCACCGAACTCCTGCATCCTCAAAAGACCGTCTTGGATTCCATGCACGGAGAGTTCCCCGGAGAGTCCATCGGTGCCTTGCGAAAGTGTTTGGCTGGGTTTGGATTTGATGAAGGAGATATGGACAAGGTGACCTCGTGGTTGTCTGGGGGAGAGAAGGCGCGTTTAGTTTTGGCGTTGATGCTTTTTCATCCGCCCAACTTCCTCATTCTTGATGAACCCACCAACCACTTAGACGTAGATTCAAAGCAGACGTTGCTCGAAGCCTTGGAGCGTTATGACGGAACGATTTTGTTTGTGAGTCACGACCGTCACTTCTTAGAGGCGGTAGCTACCCATATCCTTGAGATTGAGGATGGTGTGGCGATGTCCTATAGCGGTGGCTATAAAGAATATGTGGCCTTAACGGGCCATGCAGCCCCTGGCGCGGGTTGATTACCAGGTAAATGGAAAAGTCAGCATTTCTTTTCCGCGCTGTACTTTGATTTCCGCTGTTTCTCCGCTTTGCCGAAGGGCGCGCCGAAGTTCCCGTGAATCCGCAACCACGGTGTCACCGACTTGGAGGATGGTATCTCCTTTGAGAACGCCGGCGATTTTTGCTTGACCGTCTTTCGTCAAGGTTTCTACGGTGAGACTTCCTTCCACAAGGAAAATGCCGAGTCGTTTGGGCGGTGGCCCTGACAGGTCTTTCCTCGGAACCATGGTCGAGGCATTGGCCAACCTCCAAGCGGTGGCAGCAACCACGCGCGAAGTGTGCTCTTCATAAGCGGCTACGGCGTTTGTAAGCGTGTCATGCTGCGTGTGGTGAACAAAGTTGTAGCTGGCATTTCCGCGTTGGTTCCAGAAGAAGCCAGGGACTCCTGCGGCCAAATACGAGTCATGGTCGGACCCAACGCCGCGTGGAAGGCTGGCTCTTGGGTCAATGCGGAACCGCAAGTCTTCATCCTCAGCATCTTTGGTGTGCTCGATGATTGGGCCAAAGACTTCTTGAAACATGGGCATCATCATGGGGGTCGTGTTAATGCCCGAGCACGCATTTGTGCCTCCGTCATGAACTAAAACTGCGCTAATGAGTTCATTCTCTTCCGGATGTTGATCGATGTATGCGCGCGAGCCAACCAATCCTTGTTCTTCTCCCGACCACAGCATGAAACGAATGGTTCGTTTCGGTTGGACTCCCATCGTTCCTAAAATTCGGGCTGCTTCTAAAGTTGTGGCGGTGCCTGTTCCGTTGTCTTGCGTACCTTGTGCGCCATCCCAAGAATCAAGGTGTCCTCCAAAGATGACCATTTCTTCGGGGGTTTCTGTGCCTGGGATTTCGGCAATGACGTTGTAAAGCGGAATCGGGCCCGGCACAAAGATATTTTCAATATCAAATTCCACGATGACTTCTTCTCCTTTTTCCAAGGCTTTCGACATGGCACGCGCTTGATCTCTTCGGAGGCGAATATCCACTCGCTGAGGAAGGTCGTCGGCATCAATGCGGTGATTCCCACCTGTGAGGACAAGGTCATTTCTTGTTGCTCGGATGACCCCATAAATGCCTTCTGCATCGCAAAGCCGCCCGAATTGAGAGCGAAGGTCATCACCCTCGGAGTTGAATTTTGGAGATTTAGGGAGACCCAGCACCCAAGCATTTTTTAAAGTCCCACGCAGTGTCTCAAGAGCTTCTTCCGTTTCCGGGAAGGCGACCACTTTACCGCGGGATGGACCCTTGGTGCCTGCGGTCCAGGACATGGTTGCGAAAACTAGCTTTTCCTTGTGCGGCTGGAGCATGCGGCCTTCGGATATCCGTCGATTAAAACCTACAGGCCATTCGCCCCATTTTTCCAAACGAACGTTTTTTAGGCCCCATGAGCGGAAACGGTCGGCGGCCCATTCACAGGCTTCTTGGAGGTTTTCTGAAGTGGTGAGGCGTGGGCCGATGCCGGTGCTGAGTTCTTCGAGGTGATCCATGACCTGGAGGTCTTCCAAGGCCCAGATGGAATCGACAACTTCATCCTGAAGAGGAAGGCCCGTAACAGGGCCAATTTCTTGGGCAGTTACGATATGGGAAAGGGTAAGGAGAAGGGCTAGGGGGAGGGTAGCGCGGGGAATCATGCCGCAAGGATAGAATCTCCCTCCTATGACGCAGGGGAACCGCTTACGAGACACCGCTTTGCCCAGTCTCATCACTTTGGGCAACGTGGCTTGCGGGGTGGGGGCAATACTGCTGTCTACTCATGCCCTATTGAAGGATGATGCGAATCTCCTCTTTCACGCGGCTTGGTGGCTCGTGCTTGCCACGGTTTTCGATGCTTTGGACGGCAAAGTGGCGCGGATGACACGCACCGCAAGTCACTTAGGTTCTCAGTTGGATAGCTTGGCCGACGCCATCACTTTTGGTGTGGCCCCTACGATTGTTCTCACTACTTTGGTACAAATGGAAGGCCCAGCGTTGGGAATTCATATGCATCCACGGTTGTTGATTGTTGCGCCAATTATTTTTGCTCTTTGTGCTGTTTTACGTTTGGCGCGCTACAACGTGGAATCTGAGACGAAAGATCATTCCAAAGACTCCGTAGCCTTTTCTGGTCTTCCCTCTCCAGCCGCTGCCGGAATCCCAATCTCCTTAATTCTTCTCTATTTTGGTTTAGCGGACCCTAATTTTGTTTTCCCCGTGGATATTGCTTTATTAGAGATTATTCGGGAAGTCATTCTTCGAAGTGCACCTTTTCTATTAATCCTATCGGCGGTGTTAATGGTGACCCAAGTCCCCTATCCACATTTCTTCTCTTGGATGACCCGGGATCGCCCCCCGTTTAAGGCTTTGGCCGAAACGGCAGTTATTTTTGGGCTCTTGATGGTAGAGCCGGAATTGGCCCTGTTCTTCTCGGGATTTGGTTTTGCTTTTATCCCCGCTATTCGTGCACTGCCGGCTCTCTTGAAGAGGAACTCCTCTTCCATGTCTCCCCCAGACGGAAATCATGGCTGATCTATTTGTTGGATTGGGGAGCAACCTTGGAGACCGACCTCGTTTCCTTCGCTCTTCAGTTTCTGCGCTGCAGTCAATTTCCGGAATGCGTTTGCGGCAGTGCAGCCAGTTTTATCTCACGCATCCTTTCGGTGGTCCGTTGCAACCGAATTATTTGAATGCCGTGGCACGCTTTGAAACTTCTTGCTCTCCTCAAGAGACGCTCTGTTTTTTTCAAAAAGTAGAATTGCAATACGGGAGGCGTCGGGTCGTGGAGAATGGACCAAGGACCCTTGATCTTGACCTCCTCTGGTATGGGGGAATCTCCTGGAGGGATGCACATCTTGTTTTGCCTCATCCACGCATGGGAGAAAGAGACTTCGTATTAAGACCTTTGACGGAATTGGCTCCGCATCTTCCATTGCCAGATGGAACAGCACAACAATGCTTGCATCAACTACAACTCGCGTGAAAAGACTGACTTCGTTTTCAGAGCTTCGGGCCTGGAGGTCCTCTTTGAAGGATGGGGACTCCGTTGGGTTTGTTCCGACCATGGGGGCGTTGCATGCAGGACACAGCTCTTTATTCAAAAAAGCACGGCGAGAGAACGAACAACTTCTCGCATCCATCTTTGTCAATCCTTTGCAGTTCAACGAGGGGAAAGATTTTGAGCGATATCCTAAAACTTTGGAAGAGGATTGTCAGATTCTTGAAGCACAAGGTGTGAATGCCGTTTACTTGCCGGATAGAGAAGACCTTTACCCCGAAGGCTATGACACCACCGTGACGGCAGGGCGGGTCGGGGATGTTTTCGAGGGGTATTCTCGCCCAGGGCATTTTGAAGGCATGCTCTCAGTAGTGTTAAAGTTGTTTTTACGTACTAAACCCCATCGCGCTTACTTCGGTGAAAAGGATGCTCAACAACTTTTCTTGGTTAAGAAAATGACGAAGGATTTGGATTTGCCTTTGACGATTGTTCCTTGTGAAACTGTGCGTTGTGAGGATGGCCTGGCGCTTTCCACGCGGAATTCGTTTTTGGGAACGGAGGAGAGAGAGCGAAGCCTATGCATCATTCATGCATTGCGGGCTGCGGATGCGTTGTATGCATCCGGTGTCCGAGTCCCCGCAGAGTTAGAGAGTGTCATGCGGCAGTGTTTGCAGGAAGAAGCTGGTTTTTTCGTGGAATATGCTGCGGTTGTGGACGACAAAGATTTCCAGTCCGCTCAAGAAAACCATCTCGGCTCCTGGCGCGCAATTTTGGCGGTGCGTGTAGGTGCAACTCGTTTGATTGATAACCTTCTTCTTTCTGAATCCGCGTGAAACTTTTCGCACCGGCAAAAATCAATTGGACGCTCGAGGTCCTTGGTCGACGTGCGGATGGCTTTCATGAACTGCGTTCCTGGTTCTGTAAGCTGGATTTAGCCGATGTCCTCGAGGCAGAGCTGGGTCCTTCTTCCTTAACCGTGAAGGGACCTTTTGCCGACGGCGTACCGACGGATGCCTCCAATCTTATTTTTAAAGCGGAAGAGATGTGGAGAGAGGCCGGCCTTCCTTCTTTGTCCATCGCTTGGACGCTGACCAAAAATATTCCTCATGGTGCTGGCTTGGGTGGCGGAAGTTCTAATGCGGCAGCGGCCATTCGTGGGATGTTGAAGTTAGCTCCCTCAGGGTCTTTGAACGGGTTTGATTTTACTTCTATTGGATGGGAAAAGTTGGGCAGTGACCTTCCCTTCTTCCTTTCACCCTTTCCGGTTTCTCTTCAGGGGGGGCAAGGGGAAGTTTGTCTTGCAACGGGGGAGTTGCGGAAAGACTTGATTCTGGTGAAGCCAAAAATCTCTTTACCCACTCCTGCGGTCTACCAAGCTCTGCGGGCACCTTCATGGGATGAGTCAGAAAAAAACTCCTCCCTAGACCTCCCAAATTCTCCAGGCCCCAATCATCTAGAAGAGGCCGCATTTTGTGTGGAGCCGGCGCTCAAAGATTTCGCCGAAGGACTTCGGGAAGTTGCTCCTTTTCAAATGACCGGATCCGGAAGTGCTTTCTTTGCTGTATGCGATGCTTCCGAATCTGCCGAACTTCAGGAAAACTTCAGTTCAAAGTCTTCGTGGGTCCATTCAGCTTCGATTCTTAGAGGAACACGATGAAAGTGATGATCCTCGGTCCAGGGCGCGTGGGATGTACGTTGGCCTTAGCCCATCAAAAGTACGGTGATGAAACAACTTTAGTGGGGCGTCGGCCTGGTACTTGGCAACGTTGGGCAAGGAGCGCCGGAATGAAAACGAGCTTGCGTATTCCCACCCCCAAATCTACGGATGTCTTGCTGATCACTGTGGGGGATTCAGATGTTTCCAATTTGGCGACCCAGCTCTCTCAAGTTCCGACCCAACTTCTTGTCCATGTCTCAGGTTCCCTTGGGCTTGATGTTTTTCCATCGTCGGCCGAGGTCCCCTGTGCCGTGCTTCATCCAATTTTATCCTTCGGGAGCCCAGAGGGTTCTGTAGAAGATTTGACTCAGGCTTGCGTGAGCGTGGCGTTTACAAGAAGTGATCATACATGGAAAAGCGTTTTACGTGCGTGGGGGTCGGCCCCTCTATTGTTGCCCGCAGGTCTTCATCGCGCGCGTTATCACGCCGCACTTTGCCTTGCGTCCAATCATGTCACCGGTGCTTTAGGGCAGGCGGAGTCATTCCTTCAAGAAGCCGGATTCTCTCAAGAGGACACGCCGCCTCTTTTGGCATCTTTAGCGCACCAAACGGTGCAAAAGTTCTTTCAGGACGGTGCAGCAAACTCTTTGACCGGCCCCTTGATTCGTGGAGACGTTCCCACTTTGCAAGCGCATTTGGATGCATTGCCAAAAAAGAAGGCTGAAGCCTATCGCCAACAACTCAAGGCCCTTCTTCCTTTTGCAATTTCGACGAAGCGGTTGACCGCAGGGAAGATCCGGGAAATTCGTCAACTCTTGGAGGATTCCTAAACTATGACTTTGCTGTTGAGTCTTGCCGCGGAAAATTACGAAACTATTCGCCGCCGCCTTCAAGCTTCCTTATCTCGGGGGTTGATTACCGGTTATGAATTACGGTTAGACCGCGCACCACAAAACCTAGACTTAGCAAAGATTGGCAAAGAGTTCGGTCCATTTGTTGCCACATGTCTTCCCAAAAGCCAAGGGGGACTTTTCGAAGGGACGCCGGAGGCTTGGGCTGATCGGTTGACGTCGGCGGCCAGAGCGGGAGCGGATTTTGTGGATATCCCTTTGGATGAAGAAGTTTTGGACCTGCCGGATTCTTGCCACCGCATTCATTCCATCCATGAACGGCCAGGTGTTTTCCTGAAATTAGAAGATGAACTCGCCAAGGCCGTGGCGCGTTGCCAGCCGGGTGACTATTGCAAAATCGTTTCTTGGGCCAGTGCCTTGGAGGATGCCGCTCGGGCCACGCGTTTGTACACCATCTTTGATGCCATGGAGAAGCCCGACGGCGTTCGTTTGCTGGCTTTCGCTCAAGGACCGGGCGGTCGCGCATCCCGACTTCATGCTCCTGCTTTGGGAGCACCTTGGATGTATGTATCTTGGCCTGGAGAGACTTTGGCGCCGGGTCAGTACGCTTTGTATGATTTCCTTCCTGCCGAAATCGGTCCAGAAACATCACTTCTCGGCGTGGTCGGGAAACCGACAGAACATTCTCGGAGTCCTCTTCTTTGGAATGCCGCGTTTCAGTCCAATCCCGCGTTAGGAGCTGCCGTTTATGCTGCACAGGAAGCCAAAGATCTGGCTTCTTTTTTGAAGGACTACGCGGCAAAATCGTTCCGCGCTTTTTCCGTGACGACGCCACTTAAAAATCAACTCATGGAGGTGGCAGACGCTTGGACGGAATCGGTGGAAGAGGTCGGCGCAGGAAATTTTCTGATGCGAAAGGGAGACCTGTGGATTGCGAAAAATTCTGACGGGTTGGGTGCCCTAGACGCAATGGAGGAGGCCGGGTTGTCTTCGGGCAAAGTGTTGATTTACGGATGGGGGCCGGCGGCTCGGTCGGTTGCTTTTGAGGCCCATAAGCGCGGTTACACCGTGAGTGTGGCTGTTCGCACGCCAGAAAAAGTCACCGTGCCTTCTTCCATGGAGCTTTTGAGTCTTGCCGACGCCATCCCTGCCGATTATGACGGGGTTGTTCAGGCCACTCCGGTTGGCTCTGCTGGAAAACTGGGTAATTTTTTTGGAAGTGGCCGTCTACCAAAAAGGGGGTCGGTCATTTTGGACCTTGTTTATCAACCGGCTCAAACTGACCTCCTCAACTCCGCCCAAGAGGCCGGTGCAACGCCCGTTTTCGGCGCTCAAATGCTGCTTCACCAGATGAAGTATCAGTTTGAGTGGGTTACTGGCACTAAAATCGCGCTGGGGCCGCTTCGCCAACTTCTTTTGGCTGACCTCGGCCTTGCCACGCATTCCATCTTTCTTTTGGGGCTTCCAGGATCCGGAAAAACAACCCTTGGTCGTGGACTTGCGCAGAAAATTGGCTGGGACTTCGTGGACGCGGACGCAGCGCTCACCGAGTCCACGGGTCGGACTCCCGCAGAGTGGATTCAAAAAGAGGGGGAACCGGCCTTTCGCATTGCAGAAGCGTCTCTCCTTGAAGACCTCCTCGCCAAAGGAAAAACGGTGGTTGCCTTGGGTGGCGGCATCGTGACTACGCCGTCAGCATTGGGTTGGCTCCGCCAGTTCCCCCACGTGTTAGCTCTGCATACTTCGCTTTCAACGTTGCAGGAGCGGCAGGCGTCGGCACCCAGACCCGCCTTAACGGACCTGTCTCCCGAAGATGAATTGCAAAAACTTTGGGAACAAAGAGCCACTGCTTATGACCTTGCTGCTCAGGGTCGCTGGTTTTCCACGAATGGGGAAGAGTTGGAGGTCTTGTCGCGCATTGTCTCTGCTACTCAGGCCTGGCATGACGTAAACTGAGCTTGTGTTCACGGTCATTCTCCTTGCTTTGCTTCCTGTGCAAGAATCGCTTCAACTTCCTGCGATCCTTCAAGAAGACGTCGCTGTTTCGGAGGCTTGGCTCACAGGGATTCACCAGGCGGATCTCGCGGCAAGGCGCGCATCGGCCGAAGTGATTCTTGAAGCGCTGCCTCATGTGGAAGAGCGTGAACAGGCTGTCTTTCTTTTGAGTGTTGCCGGACAAGGAAATTTTCCAGGGGAATTAGCGGTTTCCATGCATCGGCTTCGGGGAGATTGGAAAGATTTTGTTAGTTTTGTTCAGAAATCGATTCGCGCCTCGGCAGAGGAAGAGCTGTTTTTGGTGAAGGGGGCACTTTTTGCTGCTGGCATTTTAGAATTGAGCTCGCCGACCACGGTGGAAAGTATTGCGGGCCGCTTGAATGATTCCAGCACTGCAAATTTTTCCCGACAAGCTCTCCTCCGCATTACGCAACAAGAGTTTTCAGACTGGGAGCAGTTCGGCGTTTGGTGGGAAGAAGCCCGTGAGGAGGGGCGTGAAACATGGCTACGCACAGCTTCGAATGAATACCGAAGCCTCATTCTGCAGCTCTGGGAACAGCGGCTTTCATCCAACCCTTCCGATGCACTCCAGGCTATTTTTGCTCCTATCGCCGGGGTTCGGCGTTTGGGCTATGAAACAATGCGCTCTTTAGAATCGACGTCATCGGAAGGGCAAGAAGGCGCAGAGGTCCAGGCTTTGCGCTTGGCCTATCAAGCGGAGCACTCTGCTGAATTGAGGCAACAACTGGTTTCCCTGATTCCCCGTTTTTTGCAGGGTGAAGATGCGATGGCGCTTTTAGATCAATCCTTGGAGTCTTCTTTTCCGTTGGAACGCCTTGAGGCTGCGCAAGTCCTTCAACTCATTCGCCCCGCCGAGGTCGCTCTTCGTGGTTTAATTCGTGGCTTGGGGCGTGCTTACTTGCAAGATACGGTTCAGAAAGGCGCATCAGAAGAATTCCGCATGGCACTTTGGACGGGTCTGATTGGAGTGTCTCGGGAACTTCCCACGTTGAGAGAACAGTTGGTCGGCACAACGGTGAATACGATTTTATTGAACGCGTTGGAATTTGAACAATATCCAGCGGCCCGAGAAAAAGCTTATGAGGCGTCGGGTGCTTTAGGTGGCACCGATTTTCACCCCGTCCTTCTTCCGCACGTTCTTCAAGAGGAGCGTTCCTTAGCCGACCGACGTTCTGCTTTAGAGGCGTTAACCAGCATTGCTTTGGCCAGTGGAGATTCCACTCCCGTTTTGGAGGTTCTTGGTCAATTGCTGAGCCATCCAGAGAAAGAGTTGCGATATCGGGCAATTTTGTGTTTCCGTCGGCTTAAGAATCCGGAAGGACTTGTGGAGTTATTGCCACGCTTGGGGGTAGAGTCGGAGGAGTTCTTGATTCTTGAAATCTTGAAATCGCTTTCCGCCGACTCACTTCCGGGGGCATTATCCGCTCTCTTGGAATTTACGGTAACCGATGGCACGCGGGCTGATTTCGCTACAGCCTTGCAAAGCCAAGTGGGGGAAAGTCCTCAGGCTTTGACCGTAGCCTTGAAGGTGCTCGAGGAGCGGGAAGCATGGGCTTTTTCTCTTTCTTTGTTGGAAACCTTTTCGATGGATTTAGTTCAGGAGGAGCAGAAGTCGTGGGTGGAGAAAGCGCATGCAAAGGCTCTGGCTTCTTGGTTGATTACTGCGGGGGATGATTTGACGGACGATTCCCGCGTTCAGGATGCCTTGGCTCGTTTGTTGGAAATGCAGGAAAAGTACCCGGAGGAAAAAGACTGGGTTCAGCTTCATAAAGCCCTAAGTGGCTCTTGACCCCAAGTCCTTTTCCTGTAAACTGTTCGACCAGTATCGCGGGGTGGAGCAGCTGGCAGCTCGTCGGGCTCATAACCCGGAGGTCGCAGGTTCGAATCCTGTCCCCGCTACCAAAACAGTTGGCCGTCTTACGAGAGTGAGTCGGCCCTTTTTTTATAGAATGCCTCGGACTCGCGCTCTGGTCCGCGCCCGCGGATGATGGCCGAAGGAGGGTCAAGTCTCTAGAGGTGTCTCTGGGGCCGGAGCGTCCTCGTATCGTGACTTCCCTCAATAACCTCGCCGTGGTTACCCCGTCGATGGGCTCCTACGCCGAAGCCTGGCCTGTCTATGAACGAGGGTTCCCATGACGGAGCCAGAACGCTTCCGTTACTAGATAAATCGGAAGGGTTTGAGCCCCTTCTCCTGAATCTCATCACTATTCAAGGAACAACCTCGCTAGACTAAGTAATCATGCTTGCAACCCTTTTCCTTCTCTCTCTCCTCCAGGCGGATGCCAACCCCGTGTCGCCGGAAGTTTCTCTCCCTTTAGACCTGTCGGAAGATTTTGAACTTTACGCAGCATGGAAAGGGCAAGCCACGCGTTTGCAAGCAGCCGGTGCCAAAGTGTTTTCCAAAGAGCGTACGCCGGAGCAAGTTCGGCTAATGGGTGATTTGCAAATTGTCAGTAAATCATTGTCCAGTTTGGTGCACTTGGAAGAGTCCGACCGCCCAGAGAATTATGAGGAAGAATTACTACGCATGCGCGGGGAGAGGCAAGGGTTTGAACGAGAATTGAACCGTTCGCTTGGCTTGGATGTCATTATGGCAACGCCAACTATTGCCACAATTTTAGAGGCTATTCCTGAAGACGGTGTGCTTGTGGATTATGCTGTTAAAGAGCATGTTTTTGTTTGGACGTTGACTCACAATGGGGGTATTCAATTGCATTATCTTGGCAAAGCACCGGGGGTAGAAGAAATGTCAGAGGCCTTCCTCCAAGACCTCGTTGCCCGACGGGGAGGAATGGCTCTTTCTACTAAGAAGCCAGCAGATTGGAACGCCCCTCTTTTTGAGGCAATTTGGGCACCAATTATGGAAGACGTCAAGGGCTTCAAGAAAGTTCTTCTCTGTCCCGACGGCTTCCTTGGAAAACTTCCTTTTGCAGTTCTTCAAAATGAAAAAGGACAGTACTTGCTTGAGGATTTTGACTTCATCTATCTGGAAGACCCCACGGCTCACGTCAAGGTTCTGAAAGAGACTTTTGATGTGGACGGCAGCTTCCTTGCCGTCGGAAATGTTGATTATGGCAAGGCCTTTGAAATTGATGCCGACGAAGAAGAAGATTGGCTAGCCATGGCCGGAGATGTTGACTTGCGTGCGGCCATGGGGACGACCTGGATGCCGCTTGAGGCCACGGACATTGAAACACGAGTACTCCTTGGGATGCACAAAGGGGCCTTGAAGTCAAAGGCCACGCGGGCTCGTTTAAGTGGAGAAGCCGCAACAGAGAAGCGACTAAAAGAGGAAATGGCGAAGTACAATTATCTTCACTTGGCAACCCATGGTTTCTTTGAACCAGAGGAACTGATGAATGAACTTCCCGGTCTCTCCGCAGGCCTGGTCTGTGCAAATGCCAATTTGGACAAAAAGGATGGGGCCGAAGATGGTTTCCTGACAGCGGAAGAAGTTGCGTTGATTGACATGCAATCCTGCCAGATGGTGGTTCTTTCCGCATGTGAAACGGCGTTAGGTACCGTGCGCGCCGGGGAAGGCCTGCAAAGTTTGCGCCGATCATTTGGCGTAGCCGGAGTGAATACCGTGGTTTCCAGCATGTGGAAAGTCGGCGACGAAAGTACTGCCGAACTTATGAAGACCTTTTACAAGAACTTGTGGGTAGAAAGACAGACTCGGAGTCAAGCACTTCGGAATGCTCAGTTGGAAATGCTGCAGTACTACAGAGACCAAGGTACCGACGGCCACCCGAGTACTTGGGGAGCCTTTGTGCTCTCCGGTGATTGGCGATAGAGCGTGAGTCCTTTTCGAGCCTAAAAAGCTTGCCAGACGAAGTCGACGCCCGAAAGTAACCATGCTTCTGCGCTGGGCGCCTAACCCAGCGCGAATTGTGCTTCCAAAGGGCTCTGATCAAAAAGAAAAGCGTATAGCGTTGCACCGGTAGGTTCTGTTTTTGAGACATGGAGGTCGTAAATGTTGTATGCCGATAAGAATGCCGTCGGTGAGACAAGCTTGCCCAAATACGTTTGTAAATCTAAGTGGTCGCCTGGTGCATCAAGAAAGAATCCTTTCGAAAGTGTTGCACGAGGAAAGAATTGCCTGGCGGAAGTGGCCAGTTTGGGAGGGGCGCACTCCTGCCGTGGGTGCTTCTTGATGCACAAGTGCCAC
>JAPKBM010000063.1 GCA_026421205.1 Planctomycetota bacterium
GACGACAGCGTCAGCATGACTCTTCGTACGAGTTTCGGCCAATTCCAAAGCAGCGAGCGAATCGCCAAAGATTTCATCCTCAGAAGGGAATACAAAATTTTCTGTTTCCTCTGGTTCTTCCAAAATAAGTAGGCCGGCAACATCTTCTTCCTGTGTAATCTCTGTTTTCTTTGCTCCCTCAGGAACGGGGGGAACCCAAACCGCACGGCGCATCTTGGCAACTTCAGTCCATACTTTTTCCCAAGCAAGCTGGTCCTCCTTCGCCGATAAGGTTGGGGTCTTTTCTAAAGCAGAGAGAGGAATCCACGCGCCCAAAGTTTCGGGAGCCAGCACTTGTAGCCAATCTCCCTCGCTCTCAAGCACAGTAACTACGTCTCCTTTTTCAAATTGGCCGACGGGATGAGACTCACTCCCCGTGGATGGAAGCGGCCTTGCGCGCACATGGGTGGCGTTGAGTGTTCCGATGTGATCAAGAGTATCCACGTAAGTACCATAAACCCAAACGACCAAACCAGCGGGGACCTGAACACGGGCCCAAGGGGTGCGTTCCGCCACTATGCGCACTGGAGTGCCCGGAGGCAATTGAGTCACCACCGGCGAATGCGAGTCAAAGAAACTATAAAGATTCTGGGGCGCTTCCCCTACCACATGGGCTGGAAGGAAGGGCGGTCCTTGAGGCATAGGTGCCTGCGGAAAAAGAAAAAGGAATGAAGAGAGGATGAACATGATGGGGATGACTTCAGTTTAGCGAATATCGCTCTCAATTCGCATCCTTTTCCCAGTCTCCCTTTGAAACGCTGGCGGACAGGAGATACCCTGAAATCTCATGGAATCTATCCTTCCCATTCTGCTCTCCTTAGCCGCCGGGGCCTTTTTTTCAGCCTGGACACTCCAAAAAAAACACGCTCCTGTCCTGCGTGAACGAGATGTGTTAGCGACCAAATTAGAAGCGGAAATACTGCATCAAGCGCAACTTCTTGCCTCCCAGAAAAAAACGGCGGAATCACTCCAAGAGCAGTTTTTAAACTCCTTTGAAGGCGTCGCATCAAAGGCTCTGAAACATAATCGAGAGGACTTTCTCAGTGCAACCGGCCTAAAGCTTGAGCCCATCACCAGACAACTGTCGGCACTCACACTGGCTACAGGGAATTTAGAGAAACTAGAGGAGAAAGCGGACTCCTTAGGTCGGCGGTCCGACGCCCTTGCCACGGCTCTTCGAGGTAGTTCCACCGCCCGAGGGCAATGGGGGGAACAATCTGTGGAACGCATCCTGGAAATGGCTGGCATGAAAAAGGGGGTGCACTACATCACGCAAACCGTCACGAAAGATAAGCTCCGCCCTGATTTTCAAATTCTGCTTGCAGGAACGAATAACCGAATCCCCTTGGATGCGAAAGCGCCCTTCACTGCATATTATGATTCGCTGGAGGAGACGGACCCCCATCGGAAGAAAGAGTTCTTGAAACTTCATGAACAAAATGTTCGCGTTCATATTCGCGAGCTCGCTTCAAAGGACTATCAAAGTAGCGTTGAAGGAGATGTTGATTTCACCGTCATGTTTTTACCGGGTGATCATCTTCTCGATGCAGCATTCGAGCAAAACCCCAATCTCCTCGAAGATGCTTGGAAAAGTCGCGTGCTCTTAGCCACTCCTGTCACCCTTCTCTCCCTCTTGACCACCGTCGCATTCCACTGGAGCCGCGTAGAGCAAACGGCAAACGTCCAAGAGATTGCCAAGGCCGCACAAGAGTTGCATTCCCGTATGCGTATTTTCACGAGCCACTTGGAAAAAATTGGAACTCACATGGACCGGGCCACGAAATCCTACAACGAGGCTGTCGGCTCATACAACCTTAAGGTCCTGCCTCAAGGCCGACGCCTTGAAGGCATGCAGGCCACGGATGCTGGGAAAATCATTGCGGAACTTGCTCCCTTAGAGCGCGCGGTTCGTAAAGATTTAGATGCGCTTCCAGAACACGAAGATAAAACGACCTAACGCTTCTTTTTCTCGCTTTTCTGCCAAGCATTCCATTTTGGTGGGTCCAACCACCATGCGCGGAATCGAGCCTCAAAACCCTCCCCAAAGGCCTCAAGAAGTATCTTTTGCTGAAACTCTACGGATGGTACAAATCGGCCACCTAACTCATAGTTTTTTCCGTATTCCACTTTAAGAAGATCACAGAATTTCTTTAATTCCAGGGGCTCTGCCTCAAGCGCATAGGTCAAAAAAGCGAAGGCCATGTGAGCTTCGGCATCTTCATAGGGTCGAGCGGCATAGGCGAACAACTCTGTAAATCCAGGCTTCATTTTCTCTAGAATATTCTGGGTGTCTTTCCCTCGCCAGCCCGAATGGGAAAGAGAAAAAACAAAACCATCTCGATACCAGTTGGACCAAACTTCACCGAACGCACCATCCTCTCCCGCGCAAGCTAGGCCCTCAATAATCCAAAGAGGAAGGATTCCATATCGCCGGTTCATCTCTAAGTGCACAAAGTTATGCGCCATGTCGTGACTTGCACTTGCTTCGGCCTTAATACCTCCCTCAAAATAGTAAATTGAGATTGGAGGGTCATATAAAGTGAAGCCCGAAGTGGTGCGTTGGCGGAGAAAGAAACCTGCCATACTGGGTACATTCTCCGAAAGCATGTCACAGAGTTTTTCGTAGGTTCTCTTCTTTTGAATCATAATACCCCGCAAGGAGCATTCACTCGGGTCTTCGGGCTCTATCAGGGAACGGTCCAGGCAGGCCAAGATAGTGGAGCAGTCTTTTAAAGCGATTTTGGCTTCTTTGGAACGAAAGTCGGAAAAAAGATAAACGCGTTTGTCTTTGGATGCGTAAGGCTTCAGTTTATTCTTCTTTGTCTCTGTGAATGCCTCCACGGTTTCAAGGATTTGCTGGGCTTGCTCTTGGATTTTCTGTTGCTCCGCGGAAAGCTCCAGATCTTGTAGCAGAAGAGTGCAGAATAAGACAGGCGTGAGAAACATCGGCCGAATTCTACTTCATTCCACCTTGGATATGTTCCTGAATTCTCCTTTCAAGTTCTGCATTCTGTTGAGCAAGCTCTTGTAAAAAGAGCTCTGTTTTTTCCGTTCTATCTGCAGTAATACGTAATTCGGCCTCAAGAATGCGGATCTTTCGTGCTTCCCGAACAAGACGACCTATGGGGTCAACTTCAGGCAAAGCCTCGACTAGGTTTCTTGTTTGGAGAATCATGTCTCTTAATTCCGCGACCGAAGTGTCCTTCGGCAATAATTGAACCAAAGCCTCTGATTCGGCAAGCAAAGTGTCGTACTCGTCCTCTTCGGCGTGAACACTACGACGTAAGACTTCGGCAAACTGGGCAGCCACAGCACTTAAACGATGGTGGGCTGAGGTTGCGGATTCCCCCAAGTGAAGGGACTGCTCCATTTCTTGGGCATCTTTACTTCCGTCAGGAAACCAGCGCAAGCGAACCGTCGCAAGTGTATCGACAGGTTGAACATGACTGGCAAGTTGGACTTCAAAAAGAGCAACGACTTCGTGCCCTGCGCCAATTTCTCCTGCATCCACTGCGTCATTGCGGAAGTCTTCCGCAGCAACTGCACGGTTCTCATAGCCAAGTTGACGCCAACGCAAAATATGGGAAGGGTCAAATTCAACCTGAATCTTTACATCCCTGGCCACCGTCTGCAAAGTCCCCGTAAACCCTTCTACAAAAATCCGCTTCGCCTCCTGGTAATCATCGACGTAATGACAACTTCCATTGCCCTGGTCCGCCAACTGTTCCAAGAGAACATCATTGTGATTGCCCATTCCCACGCCAATGGTAGTCAAATCAATCGCTTGCTCACTCATAGCGCGAACCTGCTCAAGAATCCGCTTTTGGTCGGTTTCTCCTGTATTTGCCACGCCATCGGAACAAAGGATCACGCGGTTTACGGCATCCTTTCGGAATGCCTGCTCTGCACGTGCGTACCCCATAAGAAGCCCGTCCGCTACATTCGTGGAACCGCCGGTTTCCAACGCTTGGACCGCGTCACGAATCTTCCAACGCTCCTCTCCAGTGGTCGGCTCCAGTTCAAGATGAGCCGTTCCGTTAAAACTAACTAACGCAATTGAATCTTGGGCATCAATTTGGTCCACCAATAATCCTAAAGACTTCTTCACAAGGGCCATTCGATTTCCACGGTTCATGGACCCAGAGCGGTCCACCACGAAAACTAAATTCAAAGGCTTCCGATCCCCACGGGCCACTTCGCGAGCCTTGATGCCGACCTTGAGTAAGAGCATTTCCTTGCTGTCCCCAAACAAGCTCTTCCCCGCCTCGAGTTGAATGGAAAAATCACCTTTACTGGGCCCCGGCAAATCACTCGTAAAGTAATTCACAAATTCTTCGGTACGGACCGCATCTTTCGATGGGAGATCCTTTTTTACCAAGTAATTCCGCACCAAAGGGTAGCTTGCAGAGTCCACATCCGCAGCAAACGTCGCCAAAGCATTTTGAGAAGAAGGAACGAATGCATTGTCGCCGTAAAATCGGAAAAACATCGCCTGTGGAGTTTCTTCGGGGTGCAAGGGGTGCAAGTGCTCGCAAATTCGCATCCCACGGTGCTCGTGACCATATCCGTCCAATATGTGGAAGGCTGATTGCCTTTTGAGTTCCTCACTGACCTCCAGGTCTTGTTCACGCAGCTTCAACTCTAAACTTATATCTTTAAAGCGCTGACTTGAATTAAAGTCTGCCTCCTCAGATTCCTGCCATTTTCCAGAAAGTTCACTAGGAAGTATCCGGCTGGTGGACGATTGCTTTGCGCGCTGGCGCCGACCACGACCGCTACGACCTCCATATCTTCCGGCAAACCCCCCGCCAATGCCAACGTCCACGGTTGCAGTGGGCGGAATAAACGGCACACTCGGAGTAAACGGCACACTGACAGTACCCGGAGCACTGGGGGAACTACTCGGCGCAACCTCAAAAGTCGCACTCGCAAGTTCGAGCGACTTTTCGGTAAGCCCTAGGCCTAGTTCAGAGTCAGCCGTCTCCATGCGAACAAGGAAGACACCAACGGCGAGCAATGCTGCCATCTGTAGAAGTGGTTTCAAAGAGAATCTGGGCGCCGAATTGCCTGCCCCTTGCAGAGCGAAAACTTTTTCCGGAGGCATTTCGAGCATCTCCTTTCCCTCTTCAATCAAGCGCAGGGTTTGCTTTAACAACTGCACCTGTTTCTGGAGTTTGGGGTCCGCATCCACGCGAACCTGAATGGCATCAGCCTCTTCTGAGGAAAGCTCTTGCAAAAGCCATGCAGTAAGTTGCTCCTCCAAAGAAGGAGGTTGATTCGGATTGTAAGTATCGTTCATGATTGACTCCTAAAAATCTTGTGAAGCGCGAAAACGTTTGGAAAGACGCCCCATGGCGCGGTGAACCAACCAACCCACCGTTCCTCGACTGACGCCTAGGATCTCACCTATCTGCTCATACTTCATTCCTTCGTGAACTTTTAGGCGAAGTGCTTCTCCCTCCTTCATGGGCAATTCCTGAAGTGCAAAACGCATATCCTCCACCAGTTCCTTCTGGGAAAGTAAAGTTGGAGGGTCCAGCGTCTCTGGCGAAGAGAGCTTGTCCCGACGGGCGTGTTCTCGTTGATTCATTTTCCGATTGTCATACGCAAGATTGCGGCAAACAGTGAAGAGCCATCCCTGAGCAACACCGTCATTGCCAAAATCGGGCGCCTTTTGAATGCAGCGAAGAAAAGTTTCTTGCACCACATCTTCTGCAGCCCCCAAATCACCCAAGATTCCCCGCGCGTAGCGAAGCAGGGGTGACTGGTGCCTCTCAAGGAGGCGGAGGACCGCAGAAGAATTCAGGGGGCTCACAAAAGAACAACGACGTGGAGAAGGGAAAGTTTGGGCATTTTTATTCCTTTTTCTGAAATTCGGCCAAAACCCGGTCTCGGTAATTCAATATTTGGCGGACATAGGCACGTTTTTCTGGGTAGCTGCCAGGAAAAAAGCATCGTTTAAAGCCATAGACCAAGTGATTTCCCAAGTCCACTGCGCTCAGTCCGAAGGCATCGGCCGCCAATTGATACTCCCGCGTGATTGTTGTTCGTGAAACCAATCGATTATCAGTGCACAGGGTTGTCGAGAATTTCCCTGCCACCATTTTTCGGAAAGGATGCTCCTTTAGTGTCTGAATAGAGGGCAGTGTTTGCAAATTTGAGGTCAGGCAAACCTCCACGGTCACACGTCGGTCCGCAATGAATTGAGTCAATCCTTCGACAAATTCCTTGGGAGATGAAATGGATGGATCTTGAATTTTTGAAGGAGAAAACATCCAAGTCCCATGTCCCAACCGGTCTGCGTGGCAATCCGTCAATGCTTGATAAATAGACTCCGGGCCATAATCCTCTCCAGCATGCACGGTAACGCCCAAGAAAGCATCATGCGCCAAAGCAAAAGCGCTTGCGTGGTCCTTCGCCGGATAGCCGCGTTCTGCACCGGCAATATCAAAGCCCACCACGGGAAGGCCGAAGTCATCCCTTGCACGAATGGCTGCACGTACCAAAACCTCCGAAGCCATTCCAAAAAGCTGCGACTGAGGAAGGTCGGCAAATGCAGAAAACATTTCGGCATAAGCATGAGAAAATGTGGGTAAGAAAAAACGCATACCACAGACAATGATTCCAGCACGAAAGGGTGGCTCCTCACTTCTTTTCACGGCCGCGCGCTGATTGAACTTTTTCTCTGCCCGACGCAGCCCTTTCGAGGCGGCCTTCAGAACATCCAAAATTTCAAATCCCGGGCGGGTCAAAAGCTGCGGGGCAAAACGCATTTCCACATAACGAACGCCTTCTTCTTGACAATCTTCGCACAGCTCAAAGGCAACGCGCTCAATCGCTTCGGCGTCACCCATCACAGAACATGTGTAAGCAAATCCTGTGAGATAATCAGGGAGGTCCCGATACTTCTCTTTAAAAACTTTTTTATATAAACCAGCTTCCGACCAGGCAGGCAATTTCACATTTCGCTCTCTTGCCAATTCCATCAAAGTTGACAGGCGTAAAGAACCATCAAGATGGACATGCAAGTCCGTTTTGGGAAGCTTCCGAATCAGTGGAGTTAAATCAGTCACCCCCAAAAGGTAACCGCGCGGATAGCCTTTTCCTCGTGACTCTTCTCGCTGATGCACTCTCACTCTTTCATACGTGGCAACTCCCCTATGAGATTTTTTCTGCGCCGTCGGAAGTTGAAGCCTCTTCTAGCATCATCGTTTGTGAGGACGGTACCCTTTTCCAAAACCAACAGGGCTGGGGCTTTGGAATTGCCGCATGTATCCACGGAAAACACCATCTTTTCTCAGAAGATTCCCGCATCAGGCCGC
>JAPKBM010000064.1 GCA_026421205.1 Planctomycetota bacterium
CAAGCCATTTCTCTCGCACATCTAATTCCCCATAAGTAGCCGACCTCTAATCCGCAGGTTGCAGGTTCGAGTCCTGTCGGGCGCACCTTCTCCCGTCGGGCTGGGTCATGCAAAAGAGTCTCATGTCAAATGTATGCGAGGTCTATTCCCTTAGCCCTCTTTGCGGCGCCCCTCGAGCCAAGAGGAGGGTAAACTATTTGACCATGAATTGTGCAATCTATGTCTGAGACGGTTAACCCTAGGTATCCTTCTACCGAGCACTTGCGCCTGCGTGCTCGGTCTCGTTTGCCCCGGTTCGCCTTTGAGTACCTAGACGGAGGTTGTTTCTCTGAAGTCAATCTGAAACGAAACACGGACGAACTTCGTAGCATAGAACTTAAGCCTCGCTATTTACGAGAGCATGCAGGGTCCTCACTTCAAACTGAACTTTTTGGTCACGTCTATGATGCACCTTTCGGCATCGCGCCGATTGGTCTACAAGGGCTAGTGTGGCCTAGATCTTGTGAAATCCTGGCCCGGTCTGCCTTCAAGCAGAATATTCCATTCATCCTGAGTACCGTAACCACAGCGAGTATCGAAACAATTGCTGAAATTACCGAAGGCCGCTCTTGGTTTCAGCTATATCATCCAACGAAGGAAGATCTACGCAACAAACTCCTGGATCGAGCAGAAGATGCAGGTTTGTCCGTACTGGTGCTTCTTGCCGACACGCCTTCTTTTGCGTATCGACCGAAGGAAATAAGAAACGGGCTATCTATCCCTCCACGTATGTCCATGCGGAATATCGGGCAAATGCTGTTACACCCGGCCTGGTTATTCTCTCAGCTAGAAAATGGAATTCCTTCGTTTGCAACCATGCGCCCCTATCTTCCGAAGAGGGTCAACTTGAAGCACCTTGGCGATTTCATGGACAAAAACTTTTCGGGTCGCCTCACTCCGGATAAGATCAAATCCATTCGTGACCGCTGGAAAGGAAAATTGATTGTGAAAGGCATTGTGACGGAAGAGGATGCGGAAACTGCACTTGATATTGGCGTTGACGGTTTCATTGTTTCTAACCACGGTGGCCGTCAACTTGATGCTGGCCAGTCAACAATCAGGGCGCTCCCGAAACTCGCACGCAACTTTGGATCCAAGACCACTGTCATGATGGATAGCGGTATACGGTCAGGACCTGATATCGCTTGTGCCCTGGCTAGCGGTGCGGACTTTACCTTCCTAGGCCGATCATTTATGTACGGCGTTAGTGCCCTTGGAAGAGACGGAGGTGACCATACGGCTTCGATGCTGAAAAGGCAGCTACAGCAGGTGATGGAACAATTATCTTGTGAACGAGTGGAAGACTTGCCACAGCACCTAATTCAAAATTGAAGCACCACTCTTCTGCAAATAGCAGGAGTAACTTTAATTGTCCAGTAAGGCTTCAGCAGCGGCCTTACCGATTAGAGAGTAGGTCTTGGCCGAACCCAAGTAATGATATCCAGCATTAGATTTAGCCCGCTTTTCCAATGCGTAATCCTCTTGAGTGAATAGGTCCTTTTCATATCCAAGAAGAAGGCTCTCTATCTCTTCTGAAGTCATGTTTCCGTCAGCATTTTCATGATCAGGATGCTTTCGATTTAGTAGGTATCGTTTCTGGCGAATATCTACTCGTTTTTGATCTAATTTCGCCAGAGCATCATCCCAGTAAGGGGACGTCGGCACGACATGTACGTTCCCTTTGAACTCAGGATAGTTGGCGATTGCGGATTGGCTGGCTCGAAATTCTTCATTCCCCTTGTCTACCTTAGATCCGCCAACTCCCATTACACACATAACAAAGGGCATCCCAGGAGCATCCAAGTCTTTTCGGACATCACGCACAAAGTTTGCAAACCACTGGGTGTATTTTTCAAAACGTGGTGTTGGGTGATTCGTTGGGACAAGTGGATATACATTACGGCCGACCATGTCGTTAAATCCCTGGAACCAAACAAATCCGGCCAATTCAAATCCTTGCTTGGGATTATAGTCTGGGTAAATGCGTCGTATATCTTTAAGCACAAATCGTACGTGATTCACCATTTGGTGGTAGCGAGATCCAGTTTTTGAAACGAGAGCTTCCTTGTTCTCCTTAGTTTCAAATCGTTGGTTTTTTATGTCATCTTGTGTTGGTATATAAGGCCCAGAGCTTGGAGACCGAAAGTCTGTGTGCAAAGATTGCCCACCCCAAGCTGTTTTGATAATCAGAATGGGTTGATCCAACCTCTTCTGCATGGTGATTCCAAATGCCAACTCTGGACCAATTCTTTCTCCGGGCTTAGAATAATCTCGTTGCACTTGGCTTCCGAAGCCCGCAGTTAATTGCCCAAATATTTCCCGGTTATCTCCATCTATCCTTCCAGAAGCCCCCGTTAAAAAGGATATCCATGCACCTTGAATGAAACGATGGTTGCCTTCATTGTCTTTCATTTCTGAAAGAAGAGGTGCCGTCTTGGGGTCTTCGCCTAAATAATCCAGTACACGAATGTGCGCATGGCCTTCCATATTAGATTGCCCCGCAAGAATGTAAACCTTAAGTGGTTCCTGCGGATGAGCCGTTGAAGTCAGGCAAAGAAGGAGGGTGCTAAGAAGCATTTTTCTGGGTCACGATGAGGGGCTTAGCGTGCAAGGACAGCCTTTCTTAGGGCACGCGCTACTTCTGTTGCAACTAACAAGTTGCCCATCTTATTTAAGTGCACTCCATCAGTGGTGAGGATCCCCTTCTCTAAGCCCTTTGGGTTGAAGACGCGAAGGTAGTCTAGAAATGTGTTGCGCAAATCACAGAGAGTCACCTTTTCTTCTTCGGCAACCTGACGACAAACTGCGGCATATTCTTCGAGCATTCCGTCTAGAGAGTTTTCCCCCTTTGGCTTTTCGCCGATGACACTTGGGGTTGCAAGAACAACTTCGGCACCCGTTTCACGCAGCTTCCGAATAATCTCTCGCAGGCCATCACCATATTCACCGATGGGTGTCCCAGAATTCGTTTGCGAATGCCAAACATCATTGATTCCGATGTAGACGAAAACAACGGTTGCCTTTTGATCAATAACATCACGGTCTATTCTCGCCAGAAGGTCTGGAACCTTATGACCGCTAATTCCTGCTGGAATAATTGCAGCATGAGGCTGTTCCTTATTAAGTTCTCTTCGGATTAGGTCCACATAGCCACCGTTTTGGTTACCGGATTGCGTAATGGAGTCTCCAAAGAAGGCTATTTTTTCTTTTGCGTCAATCGCCTGGGCCAAAAGTTTCGCGGAGGACTTTTGCATCTTCGGAGGATTACGTTTCGCGGAGAAGAGCAAATTGAGGAACTCCTTTCTTCGATATGCTTCAAACCAGGAGTTGTGCTTCACTCCCGGCAATTCAAAATATTCAACCTCCAAGTCAATCTTTTGAATGGCTTCCACAATTTGTCTGGAGCGCTTGGTTGGCACGACTCTGTCCTTTGCGCCATGCCAAACTTGTATTGGCAGGCCAGCAAGGCGGGCGATCTCTTTTTCGTCGCCGCCTCCACATATGGGTATCACCGATGTGAACCAGTAAGGGTGCCGCATTGCAAGATCCCAGGCTCCGTATCCGCCCATTGAGAGCCCCGTTAAGGTAATTCTGTCTAAGTCAATCGGGTGGGTGCGAACGACTTCTTCCAGTGCAGCTATTGCTCCTTGCATGGGCATTTCAGCGGTTGATCGAAATGGAGTTGACCCCTCGGATGACCAGTCAACATCTACCCAGAACTGGTTCTTTGGGCACTGAGGCGCAAGGACAAATGCAGGATAAAGCTCGCGATATTCTTGGCTAGCCATCAGTTCAGGGAAATGTCTCTTTTGCTGGTTGTTGTCATTGCCACGCTCTCCAGCACCATGTAAAAAAAGTACAAGCGGATAGACCCTTCCTTTGGTGATCTTATTCGGCGTCAATAACAAATAGGGATACTTACTATTTGCAACCTGAACTTCCCGAGACAGGTACCCTGGATTTTGACTTTGGTGACTATGCTCTGCATTAGACTCGGCATCAAGTATTTCATGACCTCGTTCCTGCAAGGGGGTGGAGGGAGTTACAAAGAGAAAGATGGCGGTGAGAATCACGATACTATTCTAATGCGTCCGGCTAGTTCCAACGGAAGGGAAGAACTCGGCGAATGGACAAGATGCCTCGGTCTTTGATGACGACCTCAAAATGAGTTATTGAAATCTGCATCTAAAAAAGCACTTATTTGTGTCCCAAAATCCTGGATATATAAGGTATAAATAGAAGTATGCATTCTTTCCGCCTACCCCTTATGCCGTTACTTTGCATATTCTCCCTGAGCATTCTTTCCGGAGATCTTCTCTATGGACAGTCGGAACACCCTGCTGTTCAGAATTGGCGCCGAAACTTAGATGGTACGACTGGCTCTAGTCCAGCTGCCAATATAGATGCTGCCGTGAGTCAAATTGAGGCCGATGTCCAGGGCACTTGGTATGACAATGACAATGCTTATGTTGAGGCTACCGGTATCCCGAGTCATCCAATTGGTCCTTTTACTGGCGATGGTAATCCGGGTGTGCCAGACAACCAAGAGCATGTTTGGAGAATACCGCTTGACCCACAACCTGCTACTAATCCTATCGAGACTCGATTAGGCCCGATTGGATTTTTTGCTAATGGTGTCGCAATGTTTAATGCTTTAGATGGGCGTTCTTACCGTAATCAGGGGATTTGGAATCGCAATGCGATGTACTGGGAAGCCCTTGGTTTTGATACCGGCATGGGTCATCCTGCAATGGATTTTTACCATTATCATCAGCGGCCAGATTTACTAGCGGGTCAACGTGGGGATAACGAGACTGGGCGGTTCCATTCTCCTCTTATTGGTTTTGGCTTTGATGGGTATCCCGTTTATGGCTCTTTCGGATTTTCAAATGCCAATGGAACGGGAGGTCTTCGTCGTATGGAGTCGGGCTATCAGCTTCGGAATTTGACTTCGCGGCAGAATGGTCCACCGGTTAACGCTCAGTATCCTCTAGGATGTTTTGTAGAGGACTTTGAGTATGTTGGTACCGGTGATTTAGATGAGCATAATGGCCGTTTTTGCAAGACCCCTGAGTATCCGCAGGGAACCTATGTCTATTTTTCCACGACCGATGCCAGTGGGGAAACGGTTTATCCATATTTAATCGGTCCCTCTTGGTATGGGGTACCTGATCCACCTGGAGGCGGAGGTGGGCCACCTCCCCCTCCAGGTGGCCCTCCACCACCTCCTGGTGGTGGGATCGATATTCCGCCTGGTGCAACTCAATATCAACCCTTTGAGCTGTATTGCAATAATACGATTGTTGGTGAAGATGCCACGATTGCTGTTGGCTCTGCCGAATCATTCTCGATGGTTACCGTTGCTTATAGCCTTAAGGGCGGTGGCCCCATCAATACGCCTTATGGCCAAGTATCTCTTTCTTTCCCTGTGAAAGTCTTCCCATCTTTTCAGGTAGACGCCGATGGGTTTGCAAGTCTCTTGGTAACGATTCCCACATCGGCACCCTCCGATGTGACGGTGTTCTATCAGGCAGTCTCACTCAAGAATGGCACTTCCGATTTATCACTTCCTGGTCGATTTGTCATTTTATAGAACAGAGATAAAAGCGAGAATCTCGCGTTCTAAGGCAATGGGCTCTCTTGTAAAAGCCAGGTTCACAGATTTTAGTAACATTCCCTCATGCCTCCGCTAATCCCCATCCTCCTTAGTCTGATCGTTCTTGGGCAGATTTTGTGCTGGCGACAATCGGGAACTCCCGCAAAGGTGGGATTTACGCTACTGTCCCTCCCCCTTCTTGCACAAAGTGGCGCGGGCGCTCTTCATGCCTGGGGAGAAACGCGGGACGTACCCTGGACAATCGGATATCTCGTTAGTGCTGTTGTGCTGATTGCTCTTATCTACAAACGGTTTCGCCGACCTTAAGCGCAGTCGCCTCCGAAGGTATCTGTAGCTCTTGAGCTCCCCCCCCCAGCCGCATTGACACTTCCGAATCTAGCTATTTCGGCATCACGGTGAATCCGCCCGCGGATTCCATCAACAACATGAGGCTGCCATCCTCTTGAACCTGCATTAAGTTGCCCCATTGCCCGAACTCCAACACGGTGCCATCTTCTTGGACCACCTGCCAAAGGCCGTTACCAATCACTAGTGAGTCTGAGACCTTCCGCTGGCGCAGGGTGGTCGCTACGAGTGTCGTCCCGGCGTAACCCTCTTCGGGAAGATTCACCGTCATTGCTTGCTCGATTGCCGCACGTCCACGATTCGCTTCCGAGGAACTCGAGACGAGTTGAATACCATCCTCTGTAAAGATGCTGGCAATCATGGCTCCATTATTGTTCTTCATGCCGGCACTGTAGGTATCGGTTAGGTTTTGGGTCGCATCAGCGTATTCCGCAGCGTTGCCGTAATCCTGTGCAGCCGGTACTTGTTCACGCTCAATTGAGGAGTAGTCAATGGGCGTGGGAAGTGCATCCTTGGCAACGTGAGCAGACTCCATCAGGATTTCAAGGCCGCTGTCGGTCTTACGGTAGACGGTGGCCCATTTTCCGTGGAGCTTCTTGTACCCTGCCATCCCGCTCAGCTGGATGTCTCCTTCTTCATCGATGGTGAACGTGCCATCGGCCAAGACGATATTGCCTTCAAGCTCTTGCACATTTTTGGTTTGAGAAACGAGCTTGATTGCGTCCGAAGTCCGGAACTCTTTCATCCCGCTCATAAAAGCAGCTTTGATTGCAGTCCGCCCTGTACTCGGGAGTTGTGCCGTGCTGATAACGCGCACGCTGTCCTCGGCGAAGAGCTTTGACAAACTGTCGGCATCACCTGCATTCCAGTACTCCAGGAATTGGTCACTCGCTATTTGCACTTGCTGATCTATCGACTGAGCGCTTTTTGGTGCGGGCTCTGAGGAGCAAGACACGAGTGAAGCCGCTGCGGCAAGCAGAGCAACGGGGAATATGCGAAGCAAGGAGTTTTCCATGACGCGAATATTACCGCATTATGTCCACGGGGGGAAGTCTCGCTACTGAATCACCAGCATCAACGCATTCAGCATGGACTGGGTTCCTACATCCGTGCCGTGGCACCAAACGGTGACACCCGCGGCGGCCGGAGGAATGTTTGCCATGTAAGACGCGTAGCCCGTCGAATCCGTTGG
>JAPKBM010000022.1 GCA_026421205.1 Planctomycetota bacterium
TTCGCTACCTTAGGACCGTTATAGTTACGGCCGCCGTTTACTGGGGCTTCAATTTGCTGCTTCGGACAAGTCCTAACAACGCCTCTTAACCTTCCAGCACCGGGCAGGCGTCAGACCCTATACATCGCCTTACGGCTTAGCAGAGTCCTGTGTTTTAGGTAAACAGTCGCCACTCCCGATTGTCTGCAACCCCCGTGAGCTTCGGCAGCAAGTGCCTACACCCTCAGGGGCGCCCCTTATCGCGAACTTACGGGGCAATTCTGTCGAGTTCCTTAACTGAGGTTATCTCGAGCGCCTTAGAATTCTCTTCCCACCAACCTGTGTCAGTTTTGGTACGGACACCTTTTATCTCCCTAGAAGCTTTTCCAGGAACCCACTCCAATCGCTTCGGCTTAAAGCCTCGACATCACCCCTGGGGCTTATTGCTGCGGATTTTCCTACAGCACCCCTCAGGCTTGTACGGGGACGACTATCGCCCCGACGACCCTTGCAGATCCGTCACTCCATCGGTCAAACGATATTAGGCGGTACAGGAATGTTGACCTGTTACCCATCAACTACGCCTTTCGGCCTCGCCTTAGGATCCGACTAACCCTGGGCGGATTTACCTTCCCCAGGAAACCTTAGGTTTTCGGCGAGGGGGTTTTTCACCCCCTTTATCGTTACTCATTCCGGCATAAGCACTTGGTTCCGCTCCACCACTCTTTACAGTATGGCTTCAAGGCAAAACCAACGCTCCCCTACCGCACATAAACGCCATGGTTTATGCACCCGCAACTTCGGTGTAAAACTTGAGTCCCGTTCATTATCGGCCCAAAATTGCTCGACCAGTGAGCTATTACGCACTCTTTAAATGATGGCTGCTTCTAAGCCAACATCCTGGCTGTCTTAGCAATCTCAGATCCTTTATCACACTTAGTTCTACTTTGGGACCTTAGTTGGCGGTCTGGGCTGTTTCCCTTTTGACAATGAACCTTATCGCCCACTGTCTGACTGCCGAGGTACCACACACGGTATTCGGAGTTTGGCTGCGGTGGGTAGGCGGGTAGCCCCCCAGTCGCAATCAGTATCTCTACCCCCGTATGCTATTTTACTCGACGCTAGCCCGAAAGCTATTTCGGGGAGAACCAGCTATCTGTAAGTTCGATTAGCTTTTTACTCCTATCCACAAGTCATCCGAGTTGTTTTCAGCCAACACCGGTTCGGGCCTCCACGCGTTGTTACACGCGCTTCACCCTGCCCATGGATAGATCACTTACTTTCGGGTCTACAGCACTTGACTTGACGCGCTATTCGCACTCGCTTTCGCTTCGGCTTCGTGCCGGAGACACTTAACCTTGCCCAGTACTGTAAGTCGCCGGATCATTATGCAAAAGGCACGCAGTCAGCCATTCCCCGAAGGGCATAGGCCTCCTACCGCTTGTACGTACATGGTTTCAGGTACTTTTCACTCCCCTAAAAGGGGAACTTTTCACTTTTCCCTTACGGTACTAATCGCTATCGGTCGTCAGGTAGTACTTAGCCTTACGGGGTGGTCCCCGCGAATTCATACCAGGTTTCACGTGTCTGGCACTACTTGGGATGACTTCGGAAGTCCAACACCTTTCAATTACGAGACTGTCACTCTCTACGGTTGTTCTTTCCAGAACATTCATTTAGGTTATGGATTTGTAACTTCCTGGGCATTTTGTGGTTTGCCCTGAAGGTCCCACGACACCAACAATGCAACGGCCACAACCTTGGCACGCTGTTGGTTTGGGCTATTCCCCGTTCGCTCGCCGCTACTGAGGGAGTCGAAATTTCTTTACTTTCCTGTAGGTACTAAGATGTTTCAATTCCCTACGTTCCCCACCTATGACTATGTATTCACCATAGGTTGATAAGGCTTTACCCCTATCGCGTTTCCGCATCTAAGAAATCCCCGGTTCAATGCCTGGTTAACGGCTCTCCGAGGCTTATCGCAGCTATCCCACGTCTTTCATCGGCTCCTGACGCCTAAGCATCCACCATATACGCTTAATTACTTGGTTGATCTTCTGCGCTCGATCTTTTCGATTACATTTCTTGCCTGATTGTTAATGATCTTTCTAGCTTCTCAAGCAGAGGCCTCACGGCCACCAATGGTGGAGGTGAGGGGGCTCGAACCCCTGACCCCTAGCTTGCAAAGCTAGTGCTCTCCCAGCTGAGCTACACCCCCAATTGGAGACCGCAAGATAGAGTGGTGGGCCAATGTGGATTTGAACCACAGACCTCCCGCTTATCAGGCGGACGCTCTAACCAACTGAGCTACTGGCCCAAACCAGTGACTCCGCTGAGGGAAAGAAGGTTGACCCTGTTTGATTGCAAAGTAGGCAACCAAAAGTTGTTTTTTTGTTTTGACTCTTGTCCCGGTAAACCGGTTACGAGTATGTTTCCAGCCAAATGAATGACTGGTTCAGATTATCCTCTGAAAAGGAGGTGATCCAGCCGCAGGTTCCCCTACGGCTACCTTGTTACGACTTAGTCCCAATCATCGAGCTCGCCTTCGGCGCCGTCCTCCTTGCAAGCAAGGTTGGACTAGCGACTTCGGGTGCTCTCAACTTTCGTGGCTTGACGGGCGGTGTGTACAAGGCTCAGGAACATATTCACCGCGGCGTAGCTGATCCGCGATTACTAGCGATTCCAACTTCATGCAGGCGAATTGCAGCCTGCAATCTGAACTGGGGCAGGTTTTAAGCGATTTGCTCCACCTCGCGGTCTTGCTTCGTTCTGTACCTACCATTGTAGCACGTGTGCAGCCCAGGGCATAAAGGCCATGAGGACTTGACGTCATCCCCACCTTCCTCCGGTTTAACACCGGCAGTCTCCCTAGAGTCCCCAGCCGAACTGTTGGTAACTAAGGATAGGGGTTGCGCTCGTTGCGGGACTTAACCCAACATCTCACGACACGAGCTGACGACAGCCATGCAGCACCTGTCACTGAGTTCCCGAAGGCACCAATCTATTTCTAGAAAGTTCTCAGGATGTCAAGACCAGGTAAGGTTCTTCGCGTTGCTTCGAATTAAACCACATGCTCCACCGCTTGTGTGAGCCCCCGTCAATTCCTTTGAGTTTTACGCTTGCGCGCATACTCCCCAGGCGCGGCACTTAACGCGTTAACTACGGAAAGGAGGTCCGAAGACTCCCTAACCTAGTGCCGATCGTTTACGGCCAGGACTACCGGGGTATCTAATCCCGTTCGCTCCCCTGGCTTTCGTCCCTCAGCGTCAGGAATGGCCCAGACAGTCGCTTTCGCCACCGGAGTTCCTTCAAATATCTACGCATTTCACCGCTCCACTTGAAGTTCCACTGTCCCCTACCACCCTCAAGCATAGAAGTTTTGGACGCAGTTCCTCGGTTAAGCCGAGGGATTTCACATCCAACTTTCTATGCCGCCTACGGACCCTTTACGCCCAGTAATTCCGAGTAACGCTTGCACCCTCCGTCTTACCGCGGCTGCTGGCACGGAGTTAGCCGGTGCTTCTTTACCTGCCTTTGTCAACTTGAAAGCTATTAACCAACAAGAATTCTTAACAGGCGAAAGAGGTTTACAACCCAAGAGCCTTCGTCCCTCACGCGGCGTCGCACCGTCAGGCTTTCGCCCATTGCGGATGATTCTCGACTGCAGCCTCCCGTAGGAGTCCGGGCAGTGTCTCAGTCCCGATGTGGGCGATCATCCTCTCAGATCGCCTAGCCGTCTTAGCCTTGGTGAGCCTTTACCTCACCAACTAGCTGATAGCCCATGACCCACTCCCAAACCAGAAGGTCCCGAAGGATCCCTACCTTTATTCTTTAGACCATGCGGTCTTAAGAAGCTATTGAGCATTAGCTATCATTTCTAATAGTTATTCTCATGTATGGGGTATGTTAGCCATGTATTACTCACCCTTGCGCTGCTCTACTCGCCGAATCAGTCACCCGAAGGATCCTTCATCATGCTTTCGCGCTCAACTTGCATGCCTAATCCACGCCGCTAGCGTTCACTCTGAGCCAGGATCAAACCCTTCACTTATTGATCTCAGTCCGAAGACTGTGGATCTGGGTTTGCTGATCACCTGGCTTTACAATTTATAACAGGGTCAACCTGATTTTAAGAGATCGTAAACCACACGAATGCGGTTTGATTTGTATGTTTCCCCACGGATTTAACATTTAGGGGCGTAGTATCTTACCCCTTTTAAGACGGTATCAAGCCTGTTTTCCAGACCCTTTCCGTTTTGCGGGCCGAGTATTCTAGACCTTCAGAAAGACAAGTCAATCAAGGATTCCCTTATTTCCCCAAAAAGCCTAAAAAACCTGGAAAACTTTTACTTAAGGAGGTGAATGGTCACTCCGGGTGCAATCATGCCAAATAAGTCCTCAACAGCCTCATTGGCAAGGCGAACGCAGCCTTCGGACTCAAAGCTACCAATAGTTTCCGGAGAATTCGTGCCGTGGATCCCGTAGGAGGACTTCTCAACAAAGCCAATCCAACGTGTCCCTAAGGGGTTATCAGGGCTTCCAAATGGGATAGCACCTCGCCCGTCCTGCGGCCAATACACAGGCTCCTCTAGGCAGTTCCCCACAGTAAAGCGGCCCAAAGGAGTCTCTTCTCCCTTTTTCCCCACACTTGCCGGCAAAAGTCGAATTGGGGTGGCGTCGGCGTATACGGCCAAGATACGGGCGTCTCGCCAAATCTTGACGGAAAGGGCGGCCGTCGGGATCTTAAGAGTCTCTCCAAGGCGTATCGATGAGCGGGATTTACCGTTGAAAGCCATGAGCCACGCACTGTTGACGGGATTACCCTCCTTCGAGAGACCCCGGCAAATCTTCCACAAGCTGTCTCCCGATTGAACGGTGTACGAAGTCGAGGACAGAAAGGCCGAGAGATTTTGAGAAAGAACCCCCGCAGGGCCAACATACTCCAACACACGCTGGCGGTCATAGCCAGCCTCCAATGCAGCAGGAATCAAAACCCCCAGTGTTATTCCTGCAGACCGGTAATCCTGGCTTGCCAAGGATTGCTCAAGAAAGGCCTCGGACCAAACCATCCAGGCAGGGCCTCGGTCGGTATCGGCGTTGAGTGCAGTCGCCAAAGTAGGGAGCCCCCCTGCCGCGTAGGCTTCCGCGAATCCTGCGAAAGAGGGGCCGAACTCCGTGGGAATACCCAGTTTCAAAGAGGCTCGATAGGCTTTTGCATTGGACTGCATCCCCAAGAAAGCATGCAGTGTGGCCTGATAGGCCGCTGGGATCTCCTGCGGGGCTTGATCTGACATCTTTTGCCGGCCTCGGTGCCAAGCGTCCAGTGCCCGAAGGCCTGCCATGAAATTGGCCGCCGGAGCTGGGGCGGGCAGGGTGGCGTCAGCCGACGCAGGTGCTGGCGTAGGCTCCGGAGCGGTGCCGGAACCTTCTAAGGAAAGTGCTCCAGCAACCTCAGGGGCTGCGGGCGCCTCTGGGACGGAAGATACCGGCTGCTCTGCACCCGGGGTGCAAGAAAAGAGGGGGCCGAGCAGAAGAGCTATGGGAATGAAGAACTTCACCCCTGCATTGTGCCGGTTCAGAATAGAAAATCCAACTCCCTAACGAAAAACCGCTCTACCCCAAGAAAGGAGCAAAGCGGCGTATTCCGCGGCGGCGAGGGAGTGAGGACGCTTGGTCCCTCAATTAAAGTGGGTGCCGCCTGTGCCGGTTTACCCAGCGCAGAGAAAGGCTCCCGGAAGAGAAGTATCGGACCGGCGACCTGTGCCCCCGTATGCCGTGGACACACCTCGACTTTAGCACAAAAAACGTAGGGTCAAGCCTTTTCCACGAGGATTTTCACGCCGACATCTCCCGGCAAATCCCAATGGTGGACGTTTTCGGGGAGATCGGTGGTGGAAGCGGCCCATGCGGGGAGGGCATCGGGAAGATCCAGGCCGTCGGGCGCCAAGACTTCGTCGGCAATCCACTTGCCATGCTCTTGAAGCGCCTGACGCAAAGGGGCATCGGCGAAGACCTTGAGGCGAATGCGGTCACTGACTTCCAGCCCCGACTCCTTGCGTTGCGTTTGAATGCGGTTGAGCACCTCACGGGCCAGGCCCTCGCGCTCAAGCTCTGGAGTGATATCCGTGACCAACCCCAAAGTCACTTTGCCGTCACCGGCAGCCTCTAAGCCTTCCACCGAAAGGGTCTCCATCAGCACATCTTCCCCCGTCAAGGCGTAGGTGGTATCCCCCACGGTGACTTCGGTGGTGCCCCCCCCTTTCAGGGTGAACAGAGTTTCTCGGTCAAGGGTGCCGATGGCCGCAGCCAGCTCCTTCATATCCTTGCCCGCCCGACGGCCGAGGGTTTTGAAGTTGGCCTTGGCGCGAACTTGGAGGAAGTCGGGGGTGCCCTCTACCCACTCGACTTCTTTAACGTTGAGTTCCTCACGGAGTGTGGCTTCATAGTCTCGCGGGCTGGCGACAAGTTTCGCCTCTGCATTGATGTGCACCAAAACCTTGGCCAAGGGTTGGCGCACACGGATTTGCACGCGCTCTCGGACGGAGCGGCCCAAGCTTGAAGCGCGCAAAATAGGGTCCATGGCGGATTCCAGCGCGGGGTCTCTCCAGACAGAATGCTCAGGAAAGCGTGTCAAATGCACAGATTCGGCATGCCCGAGGCGCTGCCACAAGGCGTCGGCTAAAAATGGTGCTACGGGAGCGATGAGCTGTGCCACCGTGCTAAGGACCTCATGCAATGTCGTGAATGCCGATTGCTGGCCCACGGGGTCGTCCGCGGCCCAGAAGCGTCGGCGACTGCGGCGGATGTACCAGTTGGAAATCTCATCCACGATGAGCCCCTCCAAAGCACGCAAAGCGTGGGAGGGTTCCAGGTCTTCCCAGGCCTGAGCACATTCTTCGGCAGTCGCTTGGGTCCGGGACAAAATCCACCGGTCCAACGGGGGCCGGTCGGAAATGGTGTCGGCCGACGGCTCCCAGCCCTCCGTTCGGGCGTAGAGTGCAAAAAAGTCATAGCTGGCCGTGAGTGTGCCGAAAACCCGCCGACGGACTTCGGCCAAGGCGCGGTCATCGTAGCGGCGAGACAAATGAGCGGCCCCTCCGGCCAATAGTCCCCATCGGATGGCGTCGGCACCGTGCTGACCAATCGCTTCGGCGGGATTCACGATGTTGCCAAGGCGTTTGGACATCTTTTGGCCGTCGGTATCCAGGAGAAGGCCGTTGACCAAGACTGATTTGTAAGCACTGCCCGGTGTGAGGCGTGGAAGATCTGGGTTTTCCGCCCAGAGTTTTTTGTCCACGCGCGTCAAAAAGACCGAAATCGCGTGCAGTGTGTAAAACCACCCGCGGGTCTGGTCCAAGCCTTCCGCAATGAAGTCGGCGGGGAATTGCTCCGCCACAAGTTCCTGATTTTCAAACGGCCAATGATACTGAGCCAAGGGCATGGCACCGGAATCAAACCAACAGTCAATGACCTGAGGGACGCGGTGCATGGTGCCCGTGCAGTCCGAGGCGGTACAGGGGTAATGGAGCGTGTCCACCACAGGGCGATGCGGATCAAAATCCGTCGGCAGTCCGCCCACGCGGTCAGCAAGCTCTTCAAAGGAGCCGAGGCAGTCCCAATGATTTTCGTCGGCGTTGCACATCCAAACAGGAAGCGGAGAGCCCCAGTAGCGATCTCGGGAAAGCGCCCAGTCAATGTTGTTTTCCAGCCACTCTCCAAAACGTCCTTCGCCAATTTCCGACGGCGCCCAGCGAATGCGCTGATTCTCCTCGACCATCGCGTCTTTGTAAGCAGTAGTTTTTAAAAACCATGCGGGTGATGGGAAGTAAAGAAGGGGAGTGTCACAACGCCAACAATGCGGGTAACTGTGATTGCATTGACTGCGCTTGATCAAACGGCCACGGTCTTTTAAATCTTGCGCTAAAGGCTTGTTAGCATCGCGGAAAAAAGTCCCTGCTTTTACGTCAGCTACATCACAAAGGAAACGGCCTTCATTGCCGACGGCAAGTAATGCGGTAATGTCTTCGGCTTGCGCAATGCGGAAGTCGTCGGCGCCGTAGGGAGCCAAGTGAACAATGCCGGTGCCGTCTTCATCCGAAACAAAGGTGTCCGCCGAAACAACGTGGCGCTTTGTTCCTTCATGAACCACCTCTCCACCGTCAAAGGCGAAGAGCGGTTCATAAGAAAGTCCGGTCAGCTCAGCACCTTGCACGGTGCCGAGTTTCTCCCATGTGCCCTCTCCAAACACGCTGTCCGCCTTCGACTCCAAAAGAACAAAATGTCGATTATCAGCCGAAATCACGGCGTATTCAAGATTTGGATGCACACACGCACCCATATTGGACGGCAAGGTCCAGGGAGTTGTCGTCCATGCGACCAGTGCGGCATCGGCCAAAATACCGGACGCGTTTTGAAGTGGAAAGCTCACCCAAACCGAGGGGTCGTCAATGTCTTTGTACCCCTGACTCACTTCATGGCTGGAAAGGCCCGTGCCACAACGACCACACCAAGGCAAAACTTTATGACCGCGGTAAAGCAAATCATTGGCGGCAAAACGAGAAAGTAAAAACCAAACGGACTCCACGTAGTTTTTATCAAAAGTCACATACGGGTTTTCATAATCCAATTGATAACCGATGCGTTGACTCAACTCTTCCCACTCTTTCTTGTAAGTGAACACCGAGTTCCGACAAGCCTCGTTGAAAGGACCGATTCCATGCTTCTCAATGTCCGGTTTCCCACTAATGCCCAGTTGCTTTTCTACTTCCAACTCCACCGGTAAGCCGTGCGTATCCCAACCCGCTTTTCGCAACACCCGACGGCCTTGCATGGTCCAATAACGACACACAGAATCTTTGAGAGTCCGCGCCAGAACGTGGTGAATTCCAGGCCGACCATTGGCGGTTGGGGGGCCTTCGTAAAACACAAAAGCATCGGCCTCTTTCCGCGCCTGAAGAGTGGCGGCAAAGAGGTCGTCGGCTTGCCAATTCTCCAAGACTTTTTCCTCCAAAGCCTCCGGAGCGGCAAGGTATTCCCGGCTCAACGGTTCGAACATGGGCGGAATTGTACGGGTGCGGTTCCACCAGAGAACAGCTCGCTCAACCAGTGTCCTCCTACCACTCGTCAAAAATTTTCTGCCCCGTCCTACCGATCTCCGTCATCCCTTAAGATGGGGCTGTGCTAGCCGCCTATCTGCTCCCTCTTCTTTTCGCCCAGGAGGTGGCAACACTTCCTGTTTTGCAAGTGAATGCCCCGCAAACCCAGTCCATTGACGCACAGGACTTGGCCATCCCGGAAGCGCAACGCATCAGTGGATCCACGACTTACATCGGCCATGGGGGCTCTTGGCAATTCCAACTCCCTGCTGACGGTGTCTACCGCATCTCTGTCGTCAGTCATGACTTTGATGCTTTTATGGTTTTAAGAATGGCCGATGGCACCGCCCTCGCCACCGATGATGACGGCTATCTCGGCGCACCTGCCACACATTCACAAATAGTCTTTAAAGGCAAGGCCAACACCACCTACACCGCCGATGCCTGCCGCCTTTGGAATCTCTTCGGTGAATACACCATCACCCTCACTTCCGGCCCAGCTCCCACGCGCACGGCTTCGGAACGTGCGCTGGCACTTGTGGACGACGCAAAAGCTTGGATTGCTCGTACTAAAACAAACTCCAAAGACCCCAACACACTGACCTTCGCACAACTTCGGTTGGCGAAGGACTGCCTTTCCGCCGCGTTGTACACCGATGCCGCCGACGCCGCCCAACTTTGTCTTCGAAGCATGCAAAAGCTTTATCCGGACAGCGGAAATGTGCTCACCGTGCAATCCATCCTCGGTCAAGCTCTGTCTTTGGCCTTGGAACATGAAAAATCTGTCACCGTTTACACAGACGCTTATGCACTTGCCAAAAAAATCACCGGGCCGGCATCCGCAAACAGTTTGTTACTTGCCGTGAGTTTGGCTGAAGCCACTTACCAAAGTGGCAATCTCAATGACGCACTCCAACTCTTAGAACAATCCCAAAGTCATTTGGAGTCTGCACAAAGTGATGTTCGGATTCCATCGGCCTATCTATGGATGGCACTGGGTCGAATGTATCACTATCAAGATCGCTTGGATGATGCGGAATACTACTTAGAGAAAGCGGTGCAACAACTCCGCGAGCTCAAGGATCAAGACCCTGCCGGCTTAGCGCGAGGCCTCTTGAATCTTGGCGCACTCGTGCGTGGCCAGGGCGACATTGCCGAAGGGCGTCGGCTTTTGGAAGAATCCCTTGCGCTCCATCAACAACTTTATGGGCCAGACCACCCGGAGACCGCGTTCCCTCAAAATGAGCTTGCGGTTTTATTGCATGGGCTGGGTGACTACTTGCCCGCGCGTAAGGCTTATGAAGAGGCCCTGAGAATTCGAAAGGACGCGCTAGGCGTCAAGCATCCCAAGACAGCGGAAATCTTTGCGAACTTGGCGCTGTTGGACATGGACCAAGGGAAATTGGAACGCGCGCGCATGCAATATGAAGCGGCGTTGATGATTGCCGAAGCCGCCGGGGGCAAAGCTGCGCGACGGATCCCCATCTTCCGCTCCAACATTGGGGACCTCTTGCGCAAGGAAGGGAAACCCGAAGAAGCGCTCCCGGTTTTGGAACAATTCCTTCAAGAATCGACCGACGTCTTCGGGGCGCAACACACCACCACGGCCTTGGCCCACGCGCAGTTAGCGGCGGCACTCTCGGAAATCGGCAAAGCAACTGATGGCTTGAAACACCAGCAAATTGCCGTGGAGATTTGGGCAACTTTAGATGGAGCCGCCCACGCGCGGACTTCGGCGGCGCGCGGCACTTTGGCACGCATGCTTTGGGAATCCGGAAATTTAGAAGCGGCATGGGCCGAAGCCTTGACGACGCACCGAGCCATGAGTCAGCACTTACATGACTTGTACTGGACACTAACGGAATCCGAACGGCAAATGTATTTACTGGGTCACCAATCCGGTCTCGAATTACTAGTTTCGTTGGCGTTAGCGCTCGATAGACCCGATGCTTTGAGTTTTGCATATGACGCCATCCTCCAGAGTAAAGGTCGCATCACGCGAAGTTTGATGGAGAGCCGAGACCAATGGCTCAGCCAAGTTAACCCCGAAGCTGTGCAAGCTTTAAAGGAACTGCGTGCGGTGAAAGCGCGTTTGTCCAATGTGCTGCATGTGCAGAAACTCATTGACCTCAAAGAGCAAAATCAATTAGTTTCCTTGATTCGTGATGAGCAAGCGATGTTGGAGCGGAAATTGTTGAACTTAGCCGGAAAGCCCAAAGACCCAATTCCCACAGTCGGCTGGCGCACGGTGCATGGAGCACTCCCCGAAGCGTCGGTCTCCTTGGACTTTTCCATCCTTCCGCGCTACACGCCCGAAGACGGCTGGACAGACCCTCACATTTTTGTTTGGATTCTGTCTGCAAGCGCATCCGCCCCGGAATTGGTGGATTTAGGCAAAGCCGAGGCCGTCGGCGAGTTCATTGACAAGCTCATCCCCCGCGATCGCGGTGGACGCTCTTTGTCCAGTGGAGTCACCACGGAAGCTGAGTTAGCCAAACTTCTATGGAAGCCTTTAGAGGCTGCTGTGGAGGAAGCCGAACTTGTATTTTTATGCTTAGACGGCTTCCTTGGGCGCCTTCCGTTTGAAATCCTCCAGCCCTCGAAGGATGAATTCCTACTAGAACGCCACGCCTTTGTCTACCTAGATTCCATGGCGCAACTCGTCACCATTGCCGCAACCCCCCCACCCGAATCTTTGGAGGGCTCGCTCCTTTCTGTGGGTAATGTGCAATACGATGAACTTGCTTTAGAAAGCGAAAGCAAGGAATCCGAAGCGGGGCAAACGCGTGGGGCCAAACGAGAGAAACGCGCTGCCGTGGCACGCATGAGTTTTTTCTGGGATGCTCTGGCATTCTCCGGACAAGAAGCCAAAGAGATTTTCCGGATTCATTCTGAAATGATGGAGTGGAAAGAGGGCCGTTTGATTGAAAAACAAAGCCCGACCGAGGCTTCCTTAAAAAAAGAATTTGAACGTGTGCGCTATCTCCACCTTGCCACGCACGGTTTCTTCATGGGTGATCGCGCACGTGGCATCAAAGACGCACTCAAAGATTCTCGAGAACGCAAAGCACAAAAACTTCTTTACAAAGAAAAACAAATGCTCGGTGGTTTGGTACCGGGGCTTTTATGTGGTCTCGTTTTGGCGGGTGCTAATGGGTCAGCGTTGATTGAAGGGGAAGATGGCTATCTCACCGCCGAAGAGATTCGGTTTTTGGATTTAACGCAATGTGAGCTGGCCACCTTATCTGCATGTGAAACTTCCTTAGGCAGCTTGCGCACCGGAGAGGGCATGATCAGCTTACGCCGTGCTTTCCACCTGGCCGGAGCCAAAACTGTCCTAGCCTCACTGTGGAAAGTGGATGACGAATCCACCCAGCGCCTCATGGAGGACTTCTACCGGAATTGGTGGTATTACGGCGACATGTCCCGCGCTGAAGCCATGCAAGAAGCTCGGTTGGGACTTTTGGAAGAACAGAGAGAGGAGGACATGGTAGACCCCAAGAAATGGGGCGCTTTCATCCTTTCTGGCGACTGGCGCTAACTTAAGCAATTTTCTACGCCAAGCCGTCATTTATGGTGCATAATGAAGTCTAGGGTCCCTCCCCTGCTCCCATTTCCCCTTCTCCCCATGCAATCCATCCTTCTCTCTTTTTCCCTATTCCTTTTTTCATCTTCCCTCCTTGGTCAGCAAACTCTGCTATCTGAGGACTTCAATGGAACTATTTGGCCTCCGACTGGGTGGAGTTTGATTGTGGGTGGCAATGACCCCGGTTGGATGCACGGTATTAACGGAGACGCGTTGCACAAAGACTTCACTGCGGTCGAAACGAATGACATCATTACCCCCATCATCACGCTTTCCAATTATCAATCTCTCGAGCTTTCGTTTGATAGCGGGCAAGTATTCTCCGCACAACGAGGGAAGAATCAAGTGGTCATCTCTACGGATATGGGCCAAACGTGGCAAGTGGTCTATAATGAATTAACCACTCTAGATTCAATAACACGGGTTACTATTGACCTGTCTTCGTATGCGTCCGTACCCCATATTCGACTAGCATTTCGCTATAAAGGTCCCATTGGGAGTGTGGGAAATCAGTGGACGGTAGATAATGTTCTTCTGACAGCCACAACGGGTGGAGGTGGAACGCTGGATGCTTTTTTCAGCTTCACTCCAGGAATCGGGGTGGCGCCTCTTGATGTGCAATTCACTGACTTAAGCACTGGGGCGCCCATTGATTTCCTTTGGAACTTTGGCGATGGTGGAAGCAGTACAAATCAACACCCCTTGTACACCTACACGCAACCCGGAACTTTTTTTCCAAGTTTGACCATCACCAGTGTGACAGGGTTATCAGTCTCATTCACGTCTCCAAATTCCGTGACTGTGAATAGCCCCGGTGGAGGTGGTGGATCAGGAAATGAAGGGACCGGAGGTGGAGCCTGGAATGACCTTGGTGGCGATGAAGGAGGAACGGATGGAGGCGGATTTGGCAGTGCACTTGCCAACGTCCACGACCTAGATCAAGACGGCATCTGTGATTACGCCATTGGTTCGCCGTCCGCCGATGTTGGCACCCTTCTTGCCGCTGGCGAGGTCAGTGTCTACTCCGCTGCGACAGGAACACTTCTCTATCGTATTTCAGGAATAGAAATGGATTCACAATTTGGTGCAGCCATTGCATCCGTCGGCGATGTGAACGGAGATGGTATCCCCGAAATCCTCATTGGAGCCCCAATGGGCGCTACCGGAAGAGGCGCGGCATACCTGCATGACGGTGGCAATGGCAACTTGATGCACGCATTCTTCGGCCTTTCCGTTGGAGATGCCTTCGGTGCTCATGTGCAAAAAGCAGGAGATGCCTCCCTTCAAAGTGACGGCATCTTAGATTTATTAATCGGTGCCCCCGGGGAAGATTCTGGCGGCGCAGTCGACAATGGAGCCATGTACTGTTTTGATGCGGCAACCGGAGCTCAGCTCTTTAAAACGACCGGACCTCCGCAAGGGCTTACCGGATTTGTCGCTGGCGCGGGGCCAGGGCTAGGGAATACAACAACCACAATCAGTGATGTTAGTGGAGACGGCGTTGCCGACATTCTTGTCGGCGTTCCCTGGGCTGACGTCACAACAACTTCTGGACTGCAAATTGACGCAGGTATTGCCTTGATCTTAAATGGCGCAAACGGAAACACGCTCTTGACATTAAAAGATATCATCCCCCAGACAGGGGACTTTTACGGAATGGCTGTTGCACAGGTTCCGGACATGGATGCCGATGGGATTTTGGACTTCGCAGTTGGAGTTGCCGGAGAAGAGATCCATACGCTTGCCGGCGGTGTCTTAAATGATGCGGGAAAAATTGTCGTGTACTCTGGAAGTACCGGAACCGTCATTGCAGAAATTCCCGGAACCCGAGACAGCGGTCAAACAGGAAGTAACGTTACAGTCGGCGATGCCAATGGTGATGGTGTACCGGACATGGTCTCGGGCAGCATGAATGAAAATGCTGGAGTCACGACGCCAGAGTTTTTACATATCGACGTCTTTGACTCCATTGGAGGGGGCTTACTTTGGACTCAAGAGGGTGCACAAGGGTCTCGTATGGGCTCTGCTGTTGCATTCATCTGTGACCTTGACGGCGATGGTCGTGAAGATTTCCTCGTTGGATCACCGGGTGCAGACTCAAACGGAATGAGCGACAACGGTGCATTTAGTGCACTGGGCTATGACTCGTACATGTGGACCTCTGATGTGCACGTCACGGCTACCAATGGCTTCCAACTTACTTGGGAATTTGATTTCCCTGTTGCCAATGCCCATCAGCGGTTCCGCGTCGTTTCCTCCATGGCGGGAACAGGACCGACTGACATGAACGGCGTCCTCATTCCACTCACGCAAGATAATTTGTTTTGGCAAACTCTCCTTGGAGTTTATCCCGTGCCGGGCTCTCAGTTCTCAGGCCAATTAGATGCCGCTGGAGACACTAGCATGATGCTCAATGTGGGGGGCACCAGTGCTGCCTCTTGGGCAGGAACTAAGATTTGGTCTTCGTGTATTGTGTTTGATCAACAAAGACTTCCGGTGGTTGCATCAGGGTATGTCACCCTCTGGATTCACTAGAATCCTTGCGTGAATTCACGCAAGTGCCTCCTGCTTTACAATTTCCTCCTCCTCTGCGCCTGCGGATTGGATTGTGACGATCTCCGCCGGTGAACTTCTTGCCCAAGACTGGCATGATGACATCGCAACAGGAGAAGATGGCCTGTACTGGTGTGCCTGTGTGGTATTCAATACAACCGATGAGGCCGTCATTACTTCCGGTTACATCCCCATTTGGATTCACGACAACAACTAAACGGCAACATTATTCAGAGTCAATAGATACTCGGAAAACGGGCCGTTTGTATCTGCCAAATCACGGGTTTTTCCTGTGTTCACCCAACCTTGTTTTTTGTAGAATTTATGAGCACGGTGAAATAAAACGTCGGTCCATAACACGGCCGAAGCCCTGCCCTCCTCCCTGGTCCACTGCACGAACTTCTGGTGCAATTCTTGCGCCAAACCCGTACCCCAAGCACGCGGGTGTGCATAAAACTTTTTCAATTCTGTGGCATCCTGTAAAAGCTGCCCCGCAATGCACCCCACCAAGCCCTCGGCATCTTCCGCGACCCAAAATGCAGAAAAGGAATCTGCCGGTGTCAAGAGCTCCGGTTCATCCTCGACATACAATTGATAGGGATATTGCCGATAACAAGCATCCACGACGGCGATGATTGCGTCGGAATCCTGATTAGTGGCGGAGCGAAGATTCACCCAATGGATGCCGGATGCCAAATCGTTTTCATTTCCACAAAGCCCTCAATCCAATAAGGAGAGGTGCAATGCGCATCGTCGTACCATGTTTTACCCACCGTTTCACGCACATGCACACGCTTGAGATTGATGGCCGCACCCAATTCTAAAACGGTCTGCTCCTTCAAAGAACAACCCGCTGCATGAATGGCATTGACATCTCTGTAATTAGCCAAAACCTCCAATAACTCACCACGATTTCCGGTGAGTAAATTGATGACACCCGCGGGGACGTCGGAAGTTGCGCAGATCTCTCCTATTAACGAAGTCAGAAGCGGGTGGGCAGAAGAGCCGAGGGCAACCACCGTATTTCCCGCACTCAACGGGGCGGCGATTAAAGTCACCAAGGCAAGTAACGACTCTTCGTCAGGAGCGACTACCCCCACCACACCCGTCGGCTCAGGAATCGTGAAATTATAAAATGGACCAGCCACCGGATTTGCATTCCCCAATACTTGAATGTACTTATCTGCCCAGCCGGCATAGCTCACCAAACGATCACAGCTGGTCGCCACTTCTTTGCGCGCCCGCCGCAAACCGCCCGGAACGGTTGCCGCCAAAAGACACGCAGCCTCTTCCGCTTTGCCCTCCAACATTTCAGCCATTCGGTACAAAATCTGCCCACGGTTGTAAGCCGTACGTTGTGCCCAGCCTTCCGATGCCTTCCGTGCGGCAGTCACCGCATTGCGCAAGTCCTTTCGCGACGCCTTACAAAGATGCGCGAAGGGAGCGCCCTTTCGGTCATGCACGATGACCGTGCGTCCCGATTCGGTGCGCGGGAAGGCGCCACCAATATATAGCTTCCATGTTTTCAAAATAGGGAGACGTTCACTCATGATTGCAACTCCAAGTAAGCCCGCAGACCTTGTCGGCCTCCTTCACGGCCGAAGCCAGATTCTTTGAAACCTCCAAAAGGTGAGGCAGCATCAAAACGGTTGTAACTATTACACCAGACCACACCCGCTTTCAGCTTTTGGGCCATGGCGAAAATCTTTGATCCTTTATCTGACCAAATCCCTGCGGCTAAGCCATACGGCGTATTGTTGGCACGAGTCAACGCCTCTTCGGGAGTTCGAAAACTCATGACCGCCAAAACTGGTCCGAAAATTTCTTCGCGGGCAATGGTGTGAGACGCCTGCACCCCTTCAAACCAAGAAGGTCGGCACCAATAGCCTTTCTTCGGCAATGCGCTTTGGTTTGATTGATGCAAGAGTGCCCCCTCTTTTTTTCCGGCCTCAAGGTAAGACTGAATGGTTTTCCACTGCTCCTTCGAATTGATGGCGCCAATGTCCGTATTTTTATCCAAAGGGTTTCCCAAACGCAAACTTTGCATGCGAAAATCTAACTTGGCGCTCACTTCTTCCAGCACACTTTCCTGCACATACAAACGCGAACCAGCGCAACACACATGTCCTTGGTTAAAGAAGATGCCCTGAACAATGCCCTCCACCGCTTGGTCGATGTCTGCATCTGCAAAAATAATGTGCGGGGACTTCCCGCCCAACTCTAAGGTCAAGCGTTTCCCTGTTCCGGCACAAACCTCGGCAAGCTTTTTCCCAACCGCCGTTGACCCCGTAAAAGCCAATTTGTCAATGCCTGGATGCGCCGCCAATGCTGCACCGGTTTCCCCAGCGCCCGTCACAATGTTGACCACACCTTCGGGGAGACCGACCTCCTGGAAAACTTCGGCGAGCCGCAATGCCGTCAAAGGCGTCGTCTCTGCCGGCTTCAACACCACCGTATTTCCACAAGCCAACGCCGGCGCAATTTTCCACGCCGCCATCAACAACGGAAAGTTCCAAGGAATGATCTGCGCACAAACGCCGACGGGCCCCGCCTTTCTTCCTGGGAAGGCATAATCTAATTTATCCGCCCAACCTGCGTGATAGAAAAAATGCTTAGCGGCTTCGGGAATATCCACATCCCTCGATTCCTTAATGGGTTTTCCACCATCCATGGTTTCCAAAATTGAAAATTCACGCGCGCGTTCCTGCAGGCGTCGGGCAATGCGATACAAGTATTTTCCGCGCTCTTTTCCAGGAAGCCTGCGCCATTTCCCAAGCGCCTTGCGCGCCGAAGACACCGCAACGTCTACATCCGAAGAGCTTGCCACCGAAAAACGGAACAACTCTTCTTCTGTAGCCGGATTCACACTAGCCATGTCCAAGCCATTTTGAGACGCACGGAATTCTCCTTGAATAAAAAGGCCGTAATGCGGCGCAATCTCCACCGGCGTGGTTTCCGGAGCTGGTGCATAATCCCAATTATTTTTCATCTTCATTTTCAAGCCTCCGTCACATCATAGTGTGCGGCGTAATTCCCATCTCTTTGCTTGCAACACTGCAACAACAAGTCATTCAACAAACTAGAAGCGCCAAAGCGAAAAAGGTCCGGAGTAAGCCAGTCTTCCCCCAAGGTCTCCCGAACCATCACAAGGTAATGCAACGCTTCTTTTGCCGTCCGAATGCCACCCGCAGGCTTCATGCCAATGTGCTCACCTGTTTTCAAGAAATGATCCCGAATCACTTCCAGCATCACCAAAGTCACACCCATCGTGGCTGCCGACGCCACCTTGCCCGTGCTTGTTTTAATGAAATGCGCACCCGAGGCAATGGCCACCTCACTTGCGTGGCGCACCTCGTCGTAGGTACCCAGTTCCCCAGTTTCTAAAATCACTTTCAAGTGCGCATCCCCACAAGCGCCACGCACCGCACGAATTTCTTCACCGACGGCCGCATGCTCACCGCGCAACCAAAGCCCCCGGCTAATCACCATGTCAATTTCGTCGGCACCTGCGGCTACTGCTTCGTGGACATCTTGAAGACGAACTTCCAAAGACGCCTGTCCACTGGGAAAGGAGGTTGCCACGCTGGCCACCTGCACCCCGCTGCCGCGTAAGGCTTCTTTGGCCACACATACGAGCCTTGGATAGACACAAATCGCAGCAACCGAAGGGATGTCGGCAAACGAGGAATCCGGTGCCACCGCCTTCTGACAAAGAGATCGGACCTTCTCTGGAGAATCAGCCCCTTCTAATGTGGTGAGGTCCACCATGGAGATGGCAAGGCGTAAGCCCGCTAGTTTCGTTTCTTTCTTGAGGGACCGTTTGGTGAACGAGGCCGCACGGGCATCGGTGGCAACACGGTCTACCGGTCGAGAATTCATCGGAGCAGTTTAAAGAAACCTCTATGCGACGGGTTTTATTTCACGCGTTCCTCGCTAAGATTCCGCTATGCCCCAGGCCTTCGTATCCCATCACCCGGCCATCCTTCACAAGTTGACACGGCTGAGGTCCAAAGAAACAGAAACGGTTGCATTCCGTCGGCTAGTCAAAGAGCTTGCGATGTTGTTAGCCGTGGAAGCAACTCAGGATCTAGAAACACGTACCAAAACAGTGCAAACTCCTTTGGCCACTTGCCAAGGGATGGAAATTTCTCAACGGGTTGCGCTGGTTCCCATTTTGCGCGCGGGCCTTGGCATGGTTGACGGCTTGGAGTCACTCCTCCCCTGGGCCGAAGTTTGGCATTTGGGCTTTTACCGCGACGAAGAAAAGCTCCAACCTGTTTCTTACTACAACAAACTCCCCGAAGGAGAGCCGGCAGACTGCTGTTTGTTATTGGACCCCATGCTGGCCACCGGTGGCTCCGCCATTGCCGCAGTGGACGCCATTAAAAAATGGGGTGCAAAGGACATCAAGTTCTTAGGCATCTTGGGGGCGCCTGAAGGGGTCAAAGCCTTGAACATGGCCCACCCTGATGTCGATATTCATCTCTGTGGATTAGATGACCACCTTGATGAACGGGGCTATATCTACCCAGGACTCGGTGATGCTGGGGACCGCCAATTCAACACATGACCCTGCCGACGCTTCCCCTCGGTGATTCTTGCTCTCTTCCTGAGGCAGAACAGCACACCATTCAAAAACTTTGGGAAGCCATCCTGCGTTGTGAACACCCATCCAGAGAAGCCCTGCTGGAAATCATCCCCAGCAGTATCCAACGTGTCAAAGGCTTGGCCGACGCCTTAGAAGCTTATCCACCCATTTTCGAAGAACGCGTTCTGGGTGCACGACAACGAGACTTAGCCACCTTAGTGGATCTTCTCGGCCAGGCCACGGATGCCAACCTAGAGATGTTCCTCCCCACGCGCGCCTTGGCCGGTCGCACCCTCGTCATGGCGGAACTCAACCTTTGGCGGCTCCTTTCTTATGTGTGTGAGGAAATCTGCACGGAAACCGAAGGCGAGCCAACCCCCGTCAAAGATCAAGTAGATGATTGGCTGCACGGTTGTGTCTTCACCCGCCTAGCTGACGACGTCCTGGGCTCCATGGCAATGGATGAAAAACTTGACCACGACCTGCGCCAAGCCGCAGTGCAAAAACTCATTTATGTATGGGAGAACTACCTCACCTGGGCGGTAAGAGATTTCTTCCCCCTCCTACAAGCCACCTGGGAAGCCCGCCGAAGCATCCGGGTGAGTGTCGGCACTTTATTGGGCGCTTCCGAGATCATGCGCTTGATGCAAGCCGGCTGTGATCCGGAATTTGTGGGATACTTTTCCCACGCAGATTTGAGTAACGATGAACGCATGGCTTTCCATGAGTTTTTGATTGGCGTCACGACCGAGCAAATTCACTCCTTAGAGGAACTCATGGAATCCTCAGGGAAATCCAGCCTTTCCCCTGTAGAAGCACAAAAGGCCTTAGGAGTGAAGGTCGCCTTGGAAGATCGTGGCCAAGTGGGCGTCGGTGCCTACCAATTCTTTCGAGAACGCTACCTCCAGGCGGCAGCTCGTCGGCTTCGGGACCTTCCAGGACCCAAAAAAACCGCCGAAGAATATGTGATGATGTATTTTCTCCGACAAGAACTGGCCACCCCCTCCACTTCGTGAGTTCTCCCCTCCTCTTTCCGCCCCAAGCGCGCGCACTCATAGATCAATCCCAGGATTTGCTCATCCTGGACATCCGAGAGTCCGACGAACTCCATACGGGTATTTTGCCGGGAGCCGTCCACCGCCCCCTTTCTTCATTCCGCCGATGGAATTCAGCACTCCTTGCGCATGCCGGTCCCCTCTTGATTTACTGCCATAGTGGGGCCCGCAGTGCACAGCTTTGTGCTTGGCTTGAAGAGCAAGATTTTGGCGCGGCCTTCGACCTTGCTGGAGGAGTCCTTCGGTGGGTTCAAGAAGGCGAAAAACTAGTTTCGCGAGATTTGCTAAAAAAAGATTTTTCCTAAAAACTACGTAACCTATTTATATACAAGGGTTAATAGGATATTGCAATCGGTCAAGTCGGAGCGACGTTGAGAGGAATCGCGAGGTTCCACAAAATCCAAATACCTGAAAAACCTTGATTATTTAAGGATTTCCGCCATTTTTCTCCTAACTTTTCTGGACAAGAAGCCAAATATGAGGTAATCCTAGATTGTCGGGAACGGTTAAAGGCTTCCCCCAAGCTTCGCCGATAGTCCCGCAGGGCATTTGCCCACATCCCTAGAACCCCGTTTCTCATTGAGAACTTAAAACATGTTTCGAAACATCCTTACCGGAGTCGCTGTTATCGCCCTCGTCGCAGGCGCAGGTGCACAGCAAAAGGCTCAAATGACCGTTAAAAAGGCCGCAAATCCTCAGTTTGCCGGCATCTACACCCCTTCACAGGGTTTCGTATCCTCCAGCGCTAACACCCGTAGTGGCCCAGATATGCTTCATAACAACATGATGCTTTCTAACTACTACTCATCCGCTGGTGCTTACCAGGAATGGGTTGACGAGTTTGGCTTGCCAGACCGTGGTGTCAATGCTACCGAGCAGCTCAATGGATTTGATTTCATCTGGTGCTCTGCTGAAGTAGACGCTGCTACCGGAAACACCGGTACCGCCGTCATGAACTTTTACGATGAAAGCATTTACTGCTCTGGTCCAGTTAACTGGCCAACCGCAGACTGCTCTTACGCTATCTCTGGTCTTCCAATGACCGATGCCAACGGCAACTTTGCTTGCTGGATTGTAGGTATCGATCTCTCTGGTGGAGCTGAGTGTAATCTCCAGACCGAAGGCGCTGCTATGAAGTGGGGCGGTTGGTCAACTGTTTGGGACCATGACAACACAGGTCCATGGCTCGCAGGTGGCGGTTACGGTAACGGCGATGCATTCGTATGGTTTGACACCCTCGCAGGTGCAAACGTTGGTTGTTACTGGTTTGGTGGCGTGCCTTTCGCAGGCTTTGGTGTCACCATGTACGGTAACGTAGACGATTCCTCTGCTTACTACTCTTCTGCTCCTGGAGCAGGCGATACGGTTCAGTACTCCCTAGGCGGCGCTCTTGTAAGCGGTGGCATGGGTACTTTTCAGGTGGAAAACCCGCAGGCAGGCTTGGATTACCGGTTAATCGCAGCTGCACACCCATTTGAATTGTCATACAACGGTGGTACTTTGTTGGTGGATTACTTCCGCCGCTTCTCTGGTACCCCAATTAACATGCCTGGTGGAGTTCTCACGATCCCCATCCCAGGATTAAGCGGTACGATCTACTCACAGGTCGCTGAAACGAGTGGCTCCGCCACGAACGTTACTGCCTTCTCTAACGGTATGATGCACCACTTCTAAGTCGAAAGACTAAGAAACCTGGGCTCCTCACTTCGGTGAGGGGCCCTTTTTTTATGGGCGTGGCGCGTAGGATGAAGCCGTGAGATTCATTCCCCTCCTCCTTGGCCTCAGCCTGCTCTCCTTCCTCCCCGCTCAAGAAGAAGGACGCGTCCTTCTCGCCGATTACATCCATCTCGGCAATGACCCCTGCCCCGAGTGGTCTGAGGCCAATGAGGCGCCCGACGGCACGGAATACGCCTTTTCCTTCCAAGCCAAGCGAAATGGGAAGGAACTCTGTCTCCAGCTCACTCAGCGCCACGTCGATGACCGCTGGAGCCTCCGAATCAACGGAGCAGAGATTGCCGTCCTTGTCAAAGAGAAGGCGCAGAGCACCCATTACTACCCTGTTCCGGCCAAGGTCCTGAAATCTGGCGCCAATGAATTCAGCCTTACCTGTGAACGGGTGGGAGACGACATCACCTTCGGCGATGTCCGCCTTCTGAAGACCTCCTACCGAGACCGCATGGGCATCCGGCCGGTTCAAATTCAAGTCCTCAATTCTACCCATGGTGGCCCCCTCCCCGCACGCATCACCGTTGCCGACGCTCAGGGCAATCTAGCCCCCCTGTATTACCCCGACGCCTCGGCCATCCCCTTACGCAAAGGCGTGGCCTACACCGACATGAAAGGGCGCGCGCAGTTGGAAATAGGCGCCGGCACTTGGACTATTTGGGCTAGTCGAGGAACGGAATGGGGCGTGGATTCACACAGCCTTCTAATAGAAGGGGACGGGCCGAAATCCCCCATCGTGCTCCGCATTTCCCGCGAGGTGGATACAGCGGGTTATGTGGCCGCCGACACCCATATCCACACGGTCACCGGCAGTGGCCACGGCGATGCATCCACCTGGGAGCGGGTTCACACGCTGGCTGGGGAAGGCGTGGAAATGGCCATCGCTACCGACCACAACCATCACATGGATTACCGTCCCCTCCAAAAGGAAATTGGCGCACAGAATTTTTACACCTCGGTGATTGGCAATGAAGTCACAACAAGTTTGGGCCATTTCAATGCATTCCCTTTTACAAATTCCTCCGAGACGCCTGACCATAAAATCACACCGTGGGCAGAACTCCAAAAAGAGATTCGGAGCAAGGGCGCTCAAGTGGTGATTTTGAATCATCCACGTTGGCCCGATTTTAATCGGGGGCCTTTTGGAAAAGAGGCGCAAGACTTGGACCGAGCCACGGGAACCTTTGCTTCCGGCTTAAAGAGTCTGGATGTGGACGGCATTGAGATTTTCAATTCCACCACAAAAATAACTGCTTGGGAAGAGGTGATGAAGGATTGGTTCTCCCTGCTCAACGCGGGTGACATTGTTTATGGCGTGGGAAGTTCGGATTCTCATACCGTCGGCGATTCCGTGGGCCAAGGGCGGACTTATGTTTTAGGGAATGATCTTCATCCCGATAAACTGAAGATTGATGACTTATGTGCTTCTTTTCAAGACGGAAAGACTTCCATGAGTATGGGAGTTTTCATGGAATGCTTGGAAGTGCGAGAGGGCATCTCAGGGTCCCTGGAGAAGCCCCTTTCCGGCAACAATCTCACGCTGAATTTTCGCGTTGCTGCCGCATCCTGGGCCGACGTCAACGACCTGGTGATTTATGTCAACGGCAAGGAAATTTCACGACATGTAATTGAAGACACGGACGCTCCATTGGATGTAACTAGGACCTCCGTTCTGCATCTGAAAGCAGACTCCTGGGTGGTTGCGGTTGCCACGGGAAGCAAGCCCACAGGTACATTTTGGCAAAGCATGATTCCGAACATCGGCGCCTTGACTAATCCGATTTGGGTGGATGGCGACGGAGATGGCAAATGGACGCCACCCAACTTGCAGCAATGAAACTCCCGTGCACCCTTTTCGGAGAGGCGCTCCTCTTTTCATTCATCGCGCTTGCGTTGAGCTTGACCGCCAATGCCGTGCACCCCACAGGCTTGGACCTGAGCCGTGACTACTTCCCGACCGTCCTGGAGAATCCCTACGGAAAGGTTTCGCTCGCCGATGCAGTGGAGTATTCCCAATACATTGGGGATGAGGTCGGTGGCATCACTTTCTTGGATGCACGAAAATTAAGTACCTATGAGGCAGGGCATATTCCAGGTGCACGGACCTGTGATCACTACCAACAGGAAAAATATGTTCCTGGGCTCCTTCCCGTATTGAAAAATGCGGCCATGATTATTATTTATTGTAATGGCGGAACCTGCGAGGACAGTTTGTTCTTGGCAAATGATTTGATTTATCAATACGACATTCCACACGAAAGTGTTTTCGTTTTCGAAGAAGGTTTCAACGCATGGCGCGCCGCGGGGCATCCAATTCAGAAGGGACCCAAGGAATGAAACTTTTTGCACGTCTTTATGCGGGCTTGGCATTTTTGCTCATGGGGTTTTCCAAAATCGGCACGCCGGATGTTTTCTTGAAAAGCATTCACACTTATGAGATCTTGCCGACGGAGCCTCCGTTTTGGCTCAACATAGCGGCCGTCGGCCTTCCTTGGATGGAAGTCTTAGCAGGCATGGCCATCTTGTCCGGAATCCTCCGACGCGGCGCCGCCACGGTGGCCGGCCTATTCCTGGCTTTGTTCACTCTGGCTATTGTTTGGCGCTCCTTTGCTGTCATGGACACCGAGGGCATTGCATTCTTTGACGTTGCTTTTGACTGTGGTTGCGGCTCCGGCGTGGTGGTGATTTGGCAAAAGCTCATTCAAAACATTCTCCTTCTTTTCGCAACCCTTCTTTGCACAAAAACATGGACCGCATCGACTTCCGCTCCGCAGATAACACGCCCTTAGTCGCTTGGCGATGGCCTGCCCGCGGGGAAGTCAAAGGCCGCGTGCTCCTTCTTCATGGCGTCGGCGAGCACATCCGACGTTATGACTACGCGGCGGGTCGGTTATCGTCGGCAGGCTACACCGTAGTTGGGCTCAATTTACGCGGGCATGGCGAATCGGGTGGTAAGCGTGGGCATCTGCATCACTGGAAAGACTATTTGGAAGATGTGGATGCGGCTGCACGAGTCACAGGGGGAGACTTTCACTTGCTGGGTCATTCCATGGGGACTTTGGTGGCCTTGGATTGGTTGCGAAAAAATCCAAGCAGTGTTCAATCTGTGATTTTGTCTGCGCCGTTACTGGGCATCGCATTCCCGATTCCTTGGTGGAAAAAAATGGGCGCAGAATTATTATCTAAAATTCTTCCGGCTTTGCCCATGGACAATGAATTAGATAGCGCGGAAATATGTTCAGACAAAGACGTCGTAGCCAAGTATCTCCAGGACCCAAATTGTTTTCATACGGTCACCCCGCGATTGTATACCGAAATGATGCAGTCCATAGAAAATGTCAATGCGGAAAATACCCAGACTTGGCGCTGGCCCCTTCAGATTCACGCTGGGCGATTTGATGGGCTCATTAGCTTTGGGGATATTGATCGCTTTTACGCTGCGTGGCCAAGAAGGAAAGAATACGTGGTTTGGCCCGAAGGGCGTCATGAATCCATGAATGAGCCTTTCCGAGACCAAGTCCTAGATTCTATGATTTCTTTCTTCAATTCTTCGAAGTAAGACTTTCGTGCGGTTCATATTCCTCCTGACTGCTTTTTCACTGGGGAGTTGTGCGCAAACAGGCGGGCCTCTTCTTCTTGCTGGAGGTGGCGACCTTTCGCTAGAAATTTTTGAAAAAGGAATTCAGCTCGTCCAAAAAGAAGACGTTCATGTTTTCATTTTCCCTCAGGCCTCACAACGAGAGGAAGCCGGTTTTGAATCCGCAGAGGCTTGGTTGGAAGCAGGTGCTAAAACAGCTCATGTCGCCAATCTTTCTTCCCCAGAAACTAATAAAAAAAATTGGGAAGAAATTCTGAACGCGGACATTCTTTGGTTCACCGGAGGGAGCCAATTGCGCCTCATGGAGGCTGTGCAAAAGGCCCAAATTCTGCCCGCTATTCAGCAACGTTGGAGGCAAGGAGCGGTGGTTGGTGGCACCAGCGCCGGTGCGGCAGTCATGGGGTCGCTAATAATTTCTGGGTCAGCGCAACCACAGCCTTTTATGAAAGGTGCCATGACCACGCACCGTGGCTTTGGACTTTGCCCGCAGTTTTTAGTGGACCAGCATTTCACCCAACGCAACCGCCATGACCGTCTCTTGACGGCAATTTTGGATCATTCCGAAGTCATCGGTGTGGGGATTTCAGAACGCACCGTTTTTGTCATCCAAGGTAATGTAGCTACTGTTTGGGGAGACGGACCCGTGCATCTTTATGATGCGCGAAACGCCAATATTCCAACGATCAAAGTTTTCCAGTCTGCACACGACATTTCCTTCACACTCCTGAAATCAGGAAGTTCCTACTCTTGGTAATCATGATTCCTAGCCTTCTTCTCTCGCTCATTTTTTTCCCGCCGCAAGAAGAGGTTTCGCCACCTCCCTCGCCTATTGTGATTCACTCGGTGAGTGACATTTCACAATCCTTTTCATTTTATATGGACGGGCGCTTTTACAAGCAATATTTAAAGGGCATCGGGAGAGACGTTCGAAACTGGGGAAGTTTGTCAAAACTTGATTTATCCAATGCTAACCTCTTGCTGTTAAGCGCTGGCGATGCGCGCCTTCCGTATGACGAAGGCGCTTTGAAAAACATTCTTGCCTTTGCCGAGTCAGGAGGCACTGTGTTATGCATGGCCGACGGCGCCAAGAAACCTCCACCCGCACAAGCCGTGGCGGAACTTTTCGGAGGTTCTTTCTCCCCCATCCGCGCCAAGCTTCCCTTGAAGAATAGCCTAGGGGAAAAGGAAATTACTTTTCGGGGCGGTTGCACCTTAGAGCTTAATGACCAGTGGAATGTTTTCATTCAAGATAAAAAAAATCGTGCCGTGCTAGCTCAAAAACACGTTGGCAAAGGGAACATTGTTCTTGCCAGCCGAGGCCTCTTCGGTCATAGGCCGGACGCTTCCGACCCGATCAACGCTTCTTGGGTGACCCCGTTTTTATTACAGTGGGCTACAGAGAAAAAGATTGATGCAAAAAAACCGCATCATGGCCCTTGGGCAGAGCTCACCAAAGTCATGGGCCCCCTCACGCTTGAATACCATGACGGTACAGAGCCGTTTGCCGACGGCATTGCTCAGGAATATCAAAATGCATTTCCACATTTGGTTGCCGTAACCGGTGTAGAGCCATCCGCGGGCATGATTAAAAGCCTCCTCATTCTGCCGACGGGCGGTGGTGGGTTTTCCAGTGGTGCACGTATTGCCATTGGTGCGTGGTGGGGGAACTATCCAGAAAAACGTTACCCCATGGTGGAGTTGATTTCTCATGAAGCAGGGCATTCGTGGGTCCTCCCCCACGCGGAGCCTCTTTGGAATGAACCGATTGCTACTTATTTAGGTATTCAAGTCGGCAAGCGCATGGGAATGCCCGAAGCTCAAAAAACGTTAGATCGCGCTCTTGCGAAAGCTCGAAAACTGGACCCTGACTTCACACAAATCGACCCCTTGTCGCCCGACGCTCCACGGAATTTAATTTGGGGGAAATCCTATTACGTTTTTGAGGAACTGGAACGATTACACGGACCTGGCGCTCTAGCAAAGTATTTCCGAATGAAACGTACTCTTGTTCCAGATGATCACAAGAAATACACCATGAATGACTGCGTTGCAGTGTGGTCCAAAGCTGTTGACAATGATTTATTCCCTTGGTTTCAGTCGCTGGGGTTTTCGGTTGATCCCTTAAAACAGACGCTTACTGATTGAGTTGTTCCCCTGGGACAGACAGTCTCTTCAAATAACGAGGTGAACGAGGTCCGCCCATCTGAGCTCAATATATTTTTCATGGTTTTGGTCCACAATCGAACGAAGTAAAGATGAAGTCGTCCCAATCGAAACAGTCAATGGCATGATTTTGTCAATATCATCCAGCAACAGTGCCATGTTTGTTCTGCACACGAAAAAAAGGAAAACTCAGATGAATAAGCCTATTTTTTTCACAACTCAATCTTAGCATAAGAAGTATGACATCAGTCCACACATGGAAGACCCTCTGCGGGCTCCTCATCTCGGGCTTTGCACCCTTTCTCCCCGGCATTATCAATTTGCCGGTGGATGCCCGCTCTACCGCAGCTGTGGTTGTTTTCACGGCCTGGTGTTGGCTTACAGGGGCCCTCCCGTTGCCCATTGCATCTCTCTTACCGGTCGTACTTTTACCCGCTACCGGGGTGATATCCGCACGAGATGTCGCCCCTCTTTACTTCCAGGATATCTTGATGCTGTTTTTGGGCGGGTTCATTTTGGCCATTGCTTTAGAGCATCATAACTTACACAAACGTTTTGCACTTCGTGCACTTTCCACCTTTGGTACGCGCCCCTCGCGCGTCATTTTAGGTTTCATGGTAGCCGGCGCGGGACTTAGTATGTTTGTGAGCAACACAAGTACAGCGCTCTTACTCTTGCCCGTGGCCTTGGCCGTTCTTGACGGCTGCGAAGAAGAAAATAGAAAACAGCTCACGGCCCCACTTCTCCTAGGCATTGCTTACGCCTGCAGTATTGGTGGAGTGGCCACGCCCATCGGCACAGCACCCAACAGTGTCTTTCTTGGGCAAATGATGGACCGTTTTCCTGAAATGACCACCATAGGATTTGGAACTTGGTTCATCGGTGCTTTTCCACTCGTCGTCATTTTCCTGGCAACGACGTGGTGGGTCCTTACACGAATTTCCTTCCGTCTTCCGACGCATTCCATTCCGGGTCTTGAGCAGCTTCGTAAAACGAAGGATGCACAGCCCCCGCGTACCCAAGATCAAAATAAAGTAGCCCTCGTGTTTGGTGGCGTGGCATTGGCCTGGATGACCCGACAAGGTGCTGACTTCGGCAGTATCAATCTTCCAGGGTGGGAGACCCTTCTCCCAGAAACCATTTCCGCTTCCATCTCCGACGCCTCTGTCGCCATGCTCGGGGTCATTATTTTGTTTTTACTTCCCGACAAAAACAAAAATCGGCTTTTGGAATGGGAAGATTGCAAGAACATCCCATGGGGCATTCTTCTCTTGCTAGGTGGCGGATTCGCTTTGGCCAAAGCCTGTGAGGTCAGCGGACTCTCCAACGCTATTGGCCAGAACCTGGGGGCACTCATCACCAGTGTGTCCCCTCTCATGGCAATCTTCGTCACTTGCCTTGGCATTACTTTTTTAACGGAGATCACATCCAACACAGCCACGATCAACTTGATGCTACCTTTGCTATTTTCTGCGTGCATTGCCGCCGACGTACACCCAATGCTCCTCGCTGTCCCCGCGACCTTTGCCGTTTCTTGTGCCTTCATGCTGCCTGTTGCCACACCACCGAATGCCATTTTATTTGCTAGTGGAAGATTACGCATGGGACAAATGGCCAAAGCAGGGTTCCTCCTTAACCTAGTCACTGCCGTCTTGGTTACCCTCGTCACCTATTGCTGGACCCTTCCAGCCTGGGGGTTCGAGGTGACGCGCTAAAGTCAATTCAAAGGTCGGCATAACGGACTACTTTTTCGTTCACTGATGTCCGATTCACGCTCTAAATATTCCGAACCACCGGATGGGTTCCAGTGGTGGCACTTGTGCATTAAGAAGCACCCACGGCAGGAGTGCGCCCCTACCAAACTGGCCACTTCCGCCAGGCAATTCTTTCCTCGTGC